>NZ_JBEOVA010000105.1:0-1086 GCF_040295225.1 Streptomyces sp. NPDC002896 | reverse complement strand
GGCTCGGGTGGTGCGGGCCGCGTTCCCCAAGGGGACTTTGGCCATCCGGATCCGGGAGGTGCTCGGTCCGCTGTTCACGGACGAGGACTTCGCCGCGGCTTTCCCCGGCCGGGGTCGGCCTGCGATCTCGCCGGGGGCCCTGGCATGACCTCTTCGCAGCGTCGAAGGATCTCATCGGTGAACGGCCCGCGCCGGTACTTGGGTGTGAAGACCAAGTGCGCGTGAAGGGTGTAAACGACCGTACGGCCCCTGCGAATGTCGGGGTTTGACTCCCAGCGTGGTGACATAGAGCAATGCTACGATCACGGGCGTGAAGGTCGTTGTGCAAGTGAAGCTGATGCCGGAGGCCGAGCAGGCTGCCGCGCTGTCGGCGACCCTGCACACGGTCAACGAGGCGGCGAACTGGGTGTCGGCGGTGGCGTTCGAGCGTGATGTGCCGCGTGAGTACGAGCTGCGCAAGCACACCTACACCGACCTGAAGTCGCGGGGCCTGGGGGCGCAGGCCGCCCAGCACGTCATCAAGAAGGTCCGCGACGCCTACACCACGCTCACGGCCAACATCAAGGCCGGCAACCTCGGCAAGCCCGGATCGAAGCGCCGCCGGAAGGCCGAGGCGAAGCCGATCACCTTCCGGCCCGATGCCGCGCAGCCGTATGACGATCGGTGCCTTTCGTGGCAGTACGACGCGCAGACGGTGAGCATCTGGACCACGGCCGGGCGTATCAAGAACGTCCGTTTTGCCTGCTCCCCCGCCGCTCTCAAAACGCTGCGGGAGCACCGCCAGGGCGAGTCCGACCTGATCGAACGCGACGGCACGTTCTACCTGATCGCCACCTGCGATGTTCCCGAGGCCGAACAGTATGAGCCGGACGGCTTCATCGGCGTGGACCTCGGCATCGTCAACATCGCCACCATGTCCACCGGCTACAAGGCGGCCGGGCGCGGCCTGAACCGGCACCGCAAGCGCCAGCTCGACCTGCGCCGCAAGTTGCAGGCCAAGGGCACCAAGTCCGCCAAGCGCCTACTCAAGAAGCGCAACCGGCGCGAGAAGCGCCACGCCGCCAACACCAACCACATCATCGCCAA
>NZ_JBEOVA010000104.1:0-1152 GCF_040295225.1 Streptomyces sp. NPDC002896 | reverse complement strand
CGCCGCAGGTGTGCGTCGTGCGGGAACTGGGTGTCGAACGAGACCGACCGGCGGCCGAGCTGTGCGAAGAACTCCTCATAGGGGGCGATGAGGGGGCGGTGGTCGGGGTCGGGCTGCCACTCGTACGTGTCCCGGTCGACGAAGTGGGTGGCCGTGTAGCCGAGGCGGAAGTTCCACTCGACGTCGCGGGTGCCGTCGGGATGGCTGACGACCTGGGCGAGTTCGGTGCCGGTGACGCGGGGTGCGATGGCGCGCAGGGCCGGGTGGCCGGAGGAGAGGGCGGCCCACTGGGTCCAGCCGTAGTAGGAGTCGCCCCACATGCCGACGACCCCGTTCGACCAGGGCTGGTGAGTGATCCACTCCAGGGTGTCGTAGCCGTCGTGGACCTCGTGGACGAACAGCAGGGTCGCGCCCTCGGAGCGGAACTTGCCGCGCACGTCCTGGACGACGACCCGGTAGCCGCGGGCGTTCATGTACGCCGCGATGCGTGGCATGAAGGTGTACTCGCCGGACTTGTCGTAGGGGAGGCGTACGAGGACGGTGGGTCCGGGGGCGTCGTCGTCGGGGAGATAGACGTCGGTGGCGAGGCGGACGCCGTCGCGCATCCGGACGCGGTGTGGGCGCGCGGCCGGATGCTCCTCGGTCGCCTTGAGGATGTGGAAGGTGGGAGTCACGACACCGGACCCTGGCAGCACCCCCTTTTGATTGTCAATGTAGACAATCAAAAATCCGGAGGGTGATGTGGCATTCTCGGGGCAGTCCTGGACATGGTTCCGGGGCCTTCGGACCCCGGACCCGGCGAGGGAGCGATACGTATGGGGCGGCGCAGTCTGGCCGTGGAGCGCAGGCAGCAGATCATCGAGGCGACCACGCGCTGCCTGCGGCGGCACGGCCTGGCCGGCGCGACGCTGGAGCGGATCGCCGAGGAGTCCGGGATGAGCCGCAGCCACATCCGCCACTACGTCGGCAACCGCGAGGACCTGCTGCTCGCCGTGGTGCGCCATCTGCACGAGCGGTACGACCAGGCGTTCGCCGCGTCCGTCGCCGAGGCGGCCGTCGACGCCAAGCTGGCCGCGGTCATGGACTACCTCTACGGCCCGGAGTTCACCGCGCCCGGCGACGACAACGCCGTCATCCGCGAGCTGCTGAGCG
>NZ_JBEOVA010000103.1:0-1279 GCF_040295225.1 Streptomyces sp. NPDC002896 | reverse complement strand
AGGCAGGCCTCAAGAACCGCCACCTGTCGATGATCGCCATCGGCGGTGTCATCGGTGCCGGACTCTTCGTCGGCTCCAGTTCCGGTATCGCCACCGCAGGCCCCGGCATCCTCGTGTCGTACGCGCTGGTCGGCACGATGGTCGTCCTCGTGATGCGCATGCTCGGCGAGATGTCCGCCGCCAATCCGACCTCCGGGTCGTTCTCCGCGCACGCGGACCGTGCGCTGGGGCGCTGGGCCGGTTTCTCGATCGGCTGGCTGTACTGGTTCTTCTGGGTCGTCGTGCTCGCCGTCGAAGCGACCGCCGGTGCGGTGATCCTCGAGGGCTGGATACCTGCCGTACCGCAGTGGGCCTGGGCGCTCATCGTGATGGTCGTACTCACCGCGACCAACCTGGTGTCGGTGGCGTCCTACGGCGAGTTCGAATTCTGGTTCGCCGGGATCAAGGTCGTGGCGATCTCCGCGTTCATCATCATCGGCGGCCTCGCGATCTTCGGCGTGCTGCCGGGCGTGGACAGCGACAGCGCGGGCCTGGGCAACCTGACCGAGCATGGGGGCTTCCTGCCGAACGGGCCCGGCGCCATCCTCACCGGCATGCTGCTCGTCGTCTTCTCCTTCATGGGCAGCGAGATCGCCACCCTGGCGGCCGGTGAGTCCGAGGACCCGCAGCGCGCGGTCACCAAGTCCACCAACAGCATCATCTGGCGTATCGCCGTCTTCTACCTCGGCTCGATCGCCGTCGTGGTCTGCCTGCTGCCGTGGAACGACGCGAGCATCACCAAGGACGGCTCGTACGTCGCGGCGCTCAACTCGCTGGCCATTCCGAACGCCGGTCAGATCATGAACTTCATCGTGCTGACCTCGGTGCTGTCCTGCCTCAACTCCGGGCTCTACACGGCGTCCCGCATGGCGTTCTCGCTCGGCGAGCGCGGCGACGCGCCGAAGGCCTTCGCCAAGACCACCTCGCGCGGCGTGCCGATGGCGGCGATCCTGGTCTCCGTCGTCTTCGGCTTCGTCGCGGTCTTCTTCAACTACGCCTACCCGGACACCGTCTTCCTCTTCCTGGTCAACTCCTCCGGCGCCGTGGCCCTGTTCGTCTGGCTGGTGATCTGCTTCTCGCAGCTGCGGATGCGGAAGATCATCCAGCGCGAGACGCCGGAGAAGCTCGTGGTCCGCATGTGGCTGTACCCGTACCTCACCTGGGCGACGATCGCCCTGATCGTGTTCGTCCTCGGCTACATGCTCACCGACACCGCGCACGACGGACGCGAGACCGTGCT
>NZ_JBEOVA010000102.1:0-1326 GCF_040295225.1 Streptomyces sp. NPDC002896 | reverse complement strand
TGAAGCCGTAAAGAATCAAGGTGCTGCTTTACAGGTGCGGGCTCGTTGTCAGGGTATGGCCGTTCCGAAGGAGATCTGTTCCCAACTCCACTGCAGGTTCTCGGTGTTGTTGCCGCATTTGAACGAACGGCAGCGGCGGCTGGCCCTGGCCACCGAGGCCCGGCTGATCGGGCACGGCGGTGTACGGGCGGTGGCGAGGATCGCGCAGGTCAGCGAGACCACCGTGCGCCGCGGAGTGTCGGAGCTGGAGGCTGGGGCCGGGCCGCTGCCGGACGGACAGGTACGTGCACCAGGCGGAGGCCGCAAGCGGGCCGAGGCCAACAATCCCGCCCTGCTCAAGGCGTTGTTGGGGCTGGTCGAGCCGGATGAGCGGGGTGATCCGGAGTCGCCGTTGCGGTGGACGACGAAGTCGCTGCGGAACCTGGCCGAGGAGCTGACCCGGCAGGGGCACCCGGTGTCTCCGCCGACGGTGGGTCGGCTGCTCAAGCAGGAGGGCTTCAGTCTGCAGGCGAACGTCAAGACCCTTGAGGGATCCCAGCATCCCGACCGGGATGCCCAGTTCCGCTACATCAACGAGCAGGTCAAACAGCACCAGGGCGACGGCGAGCCGGTAATCAGCGTGGACACGAAGAAGCGGGAACAGATCGGACGGCTGCCGATGGCCGGCCGCGAGTGGCGGCCCAGGGGCGAGCCGGTCGAGGTGGAGGACCATCACTTCTTCTTCAGCGGCCCGGACGTTCAGCAGGCGATCCCGTACGGGATCTACGACATCGCCCGCAACACCGGCTGGGTCAACGTCGGGATCGACCACGACACGTCGGTCTTCGCGGTCGAGTCCATCCGCCGCTGGTGGCGCTGTCGCGGCAGCCTCGACTACCCGAAGGCGTCACGGCTGCTGATCACCTCGGACGCGGGCGGCTCCAATGGCTACCGCTACCGGGTCTGGAAGAGCGAACTGGCTGCCCTGGCCGCCGAGACGGGCCTGACGATCACGGTGTGTCACTTTCCTCCGGGCACAAGCAAGTGGAACAAAATCGAGCACCGGCTGTTCTCCCACATCACCCACAACTGGCGTGGCAGGCCGCTGACCAGCCACGAAGTCGTTATCGCGACGATCGCCGCCACCCGCACCCGGGCTGGTCTGCGCGTCGAGGCCCACCTCGATCCCGGTGACTACCCCACCGGCATCGCGATCAGCAAGGACCGCTTCGCCGCGCTGCCGCTGGTCCGGCATGAGGTTCACGGCCAGTGGAACTACACCCTGCTGCCCGAACCCTCCGCGCCACAGGTGTCGCCCGCCGGCGAGGCACACGGCGTCGCCGACCG
>NZ_JBEOVA010000101.1:0-1371 GCF_040295225.1 Streptomyces sp. NPDC002896 | reverse complement strand
GGGTGTGTCCAGCCAGTGGTGTAACTCGGTTGTCGGGTTCTAGCGGCGGGCGGCCGAGAGCCGTCCGTCGAAGGTGATGTCGAACGCCTGCAGCGCTGGCTTCCACCGGATCGCCCAGCGCCGCCGTCCTGTCCCGGTCGGGTCCAGGCTCATCACTGCCAGATACACGCACTTCAGCGCGGCCTGCTCCGTCGGAAAGTGCCCACGGGCGCGCACAGCCTTGCGGATACGGGCGTTGATCGACTCGATGGCATTGGTGGTGCACACGATCCGGCGGATCTCCACGTCGAACCGCAGGAACGGCACGAACTCCGACCAGGACGATTCCCACAACCGCACGATCGCCGGGTATTTCTTCCCCCACACCTCGGCGAACTCCATGAACCGCTCCAGCGCGGCCTCCTCGGTCGGCGCGGTGTAGACCGGCTTCAGTCCACGCGCGATCTTCTCCCAGTCCTGCCGCCCGCAGTACTTGAACGAGTTGCGCAACAGGTGAACGACGCACGTTTGCACGATCGTCGCAGGCCAGACCGCATTGACCGCGTCCGGCAACCCCGTCAACCCGTCGCAGACCAGCATCAGCACGTCCGCGGCGCCGCGGTTCTTGATCTCGGTCAGCACCTGCAGCCAATATTTCGCGCCCTCGCCCCCGTCGCCGACCCACAGGCCGAGGATGTCGCGGTGGCCCTCGGCAGTGACCGCCACGGCCATGTAGACGGGCCGGTTGGCGACCTGCCCCTCCCTGATCTTCACGTTCACACAGTCGATAAAGACGACCGGGTAAACCGCGTCGAGCGGCCGGTTCTGCCATTCCGTCATCCCCGCGACCACGCTGTCGGTGATGGTGGAGATGGTCTGCTTGGAGACGTTTGCCCCGTAGACCTCGGCCAGGTGGGCGGAGATCTCGCCGTGGGTCAGGCCCTTCGCGGACAGGGACAGCACCATCTCATCGATACCGGCAAGGCGCTTCTGGCGCTTCTTGACCATCATCGGCTCGAAGGTGCCGGCCCGGTCCCGGGGCACCTCGATCTCGACGGTGCCGATTTCGGTGGTCACGGTCTTGGCTCGGTGGCCGTTGCGGTAGTTCTCCCTTCGCCCGTCCTCGGCCCGCTCGCCGTTCTCGTGGCCCAGGTGGTCGGTGATCTCGCCCTCCAAGGCGGACTCCAGCAGCTTCTTGGTCAGCTGCTGCAGCAGACCGCCCTCGCCAGCCAGCTTCATCCCGCCGTCCTTTGCACGGGCCATCAGCTGCTGGATCAAGGCGTCGTCCACGACCTCGTCCACGGGCACCTCCGGGGCCTTGGTGTCACTCACCACGTCAGTCATCAACTGTCGCTTCCAGCTCGGGAGTTACACCAGTGACCGTACAGACCC
>NZ_JBEOVA010000100.1:0-1412 GCF_040295225.1 Streptomyces sp. NPDC002896 | reverse complement strand
CGCCCTAGTACTGCAACGGTGCTTGCCGTGACTGCTGGCCAGCTCAGTCGTTGGTGTGGTCATGGGTGGGGACCTTGCTGATGTCAGGCTGTGGGCCGGTGAACTGGACGCTCTGCATGACCAGTTCGTGCACCGGTTCAACCGGGAAGAGCCGCGCCAGTCAGCACTCGCTTACATGCGAGGACTGGTCGCGCCGCTGGAGCGGAAGAACGGCTGGACGCTGGCGGAGGAAGCCGGGCACGAGGGTCCCGATCGCATCCACCGGTTGCTGAACCGGATCGAGTGGGACGCCGACGAGGTCCTGAACGACGTACGCGACTACGTCGTGGATCACCTCGGCGACCGAGAAGCCGTCCTGATCGTCGATGACACCGGTTTCCTGAAGAAGGGCATCCGCTCGGCCGGGGTGCAAAGGCAGTACTCCGGCACTGCGGGACGCACGGAGAACTGCCAGATCGGTGTGTTCCTCGCCTATGCCACCGGCCGCGGACGCACGCTGATCGACCGACGGCTGTATCTGCCCACCTCCTGGACGGACGACCGGGATCGCTGCCGCCGGGCGGGTATCGACGACACGGTCGCCTTCGAGACGAAGGTGGCCATGGCCAAGGCGATGGTCCGCCGGGCCATCGCTGACCGCATACCGTTCGGCTGGGTGACGGCGGACGCCGCCTACGGCTACAGCAAAGGCTGGCGGTTCGAGCTGGAGCAGGCCGATGTCTTCCACGTCATGGCCACCACCCGCCACGACACCGTCGTCACCCGCTGGTCCATCGACCACCCCGTGCACGAACTGTTTCCCGGCCTGCCACGGCAGAAGTGGAAACGCCGCTCCTGCGGGCAGGGAGCTCACGGGCGGCGGATCTTCGACTGGGCCCGCGTCGAGGTGAGGCCCTGGCACCGCGAGGACCGCCGACACTGGGTTCTCGCCCGCCGCAGCGTGAGCAGGCCCGAGGAGATCTCCTACTACATCGCCTACTGTCCGGCCGACACCACGCTGGACGAGCTGATCCGCGTCGCGGGCAGCCGATGGGCTGTTGAGGAATGCTTCCAGACCGCGAAGCAGGAATGCGGCCTGGACGACTACCAAGTCCGCCGCTACCCGGGCTGGCACCGCCACATGACCCTGGCCATGGCCGCCCACGCCTGCCTGACCGTCCTGCGGGCCCGAGAGCTGGACACGGACAAAGCAGAAACGGATCCTCCCAGCTCATCCACCTCAGCCTCGCCGAGATCAGACGCCTGATCACCCGCCTCACCGACCGTCGCCCCGCCCCGGTCGACGACATCCTGCACTGGTCACACTGGCGACGACGACGCCAGCATCAAGCCCGCATCAGCCACTACAAACGACGCGGACACAGCCCCTGAAAACTGCCCAGCACTCAGAACAAGCACCGTTGCAGTACTAG
>NZ_JBEOVA010000099.1:0-1425 GCF_040295225.1 Streptomyces sp. NPDC002896 | reverse complement strand
CTAGTGTGCTGCGCCGGAAATCCTGAGGGTTAGTCGGTTCCGGTTTGACTGTTGGGTGGGGCGATCCTGGCGAGGTAGTCGGCGAGGGACTTGAGGATCTCGTCGGCGGTCTTGGTCCAGATGAACGGTCTTGGGTTCTCGTTCCAGGTGTCGATCCAGTTGCGGATGTCGTTCTCGAGCGCCTGGACGGAGGTGTGGACGCCGCGGCGGATGAGTTTGTCCGTCAGCAGGCCGAACCACCGCTCGACCTGGTTGATCCAAGAGGAGCCGGTCGGTGTGAAGTGGACGTGGAATCGCGGGTGTCGGGCGAGCCACTGCTGGATCTCGGGGGTCTTGTGGGTGACGTAGTTGTCGCAGACGAGGTGTACGTCCAGCTCGGCGGGCACGGCCTTGTCTATCGCGACCAGAAACTTCTTGAACTCGATGGCGCGGTGGCGTCGGTGGAGAGCGTGGATGACGGTGCCGTCAGCGATGTTGAATGCGGCGAACAGGCTGGTGATGCCGTGGCGCAGGTAGTCGTGGGTGCGGCGCTCGGGCATGCCGGGCATCATCGGCAACACCGGCTGGGACCGATCCAGCGCCTGGATCTGGCTCTTCTCATCGACGCAGAGCACCACTGCCCGCTCTGGCGGGTTGTGGTAGAGCCCGACAACGTCCACGACCTTGTCGACGAACTGCGGGTCGGTGGAGAGCTTGAAGGAGTCCTGCAGGTGCGGCTTGAGGTCAAACTTCTTCCAGATGCGCCCGATGGTGGACTTCGACAGCCCGGTGCGTGTGGCCATGGAGGCCCGCGACCAGTGCGTGTCCTTGCCCGGCACGGACTCCAGTGTCGCAACGATGACGTCTTCGACCTGGTCGAGCAGGACCGAGGGCGGCCTGCCGGTTCGCGGTTCGTCCTGCAGGCCGTCGAGGCGATCAGCCACGAAGCGGGCCCGCCATCGGTCCACTGTGGACTGATCCACGCCCAGATCAGCCGCAACCTGCTTGTTCGTCACACCCTCCGCACACCGCAGCACGATCTTCGCCCGCAGCGCGAGGTACTGGGCGGTCTTGGCCCGCCTCGCCCAGCGCACAAGCTGGGCTCGCTCACCCTCGCTCAGGACCAGTTCGGACTTGGGTCGGCCGATAGGGCCCTCGTCTTGGAGCCCGGCGAGTCGCTCAGCGGCGAACTTCCCGCGCCACTTGCGCACCGTCTTGACGCCGGCGCCAACGGCCTGTGCAGCACCCGCATTCGACATCCCATCAGCGCAGGCCAAGATGATCCTGGCCCGCTCAGCCGCGCGCCGGTCGGACAGCCCCGCCCGGCGCACAAGTTCAGCACGCTCACCCTCGGAAAGAACGATCTCCACAGCAGTAGGGCCTCGTTGCGCCATGAAAAGAAGGTATCAACTAACTCTGAGGATTTCTGGCGCAGCACACTAGTGC
>NZ_JBEOVA010000098.1:0-1564 GCF_040295225.1 Streptomyces sp. NPDC002896 | reverse complement strand
CATAAATATAATCCCTCTTTTTATTAAATTCTGTAAGAAAAACCCTAATTTTTCTGATAAATTAAATCAAAACTTGCTTAAGTTAAACCATTTTGGTGTTTTTTTTTAATTTTCTATACTATATTAGTTTATTATATAAAACAAAACCTGTTAATGCAAGTGAATGTATGGGTTTCAAATTTTAAACTGCAAGAAATTTTACGTATAAATAAAGATATAAGTTTAATCATTTAGTATGGTTTTTCAACTTTACTTTCAGAAAAATTACAATTTTTCAGAAATACATCAAGCAATACTTTTATATACCCGAATTGCTAGTTAATTTCATTGGAAAATAAATAAGTCGTGCTATCCTAATCTTAAACCACTAAGCATTAGAAAGCGCACGACTTATATGACTTATAATAGCACACTTCCAAAAGTTTTTGTTTATTTACTGACAACCATTGAGACGCTTTATCAAACGAGTGTTTCCCTTGAGGTTCAAAACCGAAAGAACGTCCATCTCGCAACATCAGATTGCTTAGTTATCGCTTGTTACCTATGGGGCGTACTGCATTTTAGTGAAACGCTTAAAGCTAAGCACCAATTGGCTCAAAGTTTATTTCCTAATTTCCTAGAATATTCTCGCTTTGTCCGCCGTTGTAATGCCCTCTTACCGAGTATCCAAGTCATTCGCCAAGCACTCGTCTTTAAAGAGGTTGAAGGAATGAGTGTATCCATTATTGACAGCTTCCCCATTCCTTTGTGTCAGCCTATTCGTAATTTCAGAAGCAAAGTTCTTGGAGATTATGCCAATGTTGGCTACAATGCTACAAAGGGACAGTACTTCTATGGATGTAAATGTCATGCTTTAGTCAGTGAATCAGGCTATGTCATAGACTACACAATTACTCCTGCTTCAATGGCTGATAGTTCAATGACCGAGGAAGTGTTGAGTCAATTTGGGACACCAACAGTCCTTGGAGATATGGGATATTTAGGTCAGTCACTGCATGAAAGGCTGGAATTAGAAGGAATTGATCTAATTACACCTGTCAGGAAGAACATGAAGCAAAAGAAAATCCTTTTCCCTAATTTTTCAAAACATAGAAAAGTGATTGAGCGAGTTTTCTCTTTTTTGACAAATCTAGGAGCTGAGCGTTGTAAAAGTCGTTCGCCTCAAGGTTTTCAATTGAAATTAGAGATGATACTTTTAGCGTATTCTTTACTGTTAAAATCAGCTAAATCACTGGAACCAGAGACTTTAAGATATTCTATCGGGTATCAAGTCATGGATAAATAATCAACTAGCAATTCGGGTATATGGAGGATATTTCAATGAAAAAATTTTTTAAATATAGTAATTATTTATATTTTGTTGTGGCGATATTAAGTTTAATTGCTTATTTTACTAAGAAAGATATGGATAATAATTTTTGGTTAATTATGTTTTTTGCATGGTCATGTTTTGGTTTTACTTCTATGGCAAGAAAAAAAGATAAGGACAAAAACAATGAAAATAATTAAACGGACTTTATTATCTTTTATGGCATTTGACGTTAAGTCAAGTTTTTAGAGTAAC
>NZ_JBEOVA010000097.1:0-1605 GCF_040295225.1 Streptomyces sp. NPDC002896 | reverse complement strand
CTTGATCTTTAACGTCCGACGTCGAATGGTGCGTCGAACTTGATCACCCGGTTCGGTAACTGCCGTACACGGAAGCGGCCTTCGTCTGAACATGTGCTCCGACCAAGGAACACACACATTCAGCACGAAGGCCGTGAGGATGAGTCTGCTTCATCACGCTGTCCGGCGAGAGCCGTTGGCGCAACTGTCATGCTTCCGGGGTGAGTTCTACGCCTGTCTGACCGCTCGTTCGGACGCGTTGTTCGAGCTGGCTGATGCTGTTCTGTGCGGCGACGGGCCGGTGAGATCACTGGCCGAGCTGTCGCTGGTGGGTGAACACCGCCGCGGCCATGGAGGGCTCTACGCGGCTGTGGCCAGTGGACGCATCGATGCCGGTCGGCTGCGGCGGGCGCTGGCCGAAGTACCACTGCCGCGGGCTGCCGACGGCCGGCTGGTCCTGGCCGTCGATGTCACCTGCTGGCTGCGGCCCGACGCCCACACCTCACCGGAACGGATCCTGTGTCACACCTACGGCCGGGGCAAGGACCAGCACATCCCGGTCCCCGGCTGGCCCTACTCGATCATCTGCGCGCTCGAGCCGGGCCGCAGCTCATGGACCGCACCCCTGGACGCCCTGCGTCTGGCGCCCGGCGACGACACCGCCACCGTCACCGCCCGGCAGCTGCGCGATCTGCTTCAGCGACTGATCGCAGCGGGGCAGTGGCAGACGGGCGACCCCGACATCCTCATCGTGGCGGACGCCGGATACGACGCCCCCCGCCTCGGCTTCCTCCTAAAAGACCTGCCGGTCAAGGTGCTGGCCAGGATGCGATCCGACCGCGTCCTACGCAGGGCTGTCCCACCGCGGCTCCCGCACACCCAGGGCCGTCCGCCCCGGCACGGCGGCGAGTTCGTCTTCGGGCAGCCTGACACCTGGGGCACCCCAAACACGGAAACCGTCACCGACACACGCCTCTACGGAACCGCCAGGGCCCGCTCCTGGGACCGGCTGCACCCCAAGCTGACCCACCGCTCTTCCTGGGCAGCCGCCGACGGCACCCTCCCGATCGTCGAAGGGACGGTGATCCGCCTGGACATCGGCCACTTGCCCAGTGGAGCAACACCGAAGCCGGTCTGGCTGTGGTGGTCAGGCACCGATGCCACTCCGGCAGACGCCGACCGTCTCTGGCAGGCCTACCTGCGGCGCTTCGACATCGAGCACACCTTCCGCCTCTTCAAGCAGACCCTCGGCTGGACCTCCCCGAAGATCCGCACCCCCGAGGCAGCCGACCGATGGACCTGGCTGATCCTCGCCGCCTACACCCAACTGCGGCTCGCCCGCCCACTCGCAGCCGACCTGCGTCGTCCCTGGGAAAGGCCCGTCCCACCGGACAGGCTCACCCCCGCCCGGGTCCGCCGCGACTTCCGGCACATCCGCCCGAAGACCGCCTGCCCGGCCCAAGCACCGAAACCCTCCCGACCCGGCCCCGGACGACCCCCAGGCCGAAAGAACACCCGGCCCACCCCACGCCACGACGTGCACACACCCCGCAAGACGCAGCCAGCGAAACAGCGAACGAAGAAGTCAACTACCCCACGGCCCCGCCGCACAGGTTAAAGATCAAG
>NZ_JBEOVA010000096.1:0-1876 GCF_040295225.1 Streptomyces sp. NPDC002896 | reverse complement strand
GTGACCGTATAGGTTCGCCGGGTTGGTGGTCGTAGCGGTTGGATATGTGGTGACGTCCGATCCGACTGCTGGAGGTGCAGTGCCCGAGCCTGTCCGTGTGCGCAGACTGACCGACCAGGAGGGGCAGAAGCTGCAGCAGATCGTGCGCCGGGGCAGCACCAGTTCGGTGCGCTACCGGCGCGCGATGATGCTGCTGGCCTCGGCCGGCGGAAACCGGGTTCCGGTAATCGCCCAGCTAGTGCAGGCCGACGAGGACACCGTGCGTGATGTGATCCACCGGTTCAACGAGATTGGCCTGGCATGCCTGGACCCCAGGTGGGCGGGAGGCCGTCCCCGCCTGCTCAGTCCTGACGATGAGGACTTCGTCGTCCAGACGGCCATCACCCGACCGACCAAGCTCGGCCAGCCGTTCACCCGCTGGTCGATCCGCAAACTCGCCGCCCATCTGCGCAAAGTCCACGGCCGGGTGATCCGCATCGGCCGCGAGTCCTTACGGTGCCTGCTCGCCCGCCGCGGCGTCACCTTCCAGCGCACCAAGACGTGGAAGGAGTCCCCCGATCCCGACCGCGAGACGAAACTGGACCGGATCGAGGAGGTCCTGGAGCGCTTCCCGGACCGAGCCTTCGCCTTCGACGAATTCGGCCCCCTCGGGATCCGGCCCACCGGCGGCAGCTGCTGGGCTGAGCAGACCAGGCCCGACCGGCTACCGGCCACCTACCACCGCACCCATGGCGTGCGGTACTTCCACGGCTGCTACTCGGTCGGCGACGACACCCTGTGGGGCGTCAACCGCCGCAGGAAGGGCGCCACCAACACGCTGACCGCACTGAAGTCGATCCGCGCCGCCCGGCCCGACGGCGCCCCGATCTACGTGATCCTGGACAACCTGTCCGCTCACAAAGGCGCCGACATCCGCCGCTGGGCAAAGAAACACAAGATCGAACTGTGCTTCACCCCGACCTACGCATCCTGGGCCAACCCGATCGAAGCCCACTTCGGACCACTGCGGCAGTTCACCATCGCCAACTCCCACTATCCCAACCACACCGTGCAGACCCGGGCCCTGCACGCCTACCTCCGCTGGCGCAACGCCAACGCCCGCCACCGAGATGTCCTGGCCGCCGAACGCCGCGAACGTGCCCGAGTCCGCAGCGAGAAAGGCATCCGCTGGGGAGGCCGACCGCTTCCGGCAGCTGCTTGATCAGACAGGGACTTCAAATATGGTTTCGAGGCCGTCTTCCTCGTCCCATTGCTCTCCGACCGCCACGAAGCCGAACCCGGAAATCGTGGCCAGGGATGCGGCGTTGTCAGGACTGATCGTCACCCGCACGGTCCTGACTCCGGCTTCGGCAACAGACCGATGCACCAACTCGGTCAGCATCGCCCTGGCGTAGCCCTGACGACGGTAGACGGGGGCCACGGAGTAACCGAGCTCCACCATGCCCGCCTCATCCGGCGGCCCGTGGAACCCGGCATACCCCACGACGGCACCTTCCGGCTCGGCTACCACAGTCTGCGTGAGCCACCCCGCGCAACCCGGGTCCGAGGTGAGCTGATTGACCCGGTACTGCCACACCCACTTTGCCGTGTCGGTGACGAAGTACTCGGTGAGAGCGACACCTGCTTCGGCACTGGCTTGAGCCAGATCGTCGTTCAGCAAGGCGGTCATGGCCGTGCTCGATAACTCAACAAATCGTACGGACTTCGGGCTAGTGGGGACTGGGGTCCGGCGCTCGGCTTTGTCTGTCACAGCGCGAATCGTCGTGGAGCGTCCAGGACGTGTCCAACGGTTTTCGCGGTGCCCGATACATGCCCCACCAGATTGAGGCCCCATCCACTCGGTCCAACTCGCAACCCGGTGAACCTTCCCGGTCAG
>NZ_JBEOVA010000095.1:0-2254 GCF_040295225.1 Streptomyces sp. NPDC002896 | reverse complement strand
CACGCCCCCAACGCAATGGGCAACTTTTGCTTCGAGGTGACGCTCGGTTATCGGCGGCTGGAACTGCTTCCTCGCGCTGAGAGTAGGCATCGTCACGATGGGTAGTACGTTTGTGACATGGTGCGTCGTGATCGCGTTGATGGCGTCGAGTACGCACGGCGGGTCAATGCCGCCGCTGACCTGGTCGAGGCGGGTGTGCCCATCGCCGCTGCCGCTCACACGATGGCCAGCAGGTGTGGCGTGTCGGTACGCCAGGCACGCCGGTACGTGGAGCAGGCCATGGCCACTGGGCGGATTCAAGTTCCCGAAACGAGCGTGGTGTTCACCGTCAAGCTGCCGGGATCACTGGCAGGGCAGGTACGCGCCCATGCGCGCGAGATGGACGCCACGATCTCGGCGGTGGTGGCCCGGGCACTGGCCGAGTTCCTCGACCGGGACGCCCCTGAGGGGCGCGCGGGCCGATGAAGGCCCGGCTGCTGGAGTCGGAGTTCGTCTTCGACCGGCACGTGGATGCGGATCTGTCCGCGGCCTACGCGGTGCTGGTGCCCCAGCGCCGGGCCCGGGTGCGCGGCGGCAGGGACGAGGGAGGGCCCAGTGGTGAGCAGTGCCGCGATTTACGCCCGGGTGTCGTCGGCCCGGCAGAAGAAGGACCAGACGATCGGCTCGCAGACCGCCGCGCTGCGCGCGCACGCCGCCGGGCTGCACCTTGAACTGCCCGAGGAGTGGGTGTTCGAGGACGAGGGCCACTCCGGCGCCACCCTGGTGCGCCCCGCCCTGGAACGGCTGCGGGATGTGATCGCCACCGGATGCGTGGATGTGGTGCTGTGCTACAGCCCGGACCGGCTGGCCCGCAAGTTCGCCTACCAGGCCCTGCTGATCGAGGAGTTCGCCCGTTCGGGCTGCCGGGTGGAGTTCGTCAAGGGCCCGCGCGGCGACAGTCCCGAGGACCAGCTCCTGATCCAGTTCCAGGGCATGTTCGCCGAGTACGAGAAGGCCCAGCTGATGGAACGCTACCGACGCGGCAAGACCTACCGGGCCCGCACCGGCTCGGTCAACGTGCTCGGTGGCGCCCCGTTCGGCTACCGCTACCTGCGCAAAACCCCTGACCACGGCGCGACTTACGAGATCGTCGAGCACGAGGCGGCGCTGGTGGCCGAGCTGTTTCGCCGCTACGTCGACGAGGGCGCCTCGATCGCCGAGTTGACCCGCTGGCTCACCGGCACTGGCACCCCGACCCGCACCGGCAAGGCCCGGTGGGACCGCAGCGTCGTATGGGGCATGCTCCGCAACCCCGCCTACATGGGGTCGGCCGTCTTCGGCAAGACGATGATCGTCCACGAGTCACCGGGCCTGAACCGCGTCGCCCGTCTCGAGGGCCGCTCCACCCCGCGCGCGGTCAAGGCCGTCGACCGTCCCCGCGAGGAGTGGATCGAGATCCCTGTCCCCGCGATCATCAGCCGTGCCACGTTCGAACGCGCAGCTCAGCGCCTGGCCGACAACAAAAAGTACGCCTCCCGCAACAGCAAGACTCCCTCCCTGCTCCAGGGCCTGGCCGCCTGCGCCGGCTGCGGATACGGCTACTACCGCACCTCGACCCGCACCAGGAACCGGAAGATCTACTACTACCGGTGCCTGGGCTCCGACGACTACCGCTACGAGGGCGGCCGCATCTGCCCCAACAAGCCCGTCCGCGCCGACTACCTCGACGCGGTCGTCTGGGAGCACATCACTACTCTCCTCGCCGACCCGCACCTGATCCGCACCGAGATCGACAAGCGCCTGGAGCGGGCCCGCACCTCCGACCCCGCCCTACGCCAACGCGCCCGCCTCGAGCTGGCCCTGGCCAAGGCCACCACCGCCATCACCCGCATGATCGAGGCCTTTCAGGAACAGCTGATCACCATCGACGAACTGCGCACCCGGATGCCCGACCTGCGGGCCCGCGAGTCCAATCTTCGCGGCCAACTCGATGCTCTGGAAGCCCAGCTCGCCGACCGCGACGCCTACCTCAAACTCGCCGACGACCTGGAAGGCTTCCTCGCCCAGCTCCGCACCAGCGCCGCCGCAGCCGAGGTCCCCGAGCGCCAGCGCGTCCTGCGGCTTCTGGTCAAAGACGTCCTCATCGGCCCCGAAAAGATCACGATCCGACACCGCATCCCCGTCCGCGAACGGGCCACCGACGGTGATCGACAAATGGACTCCACCGATACAGAGGGTGACACGCGCCTGAGTTATCCATTGCGTTGGGGGCGTG
>NZ_JBEOVA010000094.1:0-2309 GCF_040295225.1 Streptomyces sp. NPDC002896 | reverse complement strand
ACCCCGACTGGTTCAAGGCCTTCCTCGGCGTGATGCTCCTGGTCGCCGCCCTCGTCAATCTGTGGGTCCGCCGCACGGCGACCCGGAGGTGAACTCAACCCCATGACAACCAACGCATCCGGCACGCTCGCCAAGGACACTGCCCCGCAGGACGGCACGCCCGTCGTCGAACTGCGCGGCGCCGGCAAGTCCTACGGCAACATCCGCGCCCTGCACGGCGTCGACCTCCTTGTCCGCCCCAGCCAGGTCACCTGCGTCCTCGGCGACAACGGCGCCGGAAAATCCACCCTCATCAAAATCATCTCCGGCCTGCACCAGCACACCGAAGGCCAGTTCCTCGTCGACGGCCAGCCCGTACGCTTCACCACCCCCCGCGAAGCCCTCGACCGCGGTATCGCCACCGTCTACCAGGACCTCGCCACCGTCCCCCTGATGCCGGTCTGGCGCAACTTCTTCCTCGGCTCCGAGATGACCAAAGGCCCCTGGCCCCTGCGGCGCCTCGACATCGAGAAGATGAAGAAGACCGCCGACGAAGAACTACGCAACATGGGCATCGTCCTGGACGACCTCGACCAGCCCATCGGCACCCTCTCCGGCGGCCAGCGCCAATGCGTCGCCATCGCCCGCGCCGTCTACTTCGGCGCCCGCGTCCTCATCCTCGACGAGCCCACCGCCGCCCTCGGCGTCAAACAATCCGGCGTCGTACTGAAATACATCGCCGCCGCCCGCGACCGCGGCCTCGGCGTCATCTTCATCACCCACAACCCCCACCACGCCTACATGGTCGGCGACCACTTCTCCGTCCTCCGCCTGGGCACCCTCGAACTCTCCGCCGCCCGCAGCGACATCACCCTCGAAGAACTCACCAACCACATGGCCGGCGGAGCCGAACTCGCCGCCCTCAAACACGAACTCTCACAAGTCCGCGGCGTCGACGTCGACGAACTCCCCGAAGAGGAGGACCTCCAGGTGCCGACCCCCGCCGCCGGAGGCTCCACCGCCTCCGAGGCATCCAGCTGATCCCCGCCCCTCCCCCGCCCGCCCTCGGGTGAAAGGACAGTCCCGATGACTGCCGCCAACTCCGCCCCCGCCCCCCTGGACCGCATCAGGGTGGGCTCAGCCCCGGACTCCTGGGGAGTCTGGTTCCCCGACGACCCCCAGCAGGTGCCCTGGGAGAGGTTCCTCGACGAGGTCTCCGGTGCCGGATACGAGTGGATCGAGCTGGGTCCGTACGGCTATCTGCCGACCGACCCGGCCCGGCTCACCGACGAGGTGAACAAGCGCAACCTGAAGGTGTCCGCGGGGACGGTCTTCACCGCGCTCCACCGGGGGCCGGGGGTCTGGGACTCCACCTGGGAGCACGTCAGCGACGTCGCCGCGCTGACGCAGGCCATGGGCGCGAAGCACCTCGTGGTCATCCCGTCCTTCTGGCGGGACGACAAGACCGCCGAGATCATCGAGCCGCCCGAGCTGACCGGCGAGCAGTGGGCGCACCTGACGAAGGGCATGGAGCGGCTGGGCCACGAGGTGCGGGAGCGGTTCGGTCTGGACATCGTCGTGCACCCGCACGCCGACACCCACATCGACACCGAGAAGCACGTCGAGCACTTCCTCGACTCGACGGACTCCGACCTGGTCAACCTGTGCCTGGACACCGGGCACTACGCCTACTGCGGTGGCGACAGCGTCAAGCTCATCGAGACCTTCGGCGAGCGCATCGGTTATCTGCACCTCAAGCAGGTCGACCCGGAGATCCTCGCGGACGTCGTCAAGAACGAGGTCCCCTTCGGTCCGGCCGTTCAGCGCGGCGTGATGTGCGAGCCGCCGGCCGGCGTCCCCGCCCTGGAGCCGGTGCTGGCGGCGGCGCAGGGCCTGGGAGTCGATCTCTTCGCCATCGTCGAGCAGGACATGTACCCCTGTCCTCCGGACAAGCCGCTGCCCATCGCGGTGCGCACCCGTAAGTTCCTCCGTTCCTGCGGAGCCTGACGGAACCCGACCGGAAGGGACGACAGCCATGGCCCAGCGCGAAACGCTCGGCGTCGCCGTGATCGGCACCGGCAAGATGGGTGCCGACCATGTGCGCCGCCTCCATGAGGTGGCCAGCGGAGCGCGCGTGGCCGCTGTCGTGGACATCGACGAGGTGCGGGCCGAGAAGATCGCGAACGCGATCGAGGGCTGCACCGCGTACACCGACCCGTCCGCCGCCATGGCGGCGGCCGGCGTCGACCCCCGACACAACGCCACCCCCGGGCCCGCCCCCGACTCCCCCCAGACACAGACCCGCACGGAACACCATACCGTCAAGTGCG
>NZ_JBEOVA010000093.1:0-2493 GCF_040295225.1 Streptomyces sp. NPDC002896 | reverse complement strand
CGCCGTGTGGCGTCCGGTAGCCGGCCCTTGCCGTTCAGCGCATCGGAGACGGTCGTGATGGAGACACCGGCGGCGGCGGCGACATCCCTGATGCCCGCCCGGCCCGTCCGGCTGCCTCTGCGTGAGGTGTCGGCCCCGCTCAGCTGCTTCACCTCTCGTCTCATAACCAACCGATTGTAGAACCCCCTCAGTTGGGGAAGTGCGGTATATGCGTCTACCGACAGGGACGTTTCTGCGCGGAATCTCAGCCAACAGGCTTTCCCACAGCGAACGCCCTCATGCGTGTTGCGCGCCAGGCAGTACTCCCCTCCATGCACGGATCCCCGACCGCCCATGCGCCAAGATGCCTCCATCAGACCCGAGCGGTTCAGCGACCGGCTGGCCGAGCGGATCAGCAGGGACCAGGCACGGCTGGAGATGCTGGAGCGGCTGGCGGAGGGCGGCCTGCCCGGCTACGAGGTGACGATGGGCAGGAAACCGGAGCGACGGCTGGCCGTCATGCGAGCGACCTGCACCCCTGCGGAGATCGGGGAGAAGGTCGGGGAGTGCGTAGGTCGGCTGCTGCCCGTGCTCAGCAAGGCGGGAATCGCATGGCAGCCGCCGCTGTGGGCGCTTTACCCACTGGATCTGGACGAGCGAATGGAGATCGCCATCGGAGCGCAGACGCCGCAGGCGGAAGGCATGTCCGGCCTGCAGTTTGAGGTGCTGCCCGGCGGACCCGTGGCCGAGACTGCGCATATCGGGCCCTACGCCCAGCTGCCCCTGGCCTGCAACGCTCTCTTTGCTGCCATCCACGAGCGTGGGCTGCGCCCGCAGGCGCCCCTACATGAGGCATATCTCGTCGGGCCGGCAGAGGCCCCGCAAGAAGAACTGGGGACCCGGGTGATCATCCCTGTCGAGGAGAGCGCGGCATGACCAAAGTAAAAGACATCGATGCTCGCGGTACGCAGCACTGCGAGACCACAGTGCTGGGAGTACTGCTGCGGCACAAAGGACTCGATCTGCCCGAGCCTATGCTCTTCGGTCTCGGCTCCGGCCTGTCCTTCATCTACTGGGACAGCAAAAACATGGGCTTCCCCTTCCTCGGAGGGCGGGTCAAGCCTTTCGACCTCACCAGAAATCTGGCCGCCAGACTCAGCTTGGAACTACTGGTCAAGGAGACCAGCTCGCCCCGCAGGGCATGGGAGAACGTGACGGCCCTCATCGACGCCGGCTGCCCGGTCGGACTGCAGCTCGACAGCTACTACTTGGACTACTTCGGGGCGAAGGTCCACTTCGGCGGCCATGTCGTCGCCATGTACGGCTACGACGACCACGACGCCTACGTGGTGGACACCGACCAGCAAGGTGGAGCGGTATCCACCAGCCTGACCAGCCTCGCCCAGGCCAGAGCCGCACGCGGCCCGATGAGCGCCAAGCACCGCTCCTTCACCCTCACCACTCCAAGAAACCCGCCCTCCCCACAGGGCCAGATCATTCCCGCCATCACCGCCTGCGCCGACGCTTTCCTTAACCCGCCCATCGCCAACCTGGGCCACCGAGGCATCGAGAAGGCCGGCAAGCTGGTACGCACATGGCTTCAGCGCACCGACAACCCACAGCGGGACCTGCCGCAGGCCGCCCTTCTGATGGAGAAGGCCGGCACCGGCGGCGCCCTGTTCCGCAACCTCTACCGCGACTTCCTCGCCGAATGCACCGAACTGCTCGACAGCAGCCACCTGCGCACCGGCCACACGCTGTACACCGAGGCAGCCACCCTGTGGACGGAAGTGGCAGCATTGATCAAGAAGGCTGGTGAATCAGGCGAGGAACAGTGCCTCCAACAGGCCGGCACGGTCCTCTGCGATCTTTCACGCATCGAGCGCGAGGCCATGCAGGCGCTGAGCTGCCTGGAGGCGTGAGGCATACGACGCGATCCAACCCGACAGTCTTCAAAGAACCTTGTCGACAATGACGGACCCTCATGCAAGATCGATGCTAATACCACCCTTTCGAGTCCAGAAATACCAAGCGCCGCATGGAGTTCCGTACCGCTGCTTGATACAAGAAAGCCCCCACTTCATTTGAGTGAGGGGGTTGGTGCGCCAGTCCGAGCCAGCGGACTTCATCTTCGAGCCGGGCAGTGCCTGGAACAGGCCGTAGGCACCGGAGCTGGGATTCGTTGCCCGATCATTCCAGCCGCTTTCCCGGTGAAGGAGCTTGTCCAGGCACTGGTACTGCGTGCCGGAGAGCCGGGAGCGGGTGCCGGCCACCGTCGGGGCCACAGCTGCGCGTCGCTTCGCGGACGGTGTGCGCAATGGCCGCTGCTACGGGCGCGCGGCGGTCGCCTTCCGCTTGGGCGGCCTGGACTGCTCGGGCCGGGCCGGACCATACCCGCCGAACGGAGGCGTGGCGCCTTAGAAGCCGTTGCTCTATCGATCGAGGTGAGCATCGGTTCGAGTGTGCCGACTCGGTGGGGTGATCTTCGGTCGGGATGTGCATGAGGGCAGGGCC
>NZ_JBEOVA010000092.1:0-2588 GCF_040295225.1 Streptomyces sp. NPDC002896 | reverse complement strand
GCCGCCAGCTCCGACGCCACCAGCGCATCCAGCGCCTCCTGCGGGAACCGCGCCTCCTCGTCCACCGCCGCCGCATACGGGGCGATCTTCGCCTCAGCGAGCGACCGCACCATCTCACGGAGCATGTCGTGCTCTTCCGACGGCCGGTACAGATCGAAATGCTGGTTCATCGGTCGGGGGCTCCAGTCCGTTTGAACGGCTTGACGGGGTGGTGCTGAAGGGTGGTGCTGTAGAGGCACCGCAATCGTGGCACTCAGTTCCCTCCAGTATGCACACTGAGTGCCATCTGCTCCGCCCGATGCTAGGTTCGCCCTCATGAGCGAGGCACCCCGTCGCGGCCCGGCATCCGATACGACACCCCCGAAGCCGCCCATACGGGACTCCCTGATCGCGGCCGCCTTCCAGCTCTTTCTCGAGCGCGGGTACGAGCAGACGACGGTCGACGACATCGTGACGCTGGCGGGGGTCGGACGCCGGTCGTTCTTCCGGTACTTCCCGTCCAAGGAGGACGTGGTCTTCCCGGACCACGAGCGCTGCCTGGCCGACATGACGGAGTACCTGAACTCGGGCACGAACGAGGACGACCCGGTGGAGCGGGTCTGCGACGCGGCCCGGCTCGTGCTGCGCATGTACGCCGAGAACCCGACGTTCTCCGTGCAGCGCTACCGGCTCACGAGAAAGGTCCCCGGGCTCCGCGCGTACGAGCTGTCGGTGGTGTGGCGGTACGAGCGCGCCCTCGCCGGGTATCTGCGAGAGCGCTTCGCGGGGCACCGCGACGGCACGCTGAACGCGGACGTGATCGCCGCCGCGGTGGTGGCCGCGCACAACAACGGCCTCCGCTCCTGGCTCCGTTCGGACGGAGAGGGCGATGCTGCGGCCGCGGTCGACCACGCGCTCGCCCATGTCCGCGACACCTTCGGCGCCGAGACCCCCGGCGCCGCCCGCACCACCGCGGAGGAGCCGGAGGACGTGGTCGTCGTCATCTCCAAGCGGGGGACCCCGATGTGGCGCGTCGTCCGGGAGATCGAATCCTCGCTCCGGCAGGACTGAGACTCAGGACTGAGGCTCGTCCCCTTGCGCTCGCGGTGCCTGTTCCGCGATTAAGGGTACGGAGTGCCTTTACCGATGACACTCAGTGCCATACTCTGTTCTCGTGCACGGCGTTCCGAGCACATCAGATTCCGGCCCGAGTGCAGGGAGATGACATCGTGTTCCACCCAGGGACAGGGACAGCGATCGCCGAGAGCCGACTCGACGCCACGGCCGCTCACGGCACCACCGCCCCCGCGGACCCCACCGCCTTCGACGGCCTCTGCTTCCAGCGCTGCCAGTGGTGCGGCACCCCTTCCTTCCACCGCCTGCTCTGCCCGGTCTGCGCCTCCAGCGACATGCGGACCGAGCACAGCGCGGGCAGGGGGGTCGTACGCCGCACCACGGTGGTCCACCGGGGCACCCCGTCGGCCCGCAACGAGTCGCTCATCGAGATGGCCGAGGGGTTCACCGTGCGGGGCCGGGTGCTCGGCCCGCCCGCCGCCGTCCACCCCGGCGACCGGGTGCAGCTCTCCAGGGCCGAGGACCCGGTCCGCAAGGAGCCGTTGTTCCAGCTCATGGACGAGCCGTACCGGCCCTGGGCGTGAGGACGTACCCCAGGCACCTACCTCGCCTCTGAGCCAGACACCCCGCCTCGCGTCTGAGAAGCCGTTGTCTTTCCGAGAGTGAACGCTGCATTTCTGCTGGTCAGGCATAGTTCCGCTGTCGTGCGGCAGTGATGGCACGTTGTGTTGTCTCCTCGGTGGAGGTGCCTGGTGCCGTCGGTGATGGGGTTGCTGGAGGAGCGGGAGCGTGCGGCCCGCCAGCGGGTGGAGGTTTTGCAGGCTGAGCTTCGGGAGGCGGAGGCCGCGTGGGAGCGGTTCGTGATTGCCCGTGAGACGGTCGGGCAGGTCCTTGCGGAGCCGCGCGACGGCGAACAGGCGCCGGTGGCCGCGCCCGGTCAGCGGCCGGGACCGGTCGCTGGGGCGGTGCCCGGCTCGGTGGTGCCAGTGCGGACGCAAGGACTCAACGCCGCCGCGCTGGCACCGGACTATCGAAGGATCATGACCACCCTGGCCGAGCGGGGTGGAGAGGCGATGGACTGCCGGCAGCTCGCCGCGGCGCTTGGTCTGGAGCTGGTTCCGGCGAAGGTTGAGGGGGTGCGGTCGAAGGCCAAACGCCTGGCCCGGCGGGGCTGGCTGGTCGAGGGGGTGCCGGGGGTGTTCAGTGTCGCGGGCGGGCCAGGCGGCGGCTCATGACCATGCTCATCGACCAGAGGATCATCGCCTCGGCGCTGTCGGTGCGTGTCTCGTAGTCGCGGGCCAGGCGCCGTGAGCGCATCAGCCACGCGAACGTGCGCTCCACCAGCCACCTCTTGGGCAGCACCGTGAACCCCGAGAGATCGTCGCTTCGTTTGACCACCGTCAGCACGATCCGCAGGAGGCTGCGGGCGAAGTCGACCAACTGCCCGGTGTAGCCGCCGTCGGCCCACACCCGCGTGATCCGCCAGTGCCGCTCGCGCAGCCCGGCCAGCAGTTCCCGGCCCGCGTCCCTGTCGG
>NZ_JBEOVA010000091.1:0-4597 GCF_040295225.1 Streptomyces sp. NPDC002896 | reverse complement strand
GCACGCTCGGCGTGGGCATTCGTCACCATGCCCGTCCCGCCACAGGTATAGCCGGAAAGCGGGAGATGCGACCCGTGACCGTCCTGTCGTAGGGGGCAGTCGGGAGCGCGACAAGGTGTGAACGACCGGGCACACAAGCCCGGCCGCTCACGGCCGAGAAGGTGACCGCGGACAGTCTTCTGTCTCGTGCCGCGCATGAAGTCAGCCCGTGAGCGGACGAGTTGATCCACGACGTAGAGCAATGCCTGCGGCGCGAGATCCCCGAGCTGTGGGACGAACCGGATATCGCACAGATGACGGGGGAGCGCGTCGCCGAGCACGTCATCGCCACACTTTTCGGCATCGAGCACGACATCGAGTCAAGGCGGATCGATCCGCCGGCCGCCGACGCAGAGCGCGCGCGTCGGCTGGCTCAGCGCGGGAAGCCGGTCACAGCGATGCTGCGTGCCTTCCGGCTCGCGCAGGGCCGTATCCTCGACCGGCTGCTCGAAAAGCTGCCCCGGCTCAGCAGCGATGCAGAGCCGATCAACGCGGCGACACGCAAGCTGATCGCACTGGCGACCGAGTACATGGACCGCATATCGGAGACGGGCGTCCTGGCCTTCTAGGAGGAGCGGGATCGCCAGGTGCAGTGGCGGCTGTCGGTGGTGAACGAGGCGGGCGTACGCGTCGGGGCGACCCTGGACATCGCCCGCACCGCCCAGGAGTTGGCGGACCTGGCCACCGAGCACTCCGCCGACGCCGTCACCGTCGACCTCCTCGACACGTCTTCAGGAGAGGAGCTTCCTGCGAAGGGCACACTCTTGGTCCGCCGGGTCGCCCAGCGGTCGGTGATGGACGGTTACCCCGAGACGACCTACCTGGAAGCGATCTACGGGGAATCGGCGGTCCGCCGCAGCAGCTCCACAGGTATCCGGGCGGATCACCACCGGCTCGCGCCCTGGTCACCGGCCGGCCCTCACGGCACCACCTCGGCCCGTCCGCATCAATACTGCTGGTACCGCTGTGCGCCCGTGGCACCACGCTGGGTGTCGCTCAGTTCTTCCGTCACCACAAGCCCGACGCGTAGGGGGACGAGGACCTGCTCCTCGCCCAGGAGATCGCAGCCAGGGCGGCGGTGGCCATCGACAACGCCCGCCGCTGGGCGGCCTGTCGTTCGAGGCGGCGGAGATCGACCTGCCCGAGGGCAGCCTCATCGCCCTCTACACCGACGGCCTGATCGAGGCCCTCGACCACGACATCGAGGCGGGCCTCACCCGAATGTGCCACGCCCTCGCGCAGTCCTCCGCCTCCCTGGAGGCGACCTGCGACACCGTCCTCGAAGCGCTGCTGCCCGCAGACCGACCGCACGACGACGTGGCACTCCTACTGGCCCGCACCCACGCCCTCGGGGACCGTCAGGTCGCCACTTGGGACGTGACTTGGGATGTCGTTTTGCCGCCGCTTCCTTGATCAACAGCCGTGACTTTTGATGTCGTCACTTGTTCTGTGTGGTGACTGTGTGGCCGCGGCACCGTGCAGCTCCGGCGTGGATGGCTACAGACAGTGACAAGATCTCCAGCATGGCGGGACACCATGAGGCCGAGCGGGCTGCTCGATAACCGCCGACTGGGTGACCGGCAAGGCGCTCAGCCGTCGGGGAGCGGCCGGCCTTGCCATGGGCCAGAGCTGGCACCGTACCGGCTCCAGGCAGCCGAACCCGAAAGCCAAGCAGCCGGGCGAACTACCCTGGAGACGGAGAGGACGCGGACCATGACGGATGCTGAGAGGCAGTCCGACAAGGTCGGGCTGGACCGGTCGGAAGGGTTCGGTGAGCGGCTGCTGGGGCTGCTGCTGGACCGGGAGCCGCAGATGCCGCCGCAGCTGGTCGCGCCGCTGATCGCGGAAGAGATTGCCCGGATCGGTGGCCGGGAGGTCTCGATCCTCCTGCAGGACTACGGCCAGGACGTGCTGGCCCCCTTGCCGGGCAGGCGGCTGACGGTCGGCGAGGCTGAGCCGATTGATACCTCCGACGCCGGTGTGGCCTTCCTGCGCGCAACCCCTGTCGAGGTACCTCAGGCCGACGGCGTCCGGATGTTCCTGCCGTTGCTGGACGGCAGCGATCAGGTGGGGGTGATGGCTCTCACCCTGGACGCCGTCGATGACGATGACCGGCGTCTTTTGCACAGGCTCGCCAGCTTGGTCGCCGACATGCTGGTCACCAAGAACAGCTACACCGACCAGTTCTTCCTGGCCCGGCGACGCGAACCGATGAGCGTGGCTGCTGAGATGCAGTGGTCCCTGCTGCCGCCGCTGATGATGGACGTGCCCCAGATTGCGGTGGCCGGAATCCTGGAGCCCGCCTATGACGTCGCCGGTGACAGCTTCGACTACGCCCTCAACGACGACATCCTGCACGTGGCCGTGGTCGACGCGATGGGACACGGCCTGGACGCCGCCACCATGGCGACCGTCACTATCGGCGCCTACCGACACGCCCGACGCGGCGACATCGCCCTGGGCGAGATCTATGCGTTCATGGACCGGGCCATCGCCAAGCAGTTCGGCCCCGAGCATTTCGTCACCGCTGAGATGATGCGTCTGGACATCACAACAGGTCACCTGCAATGGGTCAACGCGGGCCATCCCGCACCGCTGCTCATCCGGAACGGCGAGGTCATCCAGCAACTCCAGAGCCCGACTACCTTGCCGGTCGGCTTGGGCGGTGAAGCGCCCCAGATCAGCGAGCTGATGCTCCAGCGCGGCGACCGTGTGCTGTGCTTCACCGACGGGGTGATCGAGGAGCACGAAGTCGGCGAGGATCAGTTCGGTTTGGAACAACTCATCGACTGTGTCAACCGCACCGAGCAGGCCGACGCAGGAGTACGCGCGGTAGTGCGTGCCCTCTCCCATACGCTGAAGCAGGAACGGGGCGGCAGGACCAGCGACGACGCGACGCTCTTCCTCCTCGAGTGGCGCGGGGGCGTCGCCGACCACCTCGCCAGCCTGGACTGAATCGACAGCCGCCGCTCGTGCCAACAAGCTGGCCGCGCTGTCACTCGATCACGAGTTCCTGGCCGAGTTGAGCAAGGTCCTCCGCTGCACCGTCCTCGTCGGGGTGCGCGTCGGCGACGCCCTCGTCCACGCCGACCATGCCGGTCAGGAGTCGCCCAGCCTGACTTTCGTCGCGCGCACCCACGCCCGTCGCCCCCTCTTCACGACCGCTGCCGGCAAGACTCTGCTCGCCAACGTCCCCGACGAGGAGATGTACCGGCTCCTGGAGCTGGCCGGTGCGGAACAGGCAGGAGAGGTCCGGCAGTTCCTCGCCGAGCTCCCCGAGATCCGCTCCCGCCGACTCGCCTTCAACCGCGGAGTCACATTCAAGGACGCCTTTGCCGTGGCCACGCCCCTACTGGCATCCGACGGCAGTCCGATAGCGGCGATCAGCGCAGCCGTCGACCCCGCAGAAGCGGATCGCCTCGACGACGTCGGCGAGGAACTCAAGAAGGCAATCGCCGTTCTCGGCCCCCGGTACGGGCTCAACCACGCCTGATCCCCGCGCCGGCAAGCGGCCCGGCTGTCACCCTCCGGTGATATCCAGCCGCCGCGGCAGCCACCGGAGCCCGCCTCAACGGACCTCCACCAGCAGGAGGGCGGTGTCGTCGGCACGCTCTCCTGCCGGCCGGGCGCGGGCGAGAAGTGTGTCGGCGATGTCGTCCAGCGGGCCGGTGGCTTCGGAGAGCACTGCAGCGAAGGGGTCATCCTGCTCGGCGACTCCGCATGGTGCATGACCCTGCACTCCGGGCAGGGTTCCGGCATGGGCATCGCGGGCGCCGAACTGCTGGCCCGGCTGCTCGCCGAACACGGACCACCTGCCCGCCGCCCTCGGCGTGTGGGAGCAACGGCTGCGCCCGTTCGTCACCTGCCACCAGAGGGGGCCCTGCGCATGCGGCACCTCTTCATGCCCGCCCACCGCTTCGGGCACGCCGCCCGCCGCACCCTCATCCGAGCGGCCAACATCCCTGTCGGCTCCGAGCTCACCAAGACCCTTGTGAACTGACCCTCCATACAAGACCGTGGGCGCCGGTGCTCCCTCACGCACCGGCGCCCACTCACCCCTGCCCGAGGTGGTCTTGATGAACTTTCTGTTCAGTTGTCAGGGGACGAGGATGAGGCGGATCGGGTCGCCGATCTTGTTCTCCAGCCGGTTGACCGCGTCGGCGGCCTCGGCGAGCGGGATGTGGTCGGTGATGGAGGGGGCCAGGTCGAGCCGGCCGACCTCGGCCAGCCGGACCAGCTCGGTGACGGACTCGGGGGTGCCGCCGTAGTGGCCGCGCACCTGCTTGCCCAGGTAGTTGAAGGTCAGGCCCTCGCTGATGGTGATCGGCCTGGGGCTGATGCCGACCAGGATGAGGACTCCGTTCAGGCCGAGCACGGAGGCGGCCTGCTCGCGGACCGCCGGCACGCCGGCGCAGTCGAAGGCGAAGTCCAGGCCCTGCCCGGCGGTGGCCGCGCGGACCTGGTCGGCGAAGTCGGGGGCGGCCGGGTCCAGGGCGAAATCCGCGCCGAATTCCAGGGCACGCTCCCGGGCGCCGGGCAGCGGGTCGATGGCGATGAT
>NZ_JBEOVA010000090.1:0-5052 GCF_040295225.1 Streptomyces sp. NPDC002896 | reverse complement strand
CCGCGAACGGGCCACCGACGGTGATCGACAAATGGACTCCACCGATACAGAGGGTGACACGCGCCTGAGTTATCCATTGCGTTGGGGGCGTGACCTCGCCACTGCTGGCCAACGTGGCCCTCTCGGTCCTGGACGAGCACTTCACCACGATCGAGGGCGGACCACAGACCAGCCCGAAGCGACGGTTCACCCGACGCCAGAAAGGGTTGCCCAACTACCGGCTGATCCGGTACGCGGACGACTTCGTCATTCTGGTCTCCGGCACCCGAGCTCAGACGGAAGCACTGCTTCCCGAAGTGGCGGAGGTCCTCTCCACCGTCGGCCTGCGGCTGTCGGAGGAGAAGACGCTGATCACGCACATCGACGAGGGCCTCGACTTCCTCGGCTGGCGCATCCAGCGCCACCAGAAGCGGGGAACTGACCGGCAGTACGTCTACAACTACCCGGCCAAGAAGGCACTTCGGTCCATCAAGGCCAAGACGAAGGCACTCTGCCGAATGAACGTCAGCCTGCCGCTGGCAGTCCTGCTGCACAAGCTCAACCAGGTGCTGCGGGGCTGGACCGCCTACTTCCGCCCCGGGGTGTCCGCTCGGGCCTTCCAATACCTGCGCATGATCGTCTGGCGCCAGGTCTTCGGATGGCTCCGCCGCAAGCACCTCGGCACCGGGTGGAAGGAGCTCCGTCGCCGCTACTGCGACGGCGGATGGTGGCCACACGACGGCGACGTCGTCCTGTTCAACCCGGGCTCGGTAGTCACCACGCGATACCGGCCCAGGGGAACGACCATTCCGTCGCCCTGGCCCAGCACGACCTGAGGAAAGCAACCGCTCAACGGGGCTTGTGGAGAGCCGGATGCGGGGCCAACTCGCACGTCCGGTTCGGGAGGGCGGCGTGGAGAAACGGGCTGGGAGGAATCCCAGTACCGCGCTCCGCGCCGACCCCACCACGACGTGGCCCTGGTCGACGAGGCGGGGAAGCTGGTCACCAAGCGGCGTATCCGCGACGACGCGGACGGCTACCGCCAGTTGCTCGACCTTCTAGTGGAGGCCGGCGACACTCCGGACGCGCCGATACCCGTAGCCGTGGAGACCGCGCGCGGCCTGCTTTTCGCCTGCCTACGGGCGACCGGCCGCCGTGTCTACTCGATCAACCCCATGGCGGTGGCCCGCTACCGGGAGCGGCACCGCGCAGCCCGAGCGAAGTCCGACCACGCCGACGCGATGACCCTGGCAAACATCCTGCGGACGGACGCGGACGTCCACCGGCCTCTGCCAGCCGATTCCGAGCTGGTCCAGGCGATTGCCGTCCTCGCCCGCGCTCAGCAGGACGCGGTGTGGAATCGTAGCCAGCTGATCAACCAACTGCGTTCCCACCTCAAGCAGTACTTCCCAGCCGCGCTGGCAGCCTTCCATGTCCGCGGCGTTGGCCTCGACTCACGCGAGGCACGTGCGGTGCTCGCCGTTGCACCGGACCCGGCCACCGCCGCACGCCTAACCCGGGCCCAACTGCGAGCCGCACTGAAGAAGTCCGGCCGCCAGCGCTACATCGAGGACTGGGTGGAGCGCCTGCGAACCGTCTTCACCGGCGACTACCTCCGCCAACTGCCCCTCGTCGAACGCGCCATGGGACGGCAAACCCTCGCACTGGTGAGCCAGCTGGATGCCGCCTGCCGAGCGGCCGACGACCTCGCCGAAGCGGCCGCCGATGCCTTCGCCCAGCACCCCGACGCCGAGATCCTCAGCAGCTTCCCCGGCATCGGCCCACTCACCGGCGCCCGCGTGCTCGGCGAGATCGGTGACGACCGCGACCGCTTCGCCGACGGTCGCGCGCTCAAGGCATATGCGGGGGCCTCACCGGTCACCATCGCCAGCGGCAAGAGCCGGGTCGTCCGTCATCGGAGGGTCAAGAACCAGCGGCTGGCGGCCGCCGGTCACGTCTGGATCTTCGGGGCACTGCCCTCACCGCTCATCAGGGAGCAATATGACCGACGACGCGCCGCTGGTGACCGGCACACCGCTGCCATGCACAACGTGTTCAACCGGCTGCTGGGCTGCCTGTTCCACTGCCTGCAGACCGGCCAGATGTTCGACCCGAACAAGGCCTTTCCCGCTCCCATGGCAACACCGTAGCCCCTCGCGGCTTGACGTTTTACCAAGCTCGGATGTCTGTGGATCGGCGATGTTATTGCCTGATGCTCCGGCACCATCGGATCTCGCCTTCGTGCCATTCGTCGGTGGGCGTGAGCCCGGCGGCGGCTGCGACGGCAGCGGATGCTTGGTGTTCGGGGTGGATGTGGGCGATGACGGCCTGCACCGGTTGCTGGCTGAGCCAGTCGACGAGTCCTCGGGCTGCTTCGGTGGCGATGCCTCTTCCCTGCCACGCAGTTCCCACCACCCAGGCGATCTCGGCGACGGGTCCGTGGCTGGAGGGGCTGACTGTCGCCTGGACCGTGCCCGTCAGGCAGGCTTCGTCACGGAGCCGGATCACCCAGTTCAGCCAGGAGACGGCCGGATCGGGAGAGCCGGCGGTCATGCGCTGGTAGCGCGAGCGCAGGGCCTGCGGGGTGTCCGGATTGCCGCCGATGAAGGTGTGCAGAGCCGGATCGGACAGCACCTGGGCCATCTCCTCGGCGTGCTCGACGAGAAGCGGCAGCAGGTCCAGCCGCGCAGTCCTGATGACCCGGGCCGTACGCCTTCACCCGGGGCCTCGACCGAGACCACGACGCCGTCGTCGCCGCTCTCACGCTGTCGTACAGCAACGGACCCACCGAGGGCGTCAACACGAAGACCAAGCTGATCGCGTGGCAGATGTACGGCAGAGCAGGCTTCACCCTGCTCCGCCACCGAATCCTCCTCGGGTAACGTCACCCTCCGCTACCACCGAATGTGAGCCAGGGCCGTTAAATTGACACACCCGATCCATGCTGGTCAGGCCGCATGGGTGTACTCGTGGAGGGTGCCGCCGAGTCGCGTACGTCTGCGTATGTCGAGACGCGCGATCGTGCCCGGATCTTCGATCGGAGCAGGTAGCGGATGGAGGGGGCGGGCATTCGCGATGCCCTGGTGCGGCCTGTGCTCGTTGTAGAAGGATTCGAACTCGCGCAGGGCGTATAGGAGATGGCGCTGGTTCCAGATCAGTGTGCGGTCCAGCAGTTCTCGTCGGCAGGTTTGCACCCACCTCTCCATGATGGAGTTCATCCTTGGCATCTGAACGCCACTGAGCACCACCTCGATGCCCGCGTCCTTGAGGACTGCGTCGAACAACCTGGGGAACTTCCTGTCCCTGTCCCGGATCAAGAACCGCGCTCGGCAGCCCGCGTCCTCGAGGTCCATGACGAGGCTCTTCGTGGCCTGGACCACCCAGGCCGCGGACGGGTGAGCAGTGGCGCCCAGGATACGGACCCGGCGGTTGGCGTGCTCGATCACCGCGAACACGTATAGCCGCACCCCGGACAGGGTGACCGTTTCGAAGAAGTCGCAGGCCACCAGTGCGTCGGCCTGGGAGCGTAGGAAGTCGCCCCAGGTGCTGGAGCTTCGTTCGGGCGCCGGGTCGATCCCGGCACCCTTGAGGATCTCCCATACCGTGGAAGCGGCAACCTTGATCCCCAGCACGAGCAGCTCACCGTGCACTCTCCTGTAGCCCCAGCTGGGATTTTCGCGCGCCAGGCGCAGCACCAGGGCTCTGATCGAGTGCACGGTCCGTGGCCGACCCGGTCGCTTCGGCCGAGACCGGGCCGCGTGGCGGCGTGCGACCAGGTCGCGATGCCATCGCATCACCTTCTCCGGGCGCGCCAGCAGCCGCATCCTGCGCAGCACATGCCGTGGCAGCCGATGCAGCAGCGCCGCCAGGAACGCCCGGTCGGTCGGGGTGAACCGCACCCTCTGCTTGCCGAGTTGGCGTTCCAGCACCGTGATCTGATGACGCAGGGCAAGGATCTCCGCGTCCTTGTCCCGGGCGCTCATCGGCAGCAGGCGCAGCAGGGCGAATGTGTTCGTCACGCCCAGGTAAGCAAGTCGTAGCAGCACGGTCGATCATCATGCCGCGCTGATCGACAGCCACGTGAGGGTGCCGGCGCGAGCGACCGCGGTCGACGTCCCGCACACCGGCTACCACCAGGGCGGATGAGTATTCGGCAAGGGCAGGCTTCCGGCGTATGCACGGCGAACTGCGCTGCCTCGGCCACAGGGTCAGCCCCGCCACCGTCCGACGGGTGCTGCGTGAACCGCCCCGGGTTCCGCCGCTCGCGCAGCACGTGACTGAGCACGGGAGTACGGCTGTCCCAGCGCGAGACTGCCCCGGCTGTCATCGGGAAGGGTGTCCCGATGACAGCCGGGGCAGCCGCCGCGTACCTGCTGGCTGGGTGAACCCTCAGCCGGCGTCCTCCAGGCCGTAGAGCCGGAAGGCGGCCTCCGCGGAGATGCAGCCGCTTTCCAGGTCCTTCCTGACCGCGGCCCGGTCACGCTCGCGAGGATCGCCGTAGCCGCCGCCACCCGCAGTCTCGATGACGAGCAGGTCCCCGCGCTGCAACGGGTAGTTGGTCTTGGAGGGGAGCACGATCACCTCTCCGTCGCGGATCACGGAATGACGGCTCGGGCTGCCCTCGAGCCCGCCGAAGAGTCCCCACGGCGGAATCCTGTGCCGGTCGGAGTACGCGTTGAAGCTGACTCCGTCGTCGAGGATCCGATAGGTGCGTCGCACCCCGCTGCCTCCGCGCCGGCGCCCCGCTCCGGCGGAGTCCTGGCGGATCGCGTACTCCTCGATGCGCATGTAGGGGTGGTCGGTTTCGAGCGACTCGATCGGCACGTTGCTGCAGTTCGCGAGCGGAGCGTCCACGACGTCCTCGCCATCCGCGGCGTCGGCGGCCCCCCAGCCGCCGCCGACGCACTCCATGTACACGCGGTAGCGGTCGGGGCCGAAGTGCGCCAAACCCACCGCGTTGGTTGAATCGTGGCCACTCGCGACGATCCGATCCGGTGCGACGCCGGCCAGCGCGCGCATCACGACGTTGTACACCCGGTTGCACGCGCCCATGCGGGCCCGCACAGCCAGCGG
>NZ_JBEOVA010000089.1:0-5183 GCF_040295225.1 Streptomyces sp. NPDC002896 | reverse complement strand
CAACACAGTGGACGCGAGCAACTGAGGACAAGCCCTCGGCCTATTAGTACCAGTCAACTCCACCCATTACTGGGCTTCCATATCTGGCCTATCAACCCAGTCGTCTACTGGGAGCCTTACCCCATCAAGTGGGTGGGAGTCCTCATCTCGAAGCAGGCTTCCCGCTTAGATGCTTTCAGCGGTTATCCCTCCCGAACGTAGCCAACCAGCCATGCCCTTGGCAGAACAACTGGCACACCAGAGGTTCGTCCGTCCCGGTCCTCTCGTACTAGGGACAGCCCTTCTCAAGACTCCTACGCGCACAGCGGATAGGGACCGAACTGTCTCACGACGTTCTAAACCCAGCTCGCGTACCGCTTTAATGGGCGAACAGCCCAACCCTTGGGACCGACTCCAGCCCCAGGATGCGACGAGCCGACATCGAGGTGCCAAACCATCCCGTCGATATGGACTCTTGGGGAAGATCAGCCTGTTATCCCCGGGGTACCTTTTATCCGTTGAGCGACGGCGCTTCCACAAGCCACCGCCGGATCACTAGTCCCGACTTTCGTCCCTGCTCGACCCGTCGGTCTCACAGTCAAGCTCCCTTGTGCACTTACACTCAACACCTGATTGCCAACCAGGCTGAGGGAACCTTTGGGCGCCTCCGTTACTCTTTAGGAGGCAACCGCCCCAGTTAAACTACCCATCAGACACTGTCCCTGATCCGGATCACGGACCCAGGTTAGACATCCAGCACGACCAGACTGGTATTTCAACGACGACTCCACAACCACTGGCGTGGCCGCTTCAAAGTCTCCCAGCTATCCTACACAAGCCGAACCGAACACCAATATCAAACTGTAGTAAAGGTCCCGGGGTCTTTCCGTCCTGCTGCGCGAAACGAGCATCTTTACTCGTAGTGCAATTTCACCGGGCCTATGGTTGAGACAGTCGAGAAGTCGTTACGCCATTCGTGCAGGTCGGAACTTACCCGACAAGGAATTTCGCTACCTTAGGATGGTTATAGTTACCACCGCCGTTTACTGGCGCTTAAGTTCTCAGCTTCGCCATGACGAATCATGACTAACCGGTCCCCTTAACGTTCCAGCACCGGGCAGGCGTCAGTCCGTATACATCGCCTTACGGCTTCGCACGGACCTGTGTTTTTAGTAAACAGTCGCTTCTCGCTGGTCTCTGCGGCCACCCCCAGCTCAAGGAGTAAATCCTCTCACCAAGTGTGGCCCCCCTTCTCCCGAAGTTACGGGGGCATTTTGCCGAGTTCCTTAACCATAGTTCACCCGAACGCCTCGGTATTCTCTACCTGACCACCTGAGTCGGTTTAGGGTACGGGCCGCCATGAAACTCGCTAGAGGCTTTTCTCGACAGCATAGGATCATCCACTTCACCACAATCGGCTCGGCATCAGGTCTCAGCCTTAATGAGCGGCGGATTTACCTACCACTCGGCCTACACCCTTACCCCGGGACAACCACCGCCCGGGATGGACTACCTTCCTGCGTCACCCCATCACTCACCTACTACCAGCTCGGGTCACCGGCTCCACCACTCCCCTCAACTCCGAAGAGATCAGGGCGGCTTCACGGGCTTAGCATCACTGGATTCGATGTTTGACGCTTCACAGCGGGTACCGGAATATCAACCGGTTATCCATCGACTACGCCTGTCGGCCTCGCCTTAGGTCCCGACTTACCCTGGGCAGATCAGCTTGACCCAGGAACCCTTAGTCAATCGGCGCACACGTTTCCCACGTGTGTATCGCTACTCATGCCTGCATTCTCACTCGTGAACCGTCCACAACTCGCTTACGCGGCTGCTTCACCCGGCACACGACGCTCCCCTACCCATCACAGTCCCCGTTGGGGGTATGTACTGCAATGACACGACTTCGGCGGTACGCTTGAGCCCCGCTACATTGTCGGCGCGGAATCACTAGACCAGTGAGCTATTACGCACTCTTTCAAGGGTGGCTGCTTCTAAGCCAACCTCCTGGTTGTCTCTGCGACTCCACATCCTTTCCCACTTAGCGTACGCTTAGGGGCCTTAGTCGATGCTCTGGGCTGTTTCCCTCTCGACCATGGAGCTTATCCCCCACAGTCTCACTGCCGCGCTCTCACTTACCGGCATTCGGAGTTTGGCTAAGGTCAGTAACCCGGTAGGGCCCATCGCCTATCCAGTGCTCTACCTCCGGCAAGAAACACACGACGCTGCACCTAAATGCATTTCGGGGAGAACCAGCTATCACGGAGTTTGATTGGCCTTTCACCCCTAACCACAGGTCATCCCCCAGGTTTTCAACCCTGGTGGGTTCGGTCCTCCACGACCTCTTACAGCCGCTTCAACCTGCCCATGGCTAGATCACTCCGCTTCGGGTCTTGAGCGCGCTACTAAAACGCCCTATTCGGACTCGCTTTCGCTACGGCTTCCCCACACGGGTTAACCTCGCAACACACCGCAAACTCGCAGGCTCATTCTTCAAAAGGCACGCAGTCACGAGAACAAGGCAAGCCTCGTTCCGACGCTCCCACGGCTTGTAGGCACACGGTTTCAGGTACTATTTCACTCCCCTCCCGGGGTACTTTTCACCATTCCCTCACGGTACTATCCGCTATCGGTCACCAGGGAATATTTAGGCTTAGCGGGTGGTCCCGCCAGATTCACACGGGATTTCTCGGGCCCCGTGCTACTTGGGTGTCTCTTAAACGAGCCGCTGATGTTTCGACTACGGGGGTCTTACCCTCTACGCCGGACCTTTCGCATGTCCTTCGCCTACATCAACGGTTTCTGACTCGTCCCACGGCCGGCAGACCGTAGAAAAGAGATCCCACAACCCCCCAAACGCAACCCCTGCCGGGTCTCACACGCTTGAGGTTTAGCCTCATCCAGTTTCGCTCGCCACTACTCCCGGAATCACGGTTGTTTTCTCTTCCTGCGGGTACTGAGATGTTTCACTTCCCCGCGTTCCCTCCACATGCCCTATGTGTTCAGGCATGGGTGACAGCCCATGACGACTGCCGGGTTTCCCCATTCGGAAACCCCCGGATCAAAGTCTGGTTGACGACTCCCCGGGGACTATCGTGGCCTCCCACGTCCTTCATCGGTTCCTGGTGCCAAGGCATCCACCGTGCGCCCTTAAAAACTTGGCCACAGATGCTCGCGTCCACTGTGCAGTTCTCAAACAACGACCAACCACCCATCACCCCGAACCAACGGCTCGAGTGCACTGGGGCCGGCATCCCGAAGGACGAGCTTTCAGCCCGTGCCCTCAGACACCCAACAACGTGCCCGACACACTCCCCGCTCCCCTCAACGTTCCACGCCCAAAAATGAGCAGTACTAGAAGGAGAAGACGATCAAGTGTGCCGAATAATCAACGTTCCACCCATGAGCAACCAGCATCAGACATTCGCTGATGTACTGGCCTCTGACCGTGTCCCGAGGGACCCGGTAAGAAGTGCTCCTTAGAAAGGAGGTGATCCAGCCGCACCTTCCGGTACGGCTACCTTGTTACGACTTCGTCCCAATCGCCAGTCCCACCTTCGACAGCTCCCTCCCACAAGGGGTTGGGCCACCGGCTTCGGGTGTTACCGACTTTCGTGACGTGACGGGCGGTGTGTACAAGGCCCGGGAACGTATTCACCGCAGCAATGCTGATCTGCGATTACTAGCAACTCCGACTTCATGGGGTCGAGTTGCAGACCCCAATCCGAACTGAGACAGGCTTTTTGAGATTCGCTCCACCTCACGGTTTCGCAGCTCATTGTACCTGCCATTGTAGCACGTGTGCAGCCCAAGACATAAGGGGCATGATGACTTGACGTCGTCCCCACCTTCCTCCGAGTTGACCCCGGCAGTCTCCTGTGAGTCCCCATCACCCCGAAGGGCATGCTGGCAACACAGAACAAGGGTTGCGCTCGTTGCGGGACTTAACCCAACATCTCACGACACGAGCTGACGACAGCCATGCACCACCTGTATACCGACCACAAGGGGGCGACCATCTCTGGCCGTTTCCGGTATATGTCAAGCCTTGGTAAGGTTCTTCGCGTTGCGTCGAATTAAGCCACATGCTCCGCTGCTTGTGCGGGCCCCCGTCAATTCCTTTGAGTTTTAGCCTTGCGGCCGTACTCCCCAGGCGGGGAACTTAATGCGTTAGCTGCGGCACCGACGACGTGGAATGTCGCCAACACCTAGTTCCCACCGTTTACGGCGTGGACTACCAGGGTATCTAATCCTGTTCGCTCCCCACGCTTTCGCTCCTCAGCGTCAGTAATGGCCCAGAGATCCGCCTTCGCCACCGGTGTTCCTCCTGATATCTGCGCATTTCACCGCTACACCAGGAATTCCGATCTCCCCTACCACACTCTAGTCTGCCCGTATCGAATGCAGACCCGGGGTTAAGCCCCGGGCTTTCACATCCGACGTGACAGACCGCCTACGAGCTCTTTACGCCCAATAATTCCGGACAACGCTTGCGCCCTACGTATTACCGCGGCTGCTGGCACGTAGTTAGCCGGCGCTTCTTCTGCAGGTACCGTCACTTTCGCTTCTTCCCTGCTGAAAGAGGTTTACAACCCGAAGGCCGTCATCCCTCACGCGGCGTCGCTGCATCAGGCTTTCGCCCATTGTGCAATATTCCCCACTGCTGCCTCCCGTAGGAGTCTGGGCCGTGTCTCAGTCCCAGTGTGGCCGGTCGCCCTCTCAGGCCGGCTACCCGTCGTCGCCTTGGTGAGCCACTACCTCACCAACAAGCTGATAGGCCGCGGGCTCATCCTGCACCGCCGGAGCTTTCAACCCTCACAGATGCCCATGAGAGTGTTATCCGGTATTAGACCCCGTTTCCAGGGCTTGTCCCAGAGTGCAGGGCAGATTGCCCACGTGTTACTCACCCGTTCGCCACTAATCCACCCCGAAGGGCTTCATCGTTCGACTTGCATGTGTTAAGCACGCCGCCAGCGTTCGTCCTGAGCCAGGATCAAACTCTCCGTGAATGTTTTCCCGTAATCGGGATGACACCACGAGAGCGGTGCGACGAAGAGGAATAGTCCCCGTCGCACACAGCGTCCTCGCTGTGTTATTTCAAAGGAACCTCGACCATCATCAAGATGGACGGGGTATCAACATATCTGGCGTTGATTTTTGGCACGCTGTTGAGTTCTCAAGGAACGGACGCTTCCTTTGTA
>NZ_JBEOVA010000088.1:0-5305 GCF_040295225.1 Streptomyces sp. NPDC002896 | reverse complement strand
CACCCACATCAGCCGCTTCGCCCGTCTTGGCCTTGAACTGGCCACCTGAACACCGAATCCGCCAACAAAGTCCTTCAGGGCCGGGTCAAGTTGACTTTGGCCGTCACCGCGATCCGGCCCCCGACCTCGTCGCGTACGGCCCGTGCCACCCCACGCGCGACCTTCGCCCGGTTGGCGAGGCTGCCGCCGTACTCGTCCCTGCGCTTGTTGATCCTCGGGCTGAGGAACGAGCTCGCGAAGTAGTTGTGGCCCAGGTGGATTTCCACGGCGTCGAAGCCGGACTCGACCGCGATGCGGGCCGCCTCGGTGTGGGCGCGTGTGATGCGCGCGATGTCGTCAGCGGTGGCGGGCCTGGTCATCCGCATGCTGAGGGGGTTGAACCGGCGTCCGGGGCCGAGCGAGGGCAGTCCGTTGGACCTGGCGTCGGCGACCGGTCCGGCATGGCCGATCTGCGCCGACACCGCTGAGCCCTCGGCGTGCACGGCGTCGGTGAGGCGGCGCAGGCCGGGAACCGCCTCGGGCCGCATCCAGATCTGGCGGCGCTCGGTACGGCCCTCGGGTGCGACAGCGCAGTACGCGACCGTCGTCATGCCGACGCCGCCGGCCGCCGGGCGACGGTGGTACTCGATCAACTCGTCGGTGACCAGGGCGTCCGGCGTCACGCCCTCGAAGGTCGCCGCCTTGATGACACGGTTCCGCAGGGTGATCGGTCCGAGTTTGGCGGGGGCCAGGACGTCCGGTGTCCCGCTGCGGGCGGGTTCGGCCATGGGGCGTCAGCCTCCCTGAGTGTCGGAGACGGTCGTCTGGGGTGGGGTGGGGCCTGCGCTCCAGCCGCCGTCGGCGGCGATCTCCGCTCCGGTGAGGTACGAGGCGTCGTCGGAGACGAGGAAGGCGACGAGCCCGGCGACGTCCTCGGGGAGACCGACCCGGCGCAGGGCGACGGCCGGGTGTCGGCCCGCACCGCGCGGCGGCGCGACTCCCGCGACCATCGGTGTGTCGATCAGGCCGGGATGTACGGAGTTGACCCGGATCCCGAACTCGCCGAGTTCGAGGGCGGCCGTCTTCGTCAGTCCGCGCAGTCCCCACTTTGAGGCGCCGTAGCCGCCCGTGCGGGCCAGTCCGGTCAGTCCGGCCACGGACGAGACGTTGACGATGGCACCGCCGCCCGCGCGGCGCATGGGCTCCAGGACGGCACGGATGCCGAGGAAGGGACCGACGAGGTTGACTCTGAGGACCGACTCGAAGGACTCCGCGGTCTCCTCGACGAGCGGTCCGCTGCGGTACACGCCCGCGTTGTTGACGAGGATGTCGAGGCCTCCGAAGTCGGCGACGGCGGTGTCCACGGCGGCCGCCCACCGGGACTCGTCCGTCACGTCGAGCCGGGTGTAGCGGGCGGCGGGGCCGATGGAGCGGGCGACCTCGGTGCCCTCGTCGTCGAGGATGTCGCCGATGACGACATTGGCGCCGAGGGCGGCGAACAGCCGTGCCTCCGCCTCGCCTTGCCCGCGCGCCGCCCCGGTGATCAGGGCTGTCCTTCCCTTCAGCGAGATCATCGGGCGGCTCCCTGAGAAGCGGCGGCCACGTGCTCCGTCCCATCCTTCGAGAAGTGCGGGATGACGTGCCGCCCCCACTGCCGGATGGTCTCCATGCAGACCTCCTGCGGCACGGTGCCCATCTGCACGAGACACATCACCTCGTCCACGCCGGCCGCGCGCAGCCGCTCCACGTACGCGATGGCGTCGGCCGCGTTGCCGTAGGCGTGTTCGGGGTTGTATACGGCGGTCGTGGTGGGCCGTACCGGAATCCTCGCCTCGTTGAGGTGGGCGACGACCTGCTCCGCGGCGGACCGCATGCGCTTCACTTCCGTCTCGCTGTCGGTCTCGTCGGCCACTGCGTCGTCGGGTACTCCTCCGCCTCCGTACCAGTGGGCGATGGCCTGGGCGAAGAAGCGCTGCCCACGTATCCCGACGGCGCGGGCGCGCTCGCGGTCGTCGAGGACGATCGTCGGGCACAGTGCCGAGAAGTGGTCGTTGACCTCCGTCGATACGAGGTGTGTGCCGTCGCGACCGGCAACGCACGAGTCGTAGAAACGCTTCATCGACGCGACCTCATCCGGCCCCGCAAAGCCCATGACCAGGGCACCGACGCCGAGTTCGGCGGCGCGCGCGAGGGTCTGCTGCTTGCTGCAGGCGAGAAAGAGAGGTGGATGCGGGCGCTGCACGGGACGCGGCAGTACGGGGTGCGGATCGATGTCCAGCAGCTCGCCGTGCCACTCGAGCTCGTCCTGCTGCCAGGTGCGGCCGATGATCCGCAGCGCCTCCTCGACCTCCGCCTGCGTGCGCTCCGGGTCTACCCCGCACAGCGATGTCTCCTGCCGCGTCCCGCCGCGGCCGGCTCCGAGGTCGAGCCGCCCGCCGGACAACAGGTCGAGCATGGCGGCGCGTTCGGCCACGCGCACCGGATGGTTGAAGCGGAACGGCATGCACACGACCCCGTGCCCCACCCGTATGCGGCTGGTGCGGGCCGCGACCCAGGTGAGGAAGATCTCCGGGGCGCTCATGTGCGCGTACCACTTGAGGGCGTGGTGCTCGACGGCCCAGACCCGGTCGAAGCCCATCTCCTCGGCGAGCACGGCCTGTTCCACGCAGTCGCGGATGACCTGGTGCTCGGATTCGGGGTCCGGGTTCGCCAGCTGTGCCTCGAAGATGACTGAGAACTTCACTGCACCTCCCTGGGAGTTGCGCGGATCGTGCGGAAGCTTGCAGACCTTGCGCTGGTGCGGTGCGGCTATTTCAATTAGTCATATGACGACTCGTCAGGTCAAGGGGCAAGGCGATGGTTCCGATCCCGGTGGTACCGATCTGGGCGGTACCGATCCGGGTGGTAAAGAGGTGGGTGGGCGGCTGCCGGTCACGGCGTGGGCGGTACTCGGCCTGCTGTCGTTCCCCGGCGAACGCACGGGCTACGAGCTGAAGAAGTGGGCGGACGCGTCCCTCGCCTTCTTCTACTGGTCGCCCGCGATCAGCCAGATATACGCCGAGCTGCGCCGCCTGGAGGCACTCGGATACGCCTCCTCGCGGGTCGCCGCCCAGGGCGACCTGCGCAACAAGCGGCTGTACGCGATAACCGACGCCGGGCGGGCGGCCCTGGCCCGATGGGCGGACACCGCGGACGCCGGACGCGCGGTACTCAAACACCCGCTCGTGCTGCGAGTCTGGCTCGGCCACCTCGCGGATCCCGACGGCCTGCGCAGCCAGCTGCGGGCACACCTGGAACGTACTCAGGCGCAGCTGCGGGAGATCGCGCACGCCCAGGAGGCCTCGCACAAGGCCGGCCAGTGGCCGTACCCGGAGGTCGCCCTGCGCTGGAGCGAACGGCAGCACCGGGCGGAACTGGAGCTGGCCGAGGAGATGCTCGCCGACCTCGAGCGGCTGTGGGCCGCGGGGGAGGAGGCGTCCGGCAACCAGGCCGCTCACGGGACTTGACGACCAGGCCGCCCGCACGAGGTCGACCGGGCGGCCGGTCCTAGCGCACGGCGTCCGTCGCCCCGCGCTGCTGCGGGATCGCGGCCGTGGGCAGTTCGGTCTGCTGGACGGTCACCGTGCGCTTCGGGGCGGGGACCGAGATGCCCTCGGCCCGGTAGCGCTGGTGCAGCCGCTTGATGAACTCGTGCTTGATCCGGTACTGGTCGCTGAACTCGCCGACCCCCAGGATGACCGTGAAGCCGATCCGTGAATCGCCGAACGTGTGGAAGCGCACGGCCGGTTCATGGTCCGGTACGGCGCCGGTGATGGCGGTCATGACCTGCTCGACGACCTCGTTCGTGACCCGCTCGACGTGCTCGAGGTCGCTGTCGTAGCCGACGCCCACCTGGACCGTGATCGACAGCTGCTGTTCCGGCCGGCTGTAGTTGGTCATGTTGGTGCCGGCGAGCTGGGCGTTCGGGATGATCACGAGGTTGTTGGACAGGTTGCGCACGACGGTGTTGCGCCAGTTGATGTCCTCGACGTAGCCCTCCTCGCCGCTGCTGAGGCGGATGTAGTCGCCGGGCTGCACCGTCTTGGCGGCGAGGATGTGCACGCCCGCGAAGAGGTTGGCCAGGGTGTCCTGCAATGCCAGCGCGACCGCCAGACCGCCCACGCCCAGTGCGGTGAGCAGGGGCGCGATGGAGACGCCCAGGGTCTGCAGCATGACGAGGAAGCCCATCGCCAGCACCACGACGCGCGTGATGTTGACGAATATGGAGGCCGATCCGGCGACCCCCGACCTCGACTGCGCGAGCGACCGCACCAGACCCGTGACCACGCGGGCCGCGGTGAGCGTTGCGGCCAGGATGAGCAGGGCCGTCAGCGTCATATTGACGTTGTGTCCGACCCGGGAGGTCAGCGGAAGCGCCGTCGCCGCGACCGCTGCGCCGGCGGCGATCGCCGCCCAGGGGACCAGCGTCCGCAGGGCGTCGACGATGAGGTCGTCCCCGCTCCACCGCGTCCTGCTGGCCCGTTCCCCCAGCCAGCGCAGGATCGCGCGCAGCAGCACGCCCGCCGCGATGCCGGCGGCCAACGCGATCCCGGCGACGATCAGATCGTGGAGTGTGAGGGCCCGGTTCATTCTTTCTCTCCCGTTGCGGGGTGTGCGGTTCACGCCGGAACGAATACGAATACGCGTCCGATGTGATCGCTCATCCTGCCGTATGCGGGAGAACGCGCCGCAGGTGGGCCCACCTGGGCCGGTATGGGGGCCGAAACTCCTGACAGGGCCTCAAACCGTCGCGGGACGGCCGAAGGCGCCGCGGGCCATTTCACTCCGAGACGCCGACGGCCCATCCGCCCACGGCCTGTTCTCAGCCCTTACTCGCCGTCACTCTTCTCCGCTGCTCGCTTGCACTCCTCGGCGACCTGCTTGTCCACGGCCGCGCGCACAAGGGCAGCCGCGAACGCGGCTGGCTGCGCGTCCCCGGCGAGGCGGGCCAGCTTCGCCGGAGTGTCCGGCAGGCCAAGGCGCTTGGCTCCTTCTCTCGCCTTCGCGTCCAGGTAGGGAGCCGCCTCGGGCCAGACGGCCTGCACCTCGCGCAGGAAGATGTCCGCGCCGGCCGGTCCGAGCCCCGGCACCTCCTGCAGCAGGTGGCGCAGCTTGTCCAGGTCGCCGCTCGCCTCGTCGCGCATGCGGCGCAGATCGCCGTCCCATCTGTCGAGCACCAGCTGCGCACCGTTCCCTAGTGCCGCATCAGAGAACCTTTGCCCTGTTGTGATGTGACACGCCGTTCGGGTACTGGCCCGGACGGCGCGGTGTCGCCAGGCTGTCCGGG
>NZ_JBEOVA010000087.1:0-5640 GCF_040295225.1 Streptomyces sp. NPDC002896 | reverse complement strand
GCTGCCCCAGCCCAGGTCCGGCACCGAAAGCCACAACCGGGAACCGGCTTCGCGCAGCGCGTTGTAGAGATCAAAGAACGTCACGCCGGGTTCGATGATGACGGTCCCGGACTCGTCATCGATCTCCAACACCCGGTTCATTCGCCGCAGGCTGACAATCACGGACCCGGGGACGCGGGGCTCGGAGGCGCCATAGCCGTAGTTCCGGCTCATCGAACCAGTCCACATCGGGACGCCATAACGGGAGGCGATGCGCACGACCTCTTGGACTTCTTCAACATTGGCAGGTGAAAGCACCGCGAGCGGCGGTTCGCCCGAGGTCGCCTGCTCCCGGAACGGATCCCGGTATTCCTCGACCGATGATTCGTCTGTCAGCATGCCTTCCGCGCCAAGAAGCGCGGCAAACTCCGCCAAGGCTGCGGCCTGCGAAGAACTATTCACCATAATCACACCATCCCGTTGTTGTTTGCTGATTCTGTCGCCAGTGGCTGAATCACGTCCCAATGCCCCACGATCTTTGCCCCTTCCAGGCGGAAGATGTCAGCATGACGATCCCCTCGGAGCCCGGAGGAAGCTTTGTGTGCGAGCTGAGGTGGGCTAACGTACAGTCGTTAGTTTGGACTGTACATGGAAATTGGCTTGATCGGAAGGCAGGGCGATTGCAAAGTCGCGGTGATGTCGCGAGTGTGCAGGTCACGGCGGTGTGACGATGCCGGGCAGGAACCCTGCGTGTTTGCGGGTTGGGCGGGATCGCTCGGTGATGGCCGGTCATGTCGGGTGGGTCCGGATGCAGGTGCAGGCACGGTCTCGTTGATCATGTGAGTGTCGAGTTCACGTGACCACAACCGAAGACCGTGCCTGCTGTCTCAGCTTCTCCTATGCCGTCGGGCCTGGAGCAACTGGCCCGTACCCCGTCGCCGCAGCCGTTGCCCGATGCGGTGTGCCTTGTTCAGTTTCTCGCGGGCCTGCCAGACCCGCGTGACCGTCGTGATCGGCGTTTCCCACTGACGGCGCTTGTTGCGGCCGCGGCGGCAGGAACGCTGGCCGGCGCGCGGTCTCTGACCGCGATTGCCGAGTGGATCGCGGACGCGCCTCGCTGGGTGCTGCTGGCCCTCGGCTTCTCGGTCGACCCGTTCACCAGAGCGGTCACCGTGCCGCATCCCACCACGGTCATGCGGCTCCTCGGCCGTCTCGACGGCGACGCCTTCGACACCGCCGTCAGCGCATTCCTACAGGCCAGGGCCCAGAACCGTCAGGCGGCAACGACCCGTTGGCGGGCGGTGGCCGTCGACGGGAAGCAGTTGCGCGGCTCGCGCGCGGGTGGAGGGAAGGCGGTGTGGCTGCTGGCCGCGATGGATCACACCGGAACGGTGAACGCCCAACGCCAGATCGACGCCAAGAGCAACGAGACGCCCGCGTTCATCCCGCTCCTGGACGGCCTGGCCCTGGAGAACACCGTGGTCACCGCGGACGGCGCCCACACCCAGCACGTCGCTGCCAAGGGGGTCAAACCGGTCGCTCTCGAGCTGGGCGGCAAATCGGCGAGCGTCCTTCTCGACGACGCGGACCTCGATGCGGCCGTGACCGCCGGCGTTCAGGGGTGTTTCATCAACTCGGGCCAGACCTGCAGCGCGCTCACCCGCATGCTCGTGCCGCGGCGCCTGCTGGACGAGGTCGAGCAACGCATCGTGGCACTGGTCGACGAAGTCAAGGTCGGTGATCCCTTCGATCCTGAGACGACGCTCGGCCCTTTGGCCGGCCGTGCTCAGCGCGACCGCGTCGCAGGCTTCGTCGACGGAGCGCTCGATGCGGGCACACGTCTCCTCGCAGGCGGTCCGTCGGCCGCATCCAGTCTGCCGAAGACCGGTTTCTACGCGCCGCCCGCCGTGTTCACCGACGTCGACGCCGGGTCGAGGCTGGCCCAGGAGGAGGTCTTCGGCCCGGTGCTGGCAGTGATCCCGTACGACGGCGGTGACGAGGAGGCCGTCGCGCTCGCCAACGACTCCGACTACGGACTCAGCGGAGCGGTGTGGTCGGCCGATCCCGCCCGCGCGCTGGCTGTGGCGAGGCGGATCCGCACGGGGCAGGTCTCCGTCAACGACGCTGCGTACAACCCGCTGGCGCCCTTCGGCGGCGTCAAGCGGTCGGGCCACGGGCGGGAACTCGGACCGCACGGACTCATGGAGTTCACGACTCTGAAAGCCATCCAGCGATGACCGGCAGCACCGCACGCCGCAACGGCGAAGTCTCTCACTGGTACGCCGCCTCGGGCATCCCGTCCCGGCGGCCCCCGTTGCCCGGACACCGCACGGTCGACGTGTGCATCACCGGTGGGGGGCTCACCGGACTGTGGACGGCCTACTACCTCAAGCGCGCTAAGCCCGAGCTGGACATCGTCGTGGTCGAGCGGGAGTTCGCGGGCTTCGGCGCTTCCGGGCGCAACGGCGGATGGCTGACGTCGGGATTCGCCGCACCGCGCAGGCGCCTCGCGGCGACCCATGGAAGGGACGCCGTCGTCGCGCTCCAGCGGGCGATGCAGAAGACCGTGGACGAGGTCATCGCCGTGTGCGACGCTGAGTCGATCGACGCCAAGGCGCTGCGGTGCGGCATCCTCCACGTCGCACGCAGTGAGGCGCAACTGGCCCGGATGCACACGCAGATCGCCGACGACCGGCGGTGGGGCCTGACCGAGGACGACATCCGGGAGCTGACCGGGAAAGAGGTGGCCGCGCGGCTCCAGGTCGAAGGAGCACTCGGCGCCACGTTCAACCCGCACGGTGCGCGCGTACAACCGGCGGACCTCGTACGTGGGCTCGCCGATTGCGTTGAGCGAGCAGGGGTGACGATCTACGAGCAGACCGAAGTGACCGAGGTCGTTCCCGGGCGCGCGATCACACGGCGCGGCATTGTTTCAGCGCCGATCCAGTTGACCTGCCTGGAGGGGTTCACGGCTTCGCTCCGCGGGCACCGCCGCGACTGGCTCCCACTCAACTCGGCCATGGTCGTGACCGAGCCGCTGCCCGACACCATCTGGGACCAGATCGGGTGGGAGGGGTGCGAGCTGCTCGGCGACCGCGCCCATGCCTACATCTACGCACAGCGGACCTCTGACGGCCGCGTCGCACTCGGTGGCCGGGGCGTCCCCTACCGATACGGCTCGCGCACCGACAGCGAGGGTCGGACCCAACGTCGGACGGTCAGGCAGTTGACTTCGGTGCTGCACGAAATGTTCCCGGTTCTGAAGAACGTCCCGATCGACCACGCGTGGTGCGGGGTGCTGGGAGTGCCGCGCAACTGGACGCCGACAGTGCATTTCGAGTCCGCCACCGGGCTCGGCATCGCGGGCGGCTATGTCGGCAACGGCGTGGCGACCGCGAACCTCGCCGGCCGGACGCTCCGGGATCTGGTGCTCGGGGAAACCACGGACCTGACGGCGCTGCCCTGGATCAACCAGCACGCACGGGCTTGGGAACCCGAGCCGTTGCGCTACCTCGGCGCCGGTCTCGTCTATGCCCTCTATCGCGAGGCTGACCGGCGTGAGTCCCGCGGCCTGCGGCGCACGAGCGCCCTCGCCAAGGCGGCGACCTGGGTATCGGGCAGATGAGAGTCGCGGTGGCTGGGGCCAGCGTCTGCTCATTCAAGCCGTAGCCGGCTCGTCCGACAACCCTCAATCCAGAGATCAGAACATTCACGGAGTCATGCATTACTGAACAAGCGTACGTTCGTCAGTTTGTGGAGAAAGGAAGTGCTGTGGAAAGCAGTGACACAACGGCAGGCGCTAATCGAGGATGGGGCCGGCAGCGCGTGGCCGTCGAGATCGGCGGAACCTTCACCGACGTGATGTGGGTCGACGGTGACGGCGCGCTCAACACGCACAAGACCCCCTCGACGCCCGCCGAGCCCGCGCGGGCCGTACTTGGGCTTCTTCCATGGCTCGACGGTAGCCACGAACGCTGTCCTCACCCGGCGCGGCGCGCGCGCCGGCCTGTTGGTGACCAAGGGATTCCGTGACGTGCTCGCGCTTCAGCGGCAGCTGCGGGGCGATGTCTACCAGTTCTCGCCGCGCAAGCCGGAGCCGATCATCCCGACCGCGCTCGTGCGTGAAGTCGAGGAGCGGATCGACCATCATGGTGAGGTCCTCACCTCGCTTGACGAGAAGGGGCTATTGAAAGCGGTGGGCGAGCTCGTCGCGGGTCAGGAGATCGAGACCCTCGCAATATGCTTCCTGCACGCCTACCGCAACGCCGAGCACGAGCAGCGCGCTTTGGAGGTGTTGCGTGCGGAGTTTCCTCAGCTGCCCGTGATCGTCTCGAGCGATGTGCTGCCGGTCTTTCGCGAGTACGAGCGGGCGAGTGCGACCGGGATCTGTGCTTACGTGCTCAAGCACGTCCAGTCGTACCTGGAGCTGCTCGAAAACCGCTTCGCCGAGTCCGGGACTCCGATGCTCGTGATGCAGTCGTCGGGCGGGCTGTTGCCGACCTCCGGCATCATGCGACGCCCGTTGGAGATGCTCGAGTCCGGGCCGGCGGCCGGAGTGACCGCGGCGCTCACGGTGAGCCGTCGGCTCGGTTACCCCAACGCTGTGACGCTCGATGTCGGAGGGACGAGCACCGACATCTGTCTGATCACCGACGGTCGCCCGGACCAGTCCAACGAACGCATGGTTGACGGGCTGCCGCTGGGCATCCCGGCGCTCAACATCGTCAACATCGGAGCCGGAGGCGGCAGCGTCGGCCACTACGACGTTGGCGGGATGCTGCAGGTCGGACCGCAGAGCGCCGGAGCCCAGCCGGGCCCTGCCTGCTATGGCCGCGGCGGAACCGAACCGACCTTGACCGACGCCTTGGTTCAGCTCGGATGGCTGCGCCCGAAGACCTTCCTCGGCGGCCGGATGAGGCTCGATGAGGACGCCGCCACCGCCGCGCTGGCCAAGCTGGACCAGTCGGAAGAGGGAGCTGTCGCCGCGGCCTGGGCGATCGTACAGATCGCCGTCTCCAACATGGCGCGGGGAGTCGCGAAGGTTTCGGTGCAGCGCGGCCGTGATCCCCGTGAGCACGTTCTTTATGCGTTCGGCGGGATGGGCCCGATGATCGGTGCGCTCGTTGCCGAGGAGCTGGGGATGAACCGCGTGGTGGTTCCGATCCATCCGGGGCTCTTCTCCGCCTTTGGCCTGCTGCTCGCCGATGTCACCCGGACGTACGAACAAACGCATTTTGCACGTGTTGAAGAGTCTGCCGTCGCGGGACTGATCGACGTGTTCGAGCGTCTGGAGCGTCAGGCTGCCGACGAGTTCGCCGGGTACGGCTACGAGCGGGCCTCACTGCGGTTCGACCACGTGCTGGGCGAGCGGGATCTCGCCGACGGTGGGTGGCTGGAACAGCTCATCGCGATCAACGTGCGCGCGCCGGAGCTCGTGATCGGCGACCTACGCGCGCAGGTGTCGGCCAACAGGACCGGCGAGCGCCGATTCCAGGAGCTGGTGGCACGGTTCTCCCAGGAGAGGGTGCTGCGCGCCTGCACCGAACTCCAGGACTACTCGGAGCGGATGGCGCGCGCGGTGCTCGGGTCCATGCCCGACGGCGAGTATTCGGCCGAGGACTTCGTCGACGACAACGGCTTCACCGACGACCCGCTGCGCGT
>NZ_JBEOVA010000086.1:0-6424 GCF_040295225.1 Streptomyces sp. NPDC002896 | reverse complement strand
GACGTGCACACACCCCGCAAGACGCAGCCAGCGAAACAGCGAACGAAGAAGTCAACTACCCCACGGCCCCGCCGCACAGGTTAAAGATCAAGCTAAAGGTTGTCCCGTATGGGGCGGGAGTTATCCCGTGAGGGCGAGGTTGTGAAGTCGGGCGATGCCGAGCGTGGCCTGGTGGACGCCGTGTCCTTGGGCCGGCAGTCCCGCAGGATCTTCCAGTTCTTCAGTCGGGACAGGGCGTGCTCGACGCGATGCCCGACCGCCAACCATGCACGAGATCGTTCAGGCTGTTCCGTAACTGCGGAACGAACCCAAGCCTCTCGAAGCTCCGCTGACCAATCGCTGCCACGGGTCACCCTGGCCTGCACCGAACTTCCAGTCAACGATCTAGTGGGCCCCGCTCGGGGACGATGCCTATGGCGTGCCGGGAAGCCGGACCGTGACGAGGAGACCGCCGGCGGGGCGGGGGGCGAGGTCGAGGGTCCCGTCGTGGGCGCGGACGATGCTGTGCACGATGGCCAGGCCGAGGCCGACGCCGGCGTGCTCGTCGGTGCGTACGCGTTCCGTTCCGCGCTGGAAGGGTTCGGTGAGGGTCGGTACCAGTTCCGGTGGAAGCCGACGGCCCGTGTTCTCGACCCGCAGCACGCTCGTGTCGCCGTGCGCCTCGGTGTGGACCGTCACGGTGCCGTCGGCGGGGAGGTTGTGGACGATGGCATTCTGGACGAGGTTCGTCACCATCCGCAGCAGGAGCTCCGCGGAGCCGCTGGTCTGGGCCGCCCCGCCGGTGACGTCGAGCGTGATCCGGCGCTGTTCGGCGAGGGGAAGCAGCGTTTCGGCGGCTTCTTCGGCGATGAGGGAGAGGTCGACGCTCTCGCGGGTGAAGTTTCCGCGGTCGCCGCGGCTGAGCAGCAGGAGGGCCTCGGTGAGGTCGATCGCCCGCGTATTGACGGCGTGCAGGCGTTCGATGAGTTCGCCCCGGTCCCGTGTGGGGTCCTTGCGGGCGACGTCGAGGAGCGTCCGCGAGATCGCCAGCGGGGTGCGCAGTTCGTGGGAGGCGTTCGCGGCGAACCTCTGCTGCTCGGCGACGTGGGACTCGAGTTGTTCGAGCATCGAGTCGAACGCGTCGGAGAGTTCACTGAATTCGTCCTGGCGGCCCTTCATGCGGATCCGGTGGGACAGCGACCCGTTCCCGGCCATCCGTGCCGCATCCGTGATCTGTGTGAGTGGTGCGAGCATCCGGCCGGCGAGGATCCATCCCCCCAGGAGGCCGAACACGAGCAGGAAGACCAGGCTTGCGGTTGTGGCGGGGGCGAAGGAGTGTAGGAGGAACGAGCGGGTGGGGGAGAGCCCGTACGGGGTTCTGGCCGTGTGCTCGGGTACGTAGCGCAGCAGGGACACCCACACCACGGCCAGCACAAGGGCGCCGGCGACGAAGAGGAATCCGGCATAGCTGAGGGTGAGTTTCAGTCGGGCGCTGAGCCCTGGGCGTCTATGCATGCGTACTGCCGGGGTCGGTGGTGTCCCTGCCGGGGGCGATGGTGTCCATACGGGTGTCGATCCGGTAGCCGACGCCGGGTACCGTGGCGATGATCCATGGTTCGCCGAGCCGTTTGCGCAGTGCGGAGACGGTGATGCGCACGGCGTTGGTGAGGGGGTCGGTGTTCTCGTCCCAGGCCCGTTCCAGCAGCTCTTCGGAGCTGACGACCCCGCCCTCGGCGGCGACGAGGACTTCCAGCACGGCGAACTGTTTGCGGGTGAGCGCGACGTAGCGTCCGTCGCGGAAGACCTCCCGGCGGAAGGGGTCGAGCCGCAGGCCCGCGATCTCGCGGACCGGGGGCCGGGCGTACGCGCGTCTGCGGTCGAGCGCCCTCAGCCGCAGGACGAGCTCCCGCAGCTCGAACGGTTTGGTGAGGTAGTCGTCGGCGCCGAGCTCGAACCCGGAAGCCTTGTCGTCGATCCGGTCGGCAGCGGTGAGCATGAGGATCGGGATGCCGCTGCCGGAGGCGACGATGCGCCGGGCGACCTCGTCGCCGGAGGGGCCGGGGATGTCGCGGTCGAGGACCGCGAGGTCGTAGGAGTTGACGCCGAGCAGTTCCAGGGCGGAGTCGCCGTCGCCGGCGATGTCGGCGGCGATCGCCTCCAGCCGCAGACCGTCACGTACGGCTTCGGCCAGGTAGGGCTCGTCCTCCACGATCAGTACACGCATGTCTGGAGCCTAAGCAGCACAACATATCGCCGACGTATGCAAAGACGTGTGCACACCGGACACGCGATTCAGCCTGCCGGTGCCAGCGCGGGGCGAGGCTGGTCCGACGGCGCTGCCGCCGTAGTGCGCCACCAGCGGCGCGACGCCAGCGCGGCCAGCACGGCGCCGGCGGCGTTGACCAGTACGTCGTCCACGGAGGACACCCGGTCCAGCCGCAGGACGTACTGTGCGGTTTCGACCAGGACCGAGCAGCCCGCCCCGAGCGCCAGGATCCGCGGCACGGACGCCAGCGCCGCGAACCGCATCGGGGCGAAGAACCCCAGCGCCGCGAAGATCAGCAGGTTGCCGACGATCCCGAGCGGCCCCATCGTGAGCAGGTCCCGCAGCGGTACCAGGCTCACCCGGCCGGGGACGGTACCGGCCCCGCCGCCCGGCATCATGGTCAACCATAGGAACGGCACCGTCCCGTGGACCATGCCCACCTCGGCCAGCGACGTCCGCCACGCAGATGTGACGCCGGCGGCACGCCGACGGTGCGCCAGAGCCCACACCACCAGTGTGGCCAACGGCAGCGCGACCAACGTTATGAGCACCACACCGTTGAACGTGCCGAAGCAGCCGTGCCACCGCCCGGCCATACACTTCGGAGCGGCCATCAGGAGCGGCCCCCGCACGACGAACAAGGCGCTCGCCACGCCGAGGATCGCCAGGCCGAGGAGCACGGTCCTGCGCGTGCGGCGGGGCGGTGCTGACAGAGATGCGTGGTGGTTCATGCCCCCATTGAAGACGGAGGGTCGTTGCGGCGGCGTATGCGATTTTCGATACGCCCGCGATACACGGAATCCCCGGCATCAAGGAACTGGCGCAAGCCGGCAGTGAGATGGTCCCGCCGCTGGTGATCGCGCCAGCCCAGCTACCGCAGGTGCTGGACGACTCGTCCGTGAACATCGCACTGCCGAGCATCCAGGGCGAGCTCGCCGTCACGCCCGCACATCTGCCCTGGACCGTGAACGCCTAAAGCAATCCGATCGGCTGCGGGTGTCAGCGCGCCGTTCGGGCCACCGACAGCGGCAGTTGTCCAGCTGCTCCGTTCACGTCTCCGGACGGACGAGCGGGGCGAGTTCTTCGAGAGCGGGCGACTTGCAGTGCGGTGGTTCGAGCCCGAAGTCGGACCGGAAATGCATCAGACACTCGCCGAACAGACACGGCTGATCTGGGCTGCATTGCGAGCTGTGACCCGGCCGGCCGTGTTCGAGGCGGCCGACGGTCGCCGCACTTCGGGAATGAGAATCGGGCCCGCTGCCCGTGACGAGGTGATGCGCCACCAGGTGCCGATGGCGAGACCAGGCATCCAGCGGTATCGGCTGGTGAACTGATGGCGAGGGACCGGCGGCCGAAGGTCGCCGGGCCGGTGATCAGTGACGTTCAGACCGAGTCGTTCAGGGGGTCCTCCGCAACGGGATGACGTCGGGGCCGGTGGGCATGGCGAGGCAGGCGGCAGTCGCGGGTGCTCCAGCGACGGTCGGCGGATGGCCGTGGGTGTCAGGATTCGGTCAGGGTAGTGATCGCTTTCATAACAACGAGTACGATGCCGCCATATGCAACATTTAGAGCGCTCCAACCCCCATCCGGGCGACTCTGAGAGACCGACCAGGCTCGGCAATCTCACGCTCGAACTCAACACTTTCGTGGGCCGTACCGCCGAACTGGCAATGCTCACGGACGCACTCGAGGCGGACCGGCTGGTCACCGTGACCGGCGCCGGCGGAGTCGGCAAGTCGCGCCTCGCGGTGCGGGTTGCGACGACGGCCGAGATGCGTGACGGCGTCTGGCTGGTGGAGCTGGCATCACTGCGGAAGGCAGACCTCGTCGAGCACGTGGTCGCCAAGGCGCTGGGGCTGACGGACTGCACGTCACGGCCACCTCGCCAGGTGCTCTTCGACTATCTCGCGGAGCGCCAACTCCTCCTCGTACTGGACGGTTTTGAACACCTCGTTGACGCGAGCGGGTCACTGGTGCGGGATCTGCTGGGCCGAGCATCCGGACTGCGGGTGCTGGCCGTGGGCCGCAGACCGCTGGGCGTCGAGGGCGAACGGCTGTTTCCTCTCTGCCCCATGCAGGAAGCGGAGGCTGCCGAGCTGTTTGCGGACCGTGCGGCGACCGTCCTGCCGGGTTTCGCGCTGGACGAAGGGAATCTCCCCGGCGTCCTGGAGGTGTGCCGGCGGCTGGATGGGATTCCGCTGGCCGTCGAGCTGGCGGCGGGTAGGTTGCGGTCCCTGTCCCCTGCGCAGCTGCTGTCCCGGCTGGACGACCGGTTCGGGCTCCTGACGGGCGGCGGCCGCGATGCACTGCCCCGCCATCAGACCCTGCGTACCACTATTGGCTGGAGCCACGAGTTGTGCACGCCGGACGAGCGGCTGCTGTGGGCGCGGCTGTCGGTGTTCTCGGGGCACTTCGATCTTGAGGCGGCCGAGTATGTCTGCGGCGGCCGTGGGCTGCCCGAGGACGCGGTGCTGGACCTGCTGGGCGAGCTGCTCGCGCAGTCCGTGGTGGGCCGCGAGGAGACACCGGCTGGAGTGCGCTACCGGATGCTCGACACCGTCAGGGCATACGGCGCCGAATGGCTGGGGGCGATGGGCGACGCCGACCGGCTGCTCCGCCGGCACCGCGACTGGTACCTGGGCCTGGCCACCTTGTGCGAGCTGGACTGGTTCTCGCCACGGCAGCAGCATGCCGCGGCACGCGTCGAGGCGGACCTGCCGAACCTGCGGATGGCGCTGGACCACTGCCTGTCGCAGCCCGGCGAGGCGCATCTGGGCCAGCAACTGGCAGGCACCCTGTGGTTCTACTGGGCCGGCTGCGGACGGCTGGCCGAGGGCCGGCACTGGCTGGAGCGCAGCCTCGAGCTGGGCTCCGACCACGGCCACGAGGAGCCCTGGCTGAAGGCTCTGTGGGTGCTCGGCACCGTGGCGACTCTGCAAGCCGACACGGTGCCCGCAAGGACCGCGCTGCTGCAGTGCCGAGACGAGGCGAATCGTTTCGGCAACGAGTTGGCTGCCACCTCTGCGACGCACTGCCTCGGATGCCTGGCGATGGTGACGGACGACCTGCCGAATGCCGAGCAGCTGCTGCGCGCGGCCGTCGACCGCTACCACGAACTCGGCGAGTTCAACAGCCATGTGCTGATGAGCCAGCTTGAACTGGCCCTGACGATGGCCTTCCAGGGCGATCTGCCGAGTGCCGTCATGCTCTGCGAGGACGTATATCAGGTCTGTGAGGACCACGGCGAGCAGTGGGCTCGAGCGCACGCGATGAACGTCCTTGCCTATGCAGCCTGGGTGGACGGCTCACTGGAGCGGGCAAGGGGGCTACTCAAGGAGGCACTCACCATCCACCACGGCTTCCACGACGTGATCGGCACAGTGATCGCGATCGAGTTGCTGGCCCTGGTCACGGCCGAGAGGAATCCTGCCGAGGCCGCCGTCCTGCAGGGAGCGGCGAGCAGAATCTGGCCTTCGGTCGGGCTGCCGCTCTACGGCTCCCGTCACTTCAACGCCCCACACCACCTGTGCGAGAAAATGGCGCGCCGGGCGCTCGGCGACCAGCAGTACAGGGAGCACCTGAGCGCCGGGGCCCGCCTCGATACGGATGCCGCAGTGGCCCGCGTGATGAGCCGGCAGCGCACGTGAGTACGTCGGCTCTCGGTACGGCGGACCGCCTGGCCCGGCGAATGTCGTGGCCAGAGCCCAACAGCACGCCTTCTACAGGACCGGCGATGCCGACGGCCTGAGAGCGGGCCATTGGTTCCGACAACTTTTACCTGTCCATACCCCGGTACCCCTGTCCGTGCGTGCCTGGTGGACTGGCCGCGGTGCCGCGAGGACGCCGCTCGGACGAGTCCCGCACGATGAGTTCTGTCGGTATCACCTGCTCGACCGGTTGGTCCGATTCGGCACCTTCGATGGCGTCGATGAGGAGTTGCACCACTGCGGTGCCGATGCGGCGGGGCTTGAGGGAGAGCGTGGTGATGGGCGGTTCGGTGTTGGCGTAGACGGACGACTCGCTGCAGCACACCAGCAGCAGGTCGTCGGGTACGCGAAGTCCGTACCGGCGTGCCGCCGCGAGCAGGTCGGTGCCGTTGGGGTCGAAGAGTCCGTAGACGGCGTCTGGGCGGTCGGGGCGGGCGAGCAGTCGGTCGGCGGCTACTGCCCCGGCGCAGGG
>NZ_JBEOVA010000085.1:0-7203 GCF_040295225.1 Streptomyces sp. NPDC002896 | reverse complement strand
GAGACAACACAACATGCCATCACTGCCGCACGACAGCGGAACTATGTCTGACCAGCAGAAACACAGCCGTCACTCTCGGAAAGACAACGGCTTCTAAAGCGTTGCTCTCAGATGCCGTTTGCGCCCCCTTTCTCCGACCCAATGGTTCGAGCCGGGTATAGCCCCAGGCCCTGCACCGCTACCTGCGCTGGCGCAACGCCAACGCCGTCCACCCCGACGTCCTCGCCGCCCAACGAAAGGAACCCGTATCCGTAGCGACAAGGGCATCCGCTGGGGTGGACGCCCCCTCGCACCCGCAGCCTGATCAACCCGGCGAAACTTCCCGGCCGGTGTCTGAGCTAGGACTCCAGGGCCTACTACGACAGATGCCGCTCCCATTGGGACAAAGGACCTAGAGGCCGCCCGGGCTGTGTGCCGTGAGCCGGATGTGCGGGTGCCTGGGGTTTTCCCCAGTCCCGGGGTCCACCGATCGGTGGACGCCAAGTTCAACCGAGCACCTCTGTCCGCCGACTTCCCTGCTCAGCAACGCTTTTGGGCATGGACTCATTCACTGTGCGCACGGCTCGCTGGAGCGCTCTGCACCCTTGGCGGGCCATCATCGGCTGGCTGGTGTTCGTGGTGCTCTGCCTGGGCATCGGCAGCGCTGTCGGCGTCAACAGCGCGAAGACCGCAGACTACCGGGTCGGCGAGGCCGGCCGGGCCGAGGCGATGGCCGCCGAGGGACACCTGGAGCGCCGGTCCACCGAGCAGGTTCTGATCTCCGCCCGGTCCGGCGCCTTGGACAAGGACGCCGCCGAAGCCGCCGCGAAGGACCTCACCGCCCGGTTCGAGCGGCTGCCCGAGGTTGAGAGCGTTGCCGCCCCGCTGCTGTCCGAGGACGGCGGGATCCTCATGGTCGAGGTGGCCGTGAAGGGCGAGGAGCGGGACGCGAAGGACAAGGTCGACGCGCTGCTCACGCAGACCGAGGCCGTGCAGAAAGCGAACCCCGGGCTGCTCCTGGAGGAGACCGGAAGTCCCTCCATCAGCAAGGGCGTCGAGAAGCAGCGCGGCGAGGATCTGGCGCTCTCCGAGGAGATCACGCTGCCCGTCACACTCGTCACGCTGCTGATCGTGTTCGGTTCGGTGACGATGGCCGGGGTGCCGCTGCTGCTCGCGCTGTCGTCGATCGCGGCGGCCGTGGGGCTCTCGATGGTGGTCTCGCATCTGTCGCCGGACACCGGGGTCGGCACGAACGTCATCCTGATGATCGGCCTCGCGGTCGGCGTCGACTACACGCTCTTCTACCTCAAGCGCGAGCGCGAGGAACGAGCCCGCTCCGGTGGGCGGTTGAGCTCCGAGGCGCTGGTGCAGCTGGCCGCGGCGACCTCGGGCCGGGCCGTCGTGGTCTCCGGGCTCGCGGTCGTGGTCTCCACGGCGACGCTGTATCTGGCCTCCGACGTGATCTTCTCCTCGCTGGCCACCGGCACCATCGTGGTCGTCCTGGTGGCGGTGCTCAGTTCCCTGACTGTGCTACCCGCACTCCTGGTCAAGCTCGGCAAACGAGCCGAGCGCACGGCGCGGCGGCGTGCCGAGCGCGGCAATCGCGTGCCGCGGAGCATGCGGGGCGACGGGGGCGGCCGGGTGTGGGCCGCGCTGCTTCGGCCCGCAAACAGGCATCCGGTGGCCACCCTGTGCGTCTCGGTCCTCGCTTTGCTCGCGCTCGCCACACCGCTGGCCGGACTGAAGATCACGGAGATGAGCCGGGACACACACTCCCGCGAGATCCCCGCCATGCAGGTGTACGACCGGCTCAACGAGGCCTTCCCCGAGCACCGGGTGACGCACGATGTCGTCGTACGCGCCGATGCCGCGCGCTCCGGCGAGATCACGGCGTCCTTGGAGGAGCTGGCCCGGCTGGCCGACTCCGACCCGCTGTTCACCGGCGAGTGGCGGATACGGACGTCAGACGACCGGCGGATCAGCGTCCTTGAGCTGCACGTGCCGCACCTCGGCAACACGGACGAGGCATACGACTCCCTCGACCACCTGCGGGACGACTACGTGCCCGCCACCGTCGGCCAGATCGACGGCGCCGAGTATGGCGTCAGCGGCGACGTGGCCCGCTACATCGACTATCCCGCACACCAGAACAGCAAACTGCCCCTGGTCCTCGGCGCGTTGCTCCTGGTGACCTTCGCGATGACCCTGTACGCGTTCCGCTCGGTGGTGCTCGGCCTCCTCGGTGTCGTACTGAATCTGCTGTCCGCGGCCGCGGCACTCGGGCTGCTCGTCCTGGTCTTCCAGGGCAGCTGGGCCGAGGGACTGCTGAAGTTTGACTCCACCGGGTCGATCGGGTCGCGGGTGCCGCTGTTCCTGTTCGTGATCCTCTTCGGATTCTCGATGGACTACCAGGTGTTCGTGGTGAGCCGCATCAGGGAGGCCGTGCTCGGCGGCGTACCGACGCGGCAGGCGGTACTGGACGGCATCCGCAGCTCGGCGAGCGTGGTGACCAGTGCTGCGGTGGTGATGATGACCGTCTTCGTGAGCTTCGTCTTTCTGCACATCATCGAGATGAAGCAGATCGGCTTCGTCCTCGCGGCGGCCGTGCTGCTCGACGCCTTCATCATCCGGATCATGATTCTGCCGGCGGCGATGCTGCTGCTCGGCGAGGCGAGCTGGTGGCCCTCGCGCGGGGTGCGGCGGCAGCCCCTCCTTCCTCACCAAGAGCCCGCGAAGTCGCCGGTGGCAGACGTACGTTAATGGCCATGACAACTCCTGCCGGGCAGGCCACCGACCCCTTCTGGGCCACCACACTCCGCCGCTGGAACGCGGTGTGCTGGGTGCTGTTCGCCGCGATGGCGATCGGGCTCGCCGCGATGGACCGGCCAGGGGTGAGCAAGTACTGGGCACTCGGACTGCTCGGGTCCCTGGTGCTCTGCTACGCGGTGGTCGACCGGTTCCCGGACAACCCGGTGCTGCGCCCGCACACGTATCTGCTGGTGCTCGTCGTCGGCCTCGGCGTGTTCGCGTATCTGCGCAGTTCTTTCGGGACGCTGTTCATGGTGACACTGCCGCACTTCTGGATGTTCAGCCGTACGCCACGGGCCTCGCTCGGATTTCTGGGGCTCGCCACCGGGTCGACGCTGACCGGGAGCTGGTTGCGACTCGGCCCTTCGCCGAAGTTCTTCGGGGAGACGCTGGTTCCCGTCGTGATCGTGGTGGCCGTCGGGATGCTGATCGGCCTGTGGGTGCACTCCGTGGTCGCACAGAGTCATGAGCGGGCGCGGCTGATCATCGAGTTGGAGCAGACACAGGCGGAGCTGTCAGCGGCGCATCAGCGCCAGGGAGCGGCTGACGAGAGGGAGCGGATGGCACGCGACATCCACGACACGCTCGCGCAGGGCTTCGCCTCGATCATCGTGCTCGCGGAGGCGGCGCGGGCCGGGCTGGACAGCGATCCTGCGCGCAGCGCGCAGCAGTTGCGGTCGATCGAGTCCACGGCGCGTGAGAACCTCGCGGAGGCTCGGGAGCTCGTCGGCTCCGCGCAGCAGCAGGGGCAGGTGGCGGCGGGATCGGTGGCGCGGACGCTGCGCCGGACCCTGGACCGCTTCGCGGAGGACACCAGGCTCGCGGTAGACGCGGACCTGGCGGACATCGAGTGCGACCAGCCGACCAGGATCGCGCTCCTTCGCTGTACGCAGGAGTCGCTGGCCAACGTGCGCAAGCACGCGCGGGCGTCCACGGTCGGCGTCGTGCTGGCCCGGCAGCCGTACGGGGTGGAGCTGGAGGTCACGGACGACGGGGAGGGGTTCGTCGTGGGGGAATCGGCGGGGTTCGGGCTGGACGGGATGCGAAAACGGCTGGCGGAGCTGGGCGGGGAGCTGACGGTTACCAGCTCGGTGGGGGACGGGACGCGCGTGCTGGCGACGATTCCGATGGATCCGGCGGATCCCGCGGACTCTGCGGAGAGCGAGGTGACCGCATGAGCGGCGGCAAGCTGCGCATCATCGTGGTCGACGACCACACGGTGATGCGGGCCGGCGTGGTGGCCCTGCTGGCCGCCGAGCCCACCATCGAGATCGCCGGCGAGGCGGGCGACGGCCGGGCGGCCCTCGAACTCGTCGCCGCGTACGAACCCGATGTCGCCCTGGTGGATCTGCGGATGCCGGTGCTGGATGGTGTCGCGACGACGGCGGAGATCGTGGCGGCCCATCCACGCACCCGGGTGCTGATCCTCACGACGTACGACACTGACGCCGAGATCGAGCGCGGCGTCGAGGCCGGCGCCATCGGCTACCTCCTCAAAGACACGACCCGCGAGCAACTGGTCGACGCGATCCACGCGGCGGCGCGCGGCGAAACGGTCCTGGCGCCCCGGGTCGCGGAAAAACTGGTTGCTCGTATGCGCCGCCCCGCCCAGCCGCCGCTCACCGCCCGCGAGGCCGACGTCCTCAACGCCGTCGCCGACGGCCTCACCAACGCCGAGATCGGCACCCGCCTGGTCATCGCCGAGGCCACAGTCAAGACCCACCTCCTGCGCCTGTTCGCCAAGCTGGACGTGAACGACCGGACCCGGGCGGTGGTGGTGGCGATGGAGCGGGGGTTGCTGCGGAGGCCTTCCTAGGGGTTGAGGAACATCGGAAGAAAAACGACGTCAGACCGGTCCCGCGATCGACGCTCCGTCAGGCGCCCACCAGGGCCGACGGATCCGGGCGTGAGACTGGTAAGCCCACATGTTGAGGTGTCGCGTATTCCAGCATGGACGGCTCTGATTGGCCACTCTGGGTGGCGATGGCGGTGTTCGCGGTCCGTCCTTGGGCAGGTAGGTTCACCGTGGTGCGTTCGAAGCACTTCTGGAGGGGGGCTTCTGCTGCTGGCGTAGGACAGATGCTCGCGGAATTGAAGGTATGCCCGCATCAGGTCCGCGATGGGCTCCGGGAGCGGGGAAAGTGGATCGCCGAGCCTGGCCGTGACGGAGGTGCCATCGTCGGTGAGGTCGTCGACGGTGAGGCGGACGATGCGAGTGACGCGCTGGGCGTAGAGGAGAACGAGCGCGGCCGCAGCCCGGCTCGGCGGCGGCAGCGAGTCGCAGTTCAGGACCGGTCGCAGCGTGGCGAGTCGATGGTGACCATGGGTGGAAGTGTGAGGCGGGGCAATCCGGCTGGTGCTCATGCACCGAGCGCAGAAATGCCTGCGCCGGACGCCGGGTAGCCAGCTTCTCGGTGTGCCAGGCGTCCACGTCGGCCTGGTGACACTTCTCGATGGTGCGGCCCCGGGCCGCGAGCCAGACAAAGGAAGGCACCAGCTTGGGTGACCTCCTGTTTGGTGTGGTTGGTCTGGGAGCGTCCCAGCGGCCCTCGGTCCGCCTTGGCTCGCAGACGCCGCATCTGGTGCCAGACGGCGAAGTGCCGGAGGAGCCGACGGTGCTCCGGGTCCTCGACGGTGTCGAGCCGTTCGGCCAACCACCGCTGGTAGAGCAGAATCTGCCGGTCGACACGCGGCAGGACGCCGCTGTCCATCAGCAGGTCGCGGAGGTGCACGACGCTTCGCCAGGGGGTCTCATGGTGCAGCCCTTCGTGGCTCAGCGGGATGCTGCCGGTGGCCAGACCCTGGAGGAGACGGACGACGTTGGGGTTGCGCAGCCAGGCCAACCGACTCTTGGGCTGGTCCATCTCCAGCAGGGCCTCGACCAGCGGCAAGAGCGCAGGGGCAACACGACCGGCGCCGTCGTCCAGGAGGCGGGCGAGCGTGTCATCGAGCGTGCAGCGCTCGCAGAGGCGTCCACCGAGCAGGAGCCCTTCGAAGCCGCAGCGGTCGCAGAAGAAGTCGCGGACGAAGTCGGCGCAGTCGCGGCAGATCGGTGTGCCAGCCTCGTCCCGTCCAGGCAGCAGCCTGTCAGTGCCGCAGTCTGGGCAGCGGCCGTGGACTCGCATCGCACGCTCGTAGCAGGTCCGGCAAGCGGCCGCCGCCCTGTCCAGCTCCGCGGAGCCGCCGAGCCTGCCTACTACGCCCCGAGGAGCTCGGCCGCGCGGAGAAAGAACCCAGACCATGAATTCACTCGCGACGGGAGGAAGCGGCCATGATCCGCGCACCTAACGTTTTCTATCAGGCTGGATCAAGCCCTTGGGGGGGAGCGTCCGCTGCGCCATCCCAGCGCAGGGATCGCCACACTTGCTGGGCCCAGGAGATGTCGTCCGCCGACTCGTAAGTGCAGAACACCCCGGCAGCGGTGCCGCCGGTCGGCACCGTGAATCCGTAGAGCTCGTGCCGCTCCCGGCCATGGTCGCGTGGGGTTAGCCAGAACGCGTGGCGCACCCCACGCGGCAGGTGTTCCGTGAGACGCTGGCCGGGCAGCCTGTCGGGGGCGCCGGCAAGCAGGGCGGCCAGGAACTCCTCGGGGGTACGGCCCAGGGTGTCGTCCGCAAACACGGTGACGGCCACGCTGCGCCCCAGCCCGGCGAACTGGTCAGCACCGTCGGCGAACCGGGCCGTCAGACCAGCGGTGCGCTCGACGGACCAGTGCGAGCCCAGGTCGGTGCGCACGGCAACGGGCAGCGGTTGCGGGAAGCGGCTGAGGACGTAGTCGCGGTCCCAGATGTCCTCCAGGACGCGTGCGGCTGTCGGATGGTGGCCGGCGACGAGGTAGGGCAGCTCACCCGGGTCGCTCACCCGGGCTGTGACGGGGGCGCCCAGCAGGGCTTCGCCCCATGGGCGGATAGCGTTGGCGATCGTCCCGCGCAGGGTCAGCTCCACGTAGGCGGGGTCGTCCCAGACGGCGTGGACATCCCGGAGCGTGGCGTCGGCGACCTCTAGCCAGACTCCGAGGACGAGTTCGGTCTCGTGGGTCAGTCGGACGGGGAGCAGGCAGCGGACGAAGGAGCCGACGCCGTCCACGCGAAGCAGGGCGGCAGGCCCGGGGCTGTGCCGGGCGTCCTCCGGAGCGGTGAGGGCCGCGTCAGGCAGGTTGAAGCGGACATCGATGCGCCGCTCGTCCGGGAGCGGCTCTCCGCAGCAGGAACAGGAGACCAGTGGGGTATTCACGCCGCGCAGCCTAGGCCCCTCGGCGGCCTCGAACAGCGGTCGGGGTGACGAGGGCAGTGCTGCAGTCTCTTGAACGGCCGAACAGGCCCTAGTGCCGCATCAGAGAACCTTTGCCCTGTTGTGATGTGACACGCCGTTCGGGTACTGGCCCGGACGGCGCGGTGTCGCCAGGCTGTCCGGGTG
>NZ_JBEOVA010000084.1:0-7318 GCF_040295225.1 Streptomyces sp. NPDC002896 | reverse complement strand
CCCGCTTCCCCGCGCCCGGGGGCCGTGGGTGCGCGGTGTTCGCTCTTTTGCTTCTTTTGCCCTCGGGGGGGGGGGGGGGGGGGGGGGGGCGGGCGCCCCCCCCCCCCCCCCCACCACTCGGTGGGGACGGGGTTCGCGGAGCCGGGCGGGGCACAAGGACCGGGTGCTGTCACGTGTGCCTGTGACCCCCTGGCCGACGTCATGTGTGGTGTGTTGACCGCTTGTTCCGCTCCGCGCCCAGGCGGGCGAAGTAGGCGATCAGTTCGGGGTTGTCGACCGCCGCGGGGTTCAGGACCTGCTCGGCGGGGGCACCCTGGAGCAGGCGCTTGACGGGAACCTCGAGCTTCTTGCCGGTCCTCGTGTGCGGGAGAGCCGGTGCAGCGAGGATCTCGTCAGGGACGTGGCGGGGTGAGGCGCCGGCGCGGATCGCGTCGCGGATCCGGTCGCGCAGGGAATCGTCCAGGCCGACCCCGTCGGCGAGGACCACGAAGAGCGGCATCCAGTAGCCGCCGTCGCGTTCCTCCGCTCCGATGACGAGGGCCTCGGTGATCTCGGGGAGACGTTCGACGACGTCGTGGATGTCGGCACTGCCGAGCCGTACGCCGTTGCGGTTGAGGGTGGCGTCTGAGCGGCCGTGGACGATCAGCGAGCCGTACGAGGTAAGGGTGATCCAGTCGCCGTGCCGCCACACACCGGGGTAAGCGCCGAAGTAGGCGTCGCGGTAGCGGCTGCCGGCGGGGTCGTTCCAGAAGTACAACGGCATCGACGGCATGGGGCGGGTGACGACCAGTTCACCGACCCGGCCTACGACGGGGAAGCCTTCCTCGTCGTAGGCGGCCAGCGCCACCCCCAGGTTGGGAGCGGACAGCTCCCCCGCCCAGACGGGGGTCGTGGAGGCGCTGCCGGCGAAGCCGGAGACGACGTCTGTGCCGCCGCTGGTGGAGGCCAGTTGCACGCCGGCGCCCACGTGGTCGCGGACCCAGGGGTAGGCGGAGGCGGGCAGAGCGGAGCCGGTGCAGCCGATGACGCGGACGGCCGACAGGTCGTGCACGGAGGGTTCGATGCCCAGCTTGGCCATGGCCAGGAGGTACTGGGGGCTGGTGCCGAAGACGGTGACCTTGTGGCGGGCCGCCAGCTCCCACAGGACGTCCGGGCGGGCGTGCGGCGCGGGGCTGCCGTCGTAGGTGCAGGTGGTGGCACCGGTCAGCAGGGTGGAGACGACCAGGTTCCACATCATCCAGTGGGTGGTGGTGTACCACAGCAGGCGGTCCCCGATGCCCAGATCGGTGTGCAGGCCGAGGGTCTTGAGGTGTTCGAGCAGGACCCCGCCGTGCCCGTGGACGATGCCCTTGGGCAGGCCCGTGGTGCCGGAGGAGAAGACGACCCACAGGGGGTGGTCGAACGGCACCGGGGCGATGGTGAGGTACTCGACGCGGGTGGCCGCGTCCTCCCAGAGAACCGTCAGCCCCGAGTCCCCGCCCTCGGGCCAGGCAAGGCCCACGTGGTCCACGAGCACCGTGGCCTTCAGCGTGAGCAGGGCGCGGACCAGTTCGAGCGAGGCGGTCCGGCGGTCGTGTGTGGTGCCGTTGAACAGGTAGCCGTCCGCGGTGATGAGCACCGTGGGTTCGAGCTGGGCGAAGCGGTCGGCGGCGGCCTTGGGTGCGTAGTCCTGGCCGCACACCGACCACACCGCGCCCAGGCTGGCGGTGGCGAGGAAGGCGATGACGGCGTGGGGGGTGTTGGGCAGATAGCCCACCACCCGGTCGCCCGGTCCGACGCCCAGGTCGCGCAGGGTGGCGGCGACGGAGGCGACCTGGGCACGCAGCTCCCGGCCCGTGATCTCGTAGCCGGCTCCGGTCTCGTCCAGGGCGGTGATCGCGGGAGCGTCCGGCTGCAGGTTGCGCAGCGCGTGGTGGGCGTAGTTGAGGGTGGCGCCGGGGAACCAGCGGGCGCCGGGCATGGTCTCCTCGGCCAGCACCCGCTCGTACGAAGTTGTCGCATCGATGTCGAAGTACTCCCACACCGCGGCCCAGAAACCTTCGAGGTCGGTGACGGACCACTGGTACAGGGCTCGGTAGTCCGTGGGGTCCTGGATCCCTTCGGCGCCCCGGTGCCGGGCCGCCCATCGGGCGAAGTCCGCGATGCGGCTGTGGGCGGCCGACTTCGGGTCGGGAGTGAAGAAGGGTTCCGGATACGGCGCAAGGTGCGGGGTGGTCATGGTGTGGTGTTCCTCGTCAGGGGGCGGGCCGGGCGTCGGCGGTACGGCGGGTCGTGTGCAGCAGGGGGGCCCAGGCGGCGGTGTCCGGGAAGTCGCCGGTGCCGGCCGGGACGGTGTCCATCACGACGCGGTCGGGGCGCAGCAGGACGGCGTCGGCACGGCCGCGTGTCAGCCAGGCGGCCAGGGTGCCGTCGCCGCCCAGGTCGTCGACGTGGATCGTCGGGGCGCCCAGTGCCGTGGCCACGGCCGTCATCTGCGCCGTGGGCGGCACAGCGGTCAGGACGGCGAAGGAGTCTCCGAGGACGTCATCGAGGCGCACTCGCCTGCCGTCGTGCCGTACCCAGGGCTGCGGGCAGAAGGTGCCGGCCAGCACGCGGCCGGTCAGCCTGGGGCGGCGCCGTACGAGTGGACCGGCGGTCAGGGCGGGGCTGAGGTCACGGCTCACCGCCGCGGTCACGCCGGGGATGCGACAGGCCGTGCCCACGACGGCCCGGCGGAGCGCCGCACCGCGGTCCTGTCCGCCCGTCATGGCCCAGCCGACGGCGACCGCGACGCGGATCACATGGCGGGCGTGCGGCTTGCGCTCGCGTTCGTAGGTGTCCAGCAGCCCGTCGTGTGCGCCCTGTTGGAGGACGCGGGCGAGCTTCCAGGTGAGGTTGTGGGCGTCGCGCAGGCCCGCGCACAGACCCTGCCCGACGAAGGGCGGGGTGAGGTGGGCGGCGTCGCCCAACAGGAAGACGCGCCCCCTGCGCCACCGATCGGCGAGACGGGCCCGGAAGGTGTACTGCGCCTGCCGGATCACCTCGAAGTCGCCGCCCGGCGAGGCGTCGGGCGGCAGGTCCACCCAGGGGGCGACCAGCTCGCGCAGGCGCTCCTGCCCGTCCGGACCGTCCAGGTTTTCGTCCTCGGGCAGCCGGAACTCCCAGCGGTAGCGGTCCTCGCCGACGCGCATGAAGGTGGCCGGCCGGTTGGGGCAGCAGATCTGCTCGGCGCCTTCCCAGCTGCGCACCTGGCGGGTGGTGCGCACGTCGATGACTCGCCAGCTCTCCTGGAAGTGCAGGTCCTCCCACACGGCGCCGATGGAGTCACGGGTGAGGCTGCCCGCGCCGTCACAGCCGAGGACGGCATCCGCCCACACCTGCTCCTCCTCGTCGCTGCCGTCGCGGCGGAAGGTGACCCGGACCGCACCCGTCGGATCGTTCGGTCCGTCGGTGTCCTGGGTGACGGACACGACCTCCACCCCGCCCTGCAGCTCGCACTCCGGGCGGCGCGCCAGGGCGTCACGCAGCAGGCGTTCCAGCTCGGGCTGGTCGAACATGCTGGTCTCCGGGAAGCCGTGGTGTCCGTGCGAGGAGCGCGGGAACTCGGCGATCACGCGGTGCTCGGCATCGAGCAGCCGTAGCCCGCGCGCCGGGCGTGCGAGCGCGGCGAACTCCTCGTGGACACCGACACTCTGCAGGATCCGGCGGACCTCGTCGTCCACGACGACGGCACGCGGCAGGTGGTAGATGCCCCGATGGCGTTCGAGAAGCAAGCTGCGCACTCCGTGCCGGGCGAGCAGAAGGGCGGCCGTGACGCCGACGGGTCCGGCACCGATGATCACCACCGGTCTCCGGGATGCGGCCTTCATGGTGCGTCCGTAACGGGGGTCCGCTGCTCGCCGAGGTCGATCCGCCCGTCCGGGGTGGCGATCGTGGCGGTGATGAGGTCACCGTTGCGCAGGTAGCGGGGGTTCTTGGCCTGGCCCTTGAAGAACGCCTTCCACCGCACTGCGGGCGGCAGCAGCGCACTGATCTTCGCGACCGGCTTGGGCGGGGCCTTCAGGGCCGTGCCGCCGGGAGTGCCGGTCAGCAGCAGGTCGCCCGGGTCGAGGGTTTGGAAGCGGGCGAGCAGGGTGAGCGCCTGCGCGGGCCGTACGATCATGTCGGCCAGCGTGCGGTCCTGGCGCGACACGCCGTTGACCGACAGCCGCAGCCGCAGGTTCAGCAGCAGGGCGAAGTCCTCGGGCTCCAGCAGGGCCAGGTACGGCCCCGTCGGCGTGAAGGTCGGATAGGACTTGCTCTCGTAGAACTGGGTCTTGGTCAGCTGGACGTCGCGGGCGCTGACGTCGTTGGTCAGGACAAGGCCGGCGACGTAGCGCGGCAGGTCCTGCTCCTCGACGACGGTGCCCACGGGCAGGGCCGCGCCCATGACGAGGCCGAGTTCCACCTCGTAGTCGAGGAACTTCACGTGCGCGGGGCGGACGATCTTCTCGTGCGGTCCGCTGACCGAGCCGGACGCCTTGCGGAAGAAGGTGGGCGGAATGTCCCCGGTGAAGCCCGAATCCTTGGCGTGGCTGCGGTAGTTGACCATCTGGGCGACCACCCGGCAGGGGGTGGTGACCGGAGGCAGCGCCACCAGGTCGGCGACGGGCGTGCCGCTCTCGGCGGAGGCAGCGGCCTCGCGGACCGCGTCCCGGTCGGCGAGCAGCTCGGCGGTGGTGACCGCCTTGGTCTCGATGCGGACGGCGCGCTCGTCCCGGACGACCCACCAGCCGTCGGAGGTGCGCAGAACGTTGGTGCTCATGAGCTCATCGCTTTCATCAGGCCCAGCAGGCGTGCGGGGTCGAGTTCGTTGTCGTCGCGCAGGGCCGCCATGACCTCGCGCAGCTTGGCGGGGGACGGGTTGGTGCCCAGGAAGTCGCGGGTGACCGGCGGGCCCCACTGGGCCAGGCCGCTCGCCGACATCGGCGCCCAGCCGGGCTCCAGGTCGCAGGAGAAGAGGTCGCCGTCGGCGAAGTGCTCCAGCATGAAGTGGTCGGGATCGCGCCAGTAGTCGAACAGCTGGCTGCCCTGGATGTGCCGGCCGATCCCCCAGCTGCGCTGGTAACCGCGCTCGGCCAGGTACTCCCCACCGGCGCCGATCGCGTCGAGGTCGGTGACCTGGTAGGCGGAGTGGACGTAGCCGGTTCCGGGCCCCAGGTGCAGGGCGAGGGTGTGGTGGTCCACGGGCGTGCTGCCCTGGTCGCAGCGGATGAACGCCATGGTCGGCCCGCGCTCGCGCTGCCCGTCCAGGAACAGGAAGTCGGACACGATCATCCCGAGGGTGTCCAGGTACCAGTCCAAGGTGCGGGCGAACACCCGTGTCTCCAGCACCACATGGCCCAGCCGCTGGATACGCGACGGCTCACGGGGCGGACGCTGGGTGGCGTTCGCACGACGGTGATCGGTACCGAAGTTGAGGATCAGCGGCTCCTGCTCGGGCAGCGCGGGCAGCTGCTCGGCACAGTGCACGACCCGGACCGGCAGGCCCGAGGGATCGAGCAGGGCGACCGACTGTCCACCGCCCGGTACGCCGATGTCCCGGACGGTACTGCCGGTGGCGCGAGCCAGCCGGTCGAGGTCGGCCCTCTCGGCCGCGCGGAACGCCGGTCCGATGAAGCGGGACGTACGCCCCTTGCGGATCACCATGCACGGCGAGCCGGCGAACGTGCCCCGCAGCCACAGCTCCCCCTCGGTGCGGGCGGCGATCGCGAACCCGAAGTCACGGGCGAAGACCTCGGCCTGGTCCAGGTCGGGCTTCTCGAACTCAAGCCAGGCCAGGTCGGCCACCTTGATCACGGGATTCCGGGAACGTCCGGGATGCTCTCCGCGCAGGGCGCCCTGCTCACTGTGGAGGTCTTGGTGGGGCGTCTGGGGAGCAGCCCCGTTAACGGGGGTGTGGGACATGGTGTCCTCCAAGCAACATTGCCGTAATGAGGAAATCATCAACTTTGCCGTACCTATCGTCAATAGCGCGGGGCCAAATAATTGATGGTCTCATCAGTAATGGCAGACTAATCGTGACGGTTGTTACACTCGCCGTATGCCGACGTCAGCCCCGCCCAAGAACCGCTTCGAACGGCGCCGCGCCGAGACCCGTCAGGCGCTCGTCCGTGCGGCCCGGCAGATCCTCGCCGAGACCGGCGACACCAGCGCCAGCATCCAGGCCATCGCCGAGCGCGCGGACGTGGGTTTCGGCTCCTTCTACAACCACTTCGAGTCCAAGACGGAGCTGTTCGACGCCGCGGTGACGGACGCCTTGGACGAGTTCGGGCAGGTCATCGACGAGCGCGTACAAGGAATCGACGACCCGGCCGAGCTCGTCGCGGCGGGCTTCCGGCTCACCGCCCAGATGGCCGACTCCCACCCTGAACTCATGCGGATCCTGCGTGACCGCGGTCTGGCCCAGATCCACACCGACCGGGGCCTCGCCCCTCGAGCCCTGCGCGACCTGGAGATCGGCATCGCCTCGGGCCGCTTCACCTGCACCAACCCGACCACCGCCCTGTCCGCCCTCGGCGGGACCCTGCTGTCCCTCGTGGCGCTGCGGCTGGCCCGCCCCGACCTCGACGGCGACGAGGCCGCCTCGGACCTGGCCGAGATGGTCCTGCGCATGCTCGGCGTCCCGCCGGACGACGCCCACGAGGTGACCCGGCGGCCGCTGCCCGACCTCAGTTGACCCGGAACAGCGGCTGCGCCAGGCCCCGTGGACACCGGAAAGGCGTGGGCGCACCCCGTCCGCCGGTGACCGCGCGGGCCCTCGTCCCCTCGACCACGACCAGCCCATGAGACCGGGCTCCTCCCGGACACCGCGCAGCCAGATGCGGCCAGCCGAGGCTTCGCGGTCCGCCAGGACGGCGTCCGTCGTCAGTGTGGAGTTCACCTGATTCTGGCGAGGATGCCCCGGCGTTCACGCCGGGGAGGAATCGCCTCCTGTGGCTGCGACGCGGAGCGTCGCAGCATCTGCTTCCTGCCGGGCGCGTAGCGCCCGCACGCCTGCCCGGCGAAGCCGGAGAATGCGAACAACCATCCTGCGGATCACTCATGGTGGTGATCGTCAGGTGAACGGCGGTCGTGTGTGCGGTTGTCGCACTACCGTCCAGGTTGTGAAGCTGGTGGTGCAGGTGAAGCTGCTGCCGACGCCCGTGCAGGCGTCGGCGCTCGAGGCGACCCTGCGTGCCTGCAACCGGGCCGCCACCCACGCATCCGCCGTCGCCTTCGCCCACGACCTCAAAGACCGCAACGGTCTGCAGAAGGCGGTGTACGCGGACCTGAAGGCGGCCTTCGGGCTGTCGGCGCA
>NZ_JBEOVA010000083.1:0-8122 GCF_040295225.1 Streptomyces sp. NPDC002896 | reverse complement strand
GGCCCTACCCTCATGCACGTCCCGAGCGAAGATCACCCCACCGAGTCGCCACACTCGAACCAATACTCACCTCGATCGATAGAGCAACGGCTTCTCAGCCGCGACGACCAGGGCGTTGTCGTGGCTGGCTGGGGGTGCGGCGAGGCTCAGATGGTGCGTGCCGAAGCCGACGGCCACGACGCGTGCACCGAAGTGCTCTTCCCCCTCGTCCGCCGGAGAGTGTTGTCGCTGAGTCTTGGCTCTGGCTCAACTTCTGTGACGCGGCCACTCTGAGTGACTGGTGAGCTTCTCCGGTGACAGTTCGGGGTCGTGCAAGAGGTCGTGCTCCGGCTGCAGGAGCTGTTGTTCCCGTCGATCGCGGACGTCGCGGTGGCGCCAAGAGGTGCAGTTGTGCCTTGATTCGCTGGACACAAGTGACTGACGGCGGTCACGCACAGTCACCACAGAAGTTGAGCCAGAGCCGAATCTGGTGAACGAAGCCAGCCAGGCTCTCGTCCAGCGGCACGGGCGGCCGGTCCGATCGCTTCGCCTTGGCGACGAGGCACGGCATGCGATCCGCGTGGCCTGAGAGGAAGCGCCGCAGCCGACACAGGGTTTCGCGGAGGGGCCGGTCCTCTCACGGATCCCGGAGGAGCCCGGCGACCAAGGCGGGGCTGGTTCGAGCTGCGCCGGGGCCACGCCGAGGATCCGCAGTGTCTCGTCGAGATCCATGCTGCTCCTTCTGGTCGGTGTGACTGAGCGGCTCAGTTGGCCTCTGCGCAACACCCAGCTCCCCTGGGCGTCCTCACCCTACGAACGGGAGGACCGGCCCGATTCCAAAAGGTAGAGCCTGCCTGAGTGCCGTACTTGGCCCAACCACTTCCCCGGCTCGCCCGCGTGCCACGGGACGCCGACCATGGGGCCTTGGCTCGGGCCGATGCGTCTCAAGCCGGGGGCGCGGGAAAGAGGCCAGGTCGGCGTGCGGGTGCCGCGCGGTCGGTCAGACCCTAGGCTCGGTGCATGCCCGACTACACCTCGGCGAAGCGGGTACGCGCGACGAGCGGCGGCCCGGCGTGGCTCCAGTCCGCCGCACGACCCGCCTGGCCACCGAACCGGAGCAGGAGCGGCGAATGAACCCGGACGATCTTCCCGCGCCGGCCGAGGGTCTGGTGCTCACGCACTTTTTCACCGTCTCCGATGTGCCGCGCTCCCGGGCGTTCTACGCCGACGTGCTGGGGGGAACGGTGGTGCTGGACGAGAATCCCTGCATCATCAAGGTCGCCAACAGCTGGATCATCATGAACCCGGGCGGCGGGCCCACCGACGACAAGCCGGATGTCGTGCTGCGCCCCCCGGAGGACCCCCACACCGCCTCCAGCTTTCTGAATGTGCGGGTGGCCGACATACACCGCTTCCACGCTGAGGCCGTCGCGAAGGGAGTGGAGTTCCTCACGCCGCCCATCGATCGTCGTGCGGAGCTGCGCTGCTACATGCGCGATCCGGACGGCTACCTCATCGAGGTGGGCCAGGCGACGGGGCTGCTCCAGGGCGTGCTGGCGCGCACGGACACCTGACCGGGGCGGTGCCGCGGTTACCACGCCGACGGCCGGCCGCGGCGGCGTGCTGGCCTCAGCCGGACGCGGCACCGGGCCCGTGGGCCCACGGCTGCGGGTCCGTCACCCCGCCAGGGCATGCCATCCGCTCGATCTCCCAGCCGGCGCGCCCTGCGCCGGCTCGGTACGCGCTCTCGTAGAAGGCGAGTACGGCAGCACGCGGGTCGGCCTCGGTACGGACCTCGTCGTACCGCAGCACGGCCAAGTGGCTGTTACCCCGGGCAATCCAGCGTGCCGCCGCGGGCCGGAGCGGCTGCTCGGCCAGGTGCGCGGGCTCCGGAGCGGTGTAGGAGTAGAACGCGGGCTCGGGGAAGGTGTCGTCCCCGAACCAGAAGCCGAAGCTGATCACCTCCCGGGAGTACGCCTCCCGGGTCACCGGGTCGATCTGCTGAGGCTGCTCGATGTGACGCCCGGAGAACCGGCTGTGGGCGATGTCGAAGGTGTGCCAGAAATGGTGTACCGGGCTGACCTTCCCCGAATACCCTGCGGCGAATTCCTCCAATACTGACGCCACCTGGCTGAGGACCCGCCAGTAGCGGTTGGCCTGCGGGGGATCGTAGGTCGCGTGCTCGGTGTCCTCGGCGAACGGCCGGCCGGCGTCGGGCAGGTCGAAGGGCCTGGGTACGTCGAGCTGCACCCGGATGCCCAGCGCGGCCAGCGAGCCCATGACCGCGTCGTGGAAGGACGCCACGGACTGGCCGATGAGCGGGAGGGATATCTCCCGGCCGTCCAGAGTCGAAACAGCCAGCTGATGTCCGACGAAGTCGAAGTCCATCGTGAAGATCGGATTGCCGTCGACCTGTCCCATCGGGCGAGTGGTGATGCCGCGCCCCGTGAGGTGGAACGGGACATTCCACCAGTGATTACGCCGGACGCTGGCAGCGAGGCGGACCTTCCCGACGATCTGCGCGAAGCGATGGAGCGTGTCTTTGGTGTCGCGCCACTCGGCCAGCGGGATCGGCGGGAACAGTTCCATTGTCATCACCTTCCCTCCCGCCCAACGCTCCTGATGGTCGGACGGGGCCCTGGATGACCATGATGACCGCGCCGGACAGGTGCGGCACCTCGTCGAACCCGGGAGGCGTATCAGCGTGCGTTCGCGGCACTGCCCCGGTCGCCTGGGCGTGTCTTCGGGATCGGCCCGGATCGGCCCGCGGCGTTTGGTGCCCTCCACTCGCTGCTCTCGTTCCGCCTCGGCCCCTTGACTCGGCGAGCAGCCGTGGGCCCGGACCAGCGCAAAATACCTGATCACAGGGGGAGCACGAGTGCTAGCGTCGCTCGTATGCCTGAACTCATCGCACCCACAGACCGGTTGCATTCCTCATGGCTCGCGGCGCGTGATGAGTGGTCTCCAGGTGCCCACCAGGACGGGAGCGGCTTGCGTCTCGCACCGGATGCCGACCTTGACAGCCCCGAGGTGCTACGACGGGGTCGGCCTCCTCCATCCAGCCGTGGTCGACCCGGACACCGGCTACCGCCGCTACCGAACAGACCAGGTCCAGCGCGCCCGGCGAACGACAACTTGGCCAGAGGTTGATGAGAAGAACCCTTCGGAAGTTTTCTGATTCGCCACTTACGTATCGTCTGTGTCGGGATGGGGGCTGCCGTCTCGTGCGCTACGCCTCGGGCGACTCCAGGTCGTACCGCTCCTTCACGAGCTCCAGATGCACCCAGCTCTCGACTTCACGCACGCCCGTGCACGCCCGCATCTCGTCGAGCGTCGCCCGTACCGCCGTCAGCGACTCCGCCGTGATCGTGCCGACGAGTTCAGCCCGCCCGATGCACGCCGACAGGAACGACACCCGGCTGAAGCCTGCGAGCGTCCGCGCCACCGGCTCCCGCGCCCCCTCGACCCGCACCGCGAAACCGCACAGATAGCCGAGACCCAGCACCTCGGGGCGGACCAGCGCCAGCACCTTCACCACCCCGCCCTCCAGCAGGCGCAGGGTGCGGGAGCGGGTGGCGCCCGCCGACAGGCCCACCCGTTCGGCCAGCTCCGCGAAGGGCAGCCGGCCGTCCCGCTCCAGCTCGTCCAGGATCTGCCGGTCGGTCGCGTCGAGCTCGTCCGCCGACACGGTCGGCTCCTCCGCCGGGAGGTAGGGGTCCTTCAAGTGCCGGATCGCGATCAACGGGTCGACCATGGAGACGCCCGGCAGCGACCGCACCTGCTCGATCGCCCGGTCCAGCTCCCCGTAGCCCGCCGTGCGCAGCTCGGTCATGATCGCGCGCCGGCCGGCGGTGAGCGTGACGAAGGGCGCCTGCGGCATCGCGGCGATCTCCCGTGCGACCCGCTCCGCCTCGCCGTGGGCGTCGATCGACAGATGCGCGGATGCGGTCAGTCCGCGCACCGCGGGGTGGATGACCGCGACGACCCGCACCGCACTCGAGTCGAGCAGTCGCTGCACACGCGCCCGGGTCGCCGGGCGAGACAGGCCCACGCGCTGTGCCAGCGTCTCGTACGTGAGGCGGCCATCCGTCTGCAGTTCGCGGACGACGGCGAGGTCGATGCGGTCCAGATCCACCGGGGCTGATCCCTTCGGCTCGGCGGCCCGGGAGGCGTGGTGCGCCCGGGTCCGCAGACATTCTCGGCCACCGCTGTTGTCGCCCGCCGACGGGTGACGGGTGTCACGGACGTACGGGCCGGTAGCGGTGGACAATCCTGCAGGATGAATCGTAAGTTCACTTCGCTGTTTACCGACGAATCATCTGTGGAGGATGGATGGGTCAGCCCGTGGTCGTCTTCACCGACACCGAGGACCTCGATCCGGAGCCCGGAGCCCGGCTGCTCACCGACGCCGGCTTCGACGTACGCATCGGCGACAGCCGCGACCCGGACGTCATCGCCGCGCTCGCCGGGGACGCCGTCGCCCTGATCGTCGGATACGCACGCGTCGACGCCGCCCTCCTGGACCGGCTGCCGCGGCTGCGGATCGTCGCCACGATGTCCGCCGGCTACGACATGGTCGACACGGAAGCGGCCAGGCGCCGCGGACTGTGGGTCGCCAACCTCCCCGACGCCGCGACCGAGGACGTCGCCGTCCATGCCCTCGCCTCGGCCCTGTCGCTCGTACGCCGCCTTCCGCGGGCCGACGCGGTGGTCAGGTCCGGCGGCTGGAACGCCGACTTCATCGGTGCGGGCGGCGAACTGCCCCGCCGGGCGAGCGATCTGACCCTGGGGCTGGTCGGACTCGGACGCATCGCCCGGTGCTTCGCCGCCCTCGCGGCCCCCGTCTTCGGGCGCATCGCGGCCTACGACCCGCACACAGGACCGGGGCCGGAGCACTGGCCGGCCGGCATCGACCGGTACGACGATCTCGGCGCGCTGGTCGCCGCGTCCGACGTCCTGTCCCTGCATGTTCCGCTCACGCCAGCCACACACGCAATGGTCGGCGCGGAGCTTCTGGGCCGGATGCGGCCCGGTGCCTTCCTCATCAATGTCGCCAGGGGTGAACTCGTCGACCCGGCCGCCCTGCTCGCCGCCCTCGACAGCGGACGGATCGCGGGAGCGGCCCTCGACGTGTTCCCCGTCGAACCCCCGCCCGCGGACGACCCGCTGCGCGGCCATCCGCGCATCCAGCTGTCCCCGCACAGCGCCTTCCTGTCCGACACCTCGCGCCGGGCGTACGTCCGCAAGCCGGCCGAGAACGTCATCGCCTGGCTGCGCACCGGGCGGCCCCTGACCCCTGTGGTCGACCCGACCCCGACCACTGCCGAACCCGCCGCCGTCCTCGCCGAAGGAGCCACCGCATGACCACCGAACTCCTCACCCCCGCAGCCGCGGCCACCGGGGAACTGCGGCTGCGCCGCGAACTCGCCGCCGTCTACCGGCTCGTCGCGCACTTCCGGATGACCGACCTGATCTTCACGCACATCTCGCTGCGGTTGCCCGGCCCGGACCACCACTTCCTCATCAACCCCTACGGGCTGCTCTTCGAGGAGATCACCGCCTCCAACCTCGTCAAGATCGACCTCGACGGCAATCCTGTGGAGCCCACCCCGTACCCCGTCAACCCCGCCGGTTTCGTCATCCACAGCGCCATCCACGCCGCCCGCGCCGACGCCCACTGCGTGCTGCACACCCACACCAAGGCGGGCTGCGCCGTCGCCGCCCAGCAGGGCGGACTGCTGCCGCTCAACCAGATGTCGATGGAGTTCTACAACCGCGTCGGCTACCACGACTACGAAGGCGTCGCCCTCAACCTCGACGAACAGCGGCGCCTCGTCGCCGACATCGGCAGCCACCCGGCGCTGATCCTGCGCAACCACGGGCTGCTGACGGTCGGTGAGAGCGCGGCCCAGGCGTTCCTGCGCATGTACTACCTGGAGAAGGCCTGCGAGATCCAGGTCACCGCCCAGGCCGGCGGCGGCCCGCTGGTCATCCCGCCCGCCGAGGTCTGCGAGTACACGGCGCAGCAACTCGCCGGTGAGGCCTCAGTCGACTTCCAGGACGACGACGCGTACGAGCTGGCCTGGGCGGCGATGCTGCGCCTCCTCGACCGGATCGCCCCCGACTACAAGGACTGACGCGCGTCGGTAGGGTGCGCGGATGATGCTTCGGCGGTGACGCCCGGCAGGCGATGGAGTTCTACAAGCAGGTTTTCGGCGGCACGCTGAGGCTTAAACACCTTCGGAGAGTTCGGGCGGCAGGGCACCCCGGAGGCCGACAAGATCATGCACGGCATGCTGGAGACGCCCAGCGGATTCACCCTGATGGGTGCTGACACCCCACCGGGCGTGGAGCGCACCGCGGGCAGCAACTTCTCGGTGAGCCTCAGTGGCGACGACGACGCCGAGCTGCGCGGCTACTGGGAGAAGCTGTCCGCTGGCGGCTCCGTGTCCGTCCCGCTGGAGAAGCAGATGTGGGGCGACGTGTTCGGCATGTGCACGGACCGCTTCGGCGTCCCCTGGATGGTCGACATCGTCCAGCCGCACAGCTGAACGGTGCCGGCGCGGGTGAGGTGCCGGTTTCTGACACGTGGTCCGTGGTCAGGGGAAGGGCAGAGTACGCGCGAACAGGGTGACCACTATCAGCACGACAGGGAAGCAGACCAGGAACATGGAGAACGTGTAGCCCATGATGTCGCGGGCCTTGAGCCCGAGGATCGTCAAGGTGGGCAGCATCCAGAACGGTTGAAGCAGATTGGCACTGGCCTCACCGAGGTCGTACACCACGACCACCCAGCCTTGATTCACATGGAGTTGGTTGGCCGCATCCAGGACGTAGGGCGCCTCGATCATCCACTTACTGCCGCCGCTGGGCACGAAGACACCGAGTACGCAGCTGTAGACGGCGATGAAGGCCGGGTAGAAGAACTCGTTCGATACCGAAACCAGCCACCCGGCGATCGTTTTACTCAACCCCGTGAAGGCGATCATTCCGAAGATACCGCCGTACAGCGGGAACTGGAGCAGGACACTCGAGGCCGCCGGAGTCCCGTCCTTGACCGCCTGCGCAAGGCGTATCGGACGCCAGTGCAGGATGAGCGCCAGCAGAATGAGGATGAGGTTGATGGTGTTCAGATCGAGCGCGTTGAGGGCGTTACCTTCGGCGCGTGCGAAGTGCCGTGCCAGGTACCAGACACCGAGCACGAACAGAAGGATCGCGAACACGGGGCTGTACTCGATCCACTCGCCGGGCCGGTTGCGACGCAGCACGGAGCCTTCCTCACCCACGCCGGGACCCAGGTCGATGCCCAATTGCTCGGCGGACTTCGCGCGCTCCGGTGAGGGCGACAGGAGCCAGGCCGTGCCGACAGCGACGGCAAAGACGATCGCTGTGGCTGCGATGCCCTGCCACAGGAAGATGGTGTCGGTCAGAGGGATGAGCCCGCTGCCACGCCCCTCCGCGATGACCTTCTGCACAGCAGGCGGGCTGGATGCGGCGCTGGCCACCTGGAGCGCCGCCGACCCGGACAGGCCTTGGGCCCATACGGTGCCGAGACCGAGGAAGGCCATTGCACCGAGCGCCCGGTAGTCCACGCCCGGGATCCGACGCGCAATCTCCTTGGCCAGGATCGCTGTGAAGATGAGGCTGAACGCCCAGTTCAGGTAGGAGCTGACCATGGCGACGGCCGCGGTGAACGCGATGGCGCCGCGTGGAGTACGAGGTACCCGCGCGACCCTGGCTATGAGCCTGCCGACCGGAGGTGAGACCGCGACCGCGTACCCGGCGATAATGATCATCGCCATCTGGAGTGTGAAGGTGATGAGGGACCAGAAGCCCTGTCCCCACGCATCGATGAGACCGTATCCGGTCGTTGCCGCCGGATCGGACGGGGCGCCGAACAGCTTCTCGCCAGACGCAAGGCCCAGCGCGAAGACAGCGAACGTGCCCACCAGCACGAACCCCAGGGCATCAGGCAGCTCTACCTTTCTGGATCGGGCCGGTCCTCCCGTTCGTAGGGTGAGGACGCCCAGGGGAGCTGGGTGTGGCTGTCAGGCAGCTGCCGATCATGGCTTTGATGGCTTGGCCGCCCGGTTCCCCACGACGACTCGGCCGCCGATTAGGAAGTGCGAACAAGTCGCTGCGT
>NZ_JBEOVA010000082.1:0-8991 GCF_040295225.1 Streptomyces sp. NPDC002896 | reverse complement strand
GGCCAGGGCTTGTTGACCGGCGTTGTGTGGGGTGCGCCGGTGGGGCAGGCCGGTTGGCCTGCTGGGGGTGGGGCGGCCTTTGCCGGGGGTGGTGTTGGGTCCGCGGGGGTGGGGTGGGAAGGCCTGTGTCCGGCGGGCGCGGCGCAGGCGGCGGGTGGTCTGCTTCGGGCGGCGTGCCACGGTGACAGTGCCCTCGACGGGGGTGCGGATGGTGCGGGTGCCGGTGGCGCGGTCGGTGGTGGTGTGGGTCTGGGCGAGCAGGCCGCGGGAGACGATGCGGCGGGCAGCGGCGTGGTCGCGGTCCAGGGACAGGCCGCAGTGAGCACAGTGGGCCCATTTCCAGCCGCGCTCGCCCAGCCGGTCGGGGGCCGGGTGGTGGCCCAGCCGCCCCAGGCACCTGGGGCAGATCGCGGAGGTGCCCCGGGCCGGGACGGTGACCACCGCGATGCCGGCCTTGGCAGCCAGGTGACGGATGGCTTCGGCGACGGTGCCGCGCACCTGCCCCGACAGCCGGGCGTTCCCGCGCCGGTGGCCGCGGGCTTCCAGGGTGGCGAGGTCTTCGAGGTAGATCACGGTGACGCCGAGCGCGGCCGCCTGGTCGACGGCCCAGCGGGCCGCCGCCCAGGCCAGGGCGTCATTGAGGCGGCGGATGCGGGCACACACCCGGACATGCTCAACCTCCAGCACCGCCGCCCGCTCAAGGAGTTCGCCCCAGGCCAGGTAGGGGGAGCCGAGTCCGTGGGCGAGGGCCCGGTAGTGGTCGCGTCGGGTGGCGAGGTCTTCACGGTGGGTGCGCAGCCGGTGCAGTTTCGCGCTGATCGTCGTAGCGTCGAAGATCAGGGGGCGACCGTCGGTGAGCACCCGGCGAGCCTCGCCCCGCCCGGCCAGGCGACCGACCATGCCGGTGAGCAGAGTATTGACGCCCCAGTCGAAACCGAGCGCTACCCGGTGCCCGCTCGCCTTGGTGGAGGGCGTGGGGCGCGAGTGTGGCAGGTCGACGGCGATCCGGCCGGTGCCGGTGGGGCGCAGGGTGGGGGTGTGCAGGACCGCGTCGATCCCGACGGTGCCCGGCAGCCGGATATCGATCACATGCCAGGCCCACTCCCGCCCCGAAGCCGGGGCCGCACACAGCGGGAGCTTCACCCGCAGCCGCGCCGTCGTGCCGTCCACCCGTGCCAGGGTGACCTGCTGGCGGTCCATCGCCGCCAGCAGCACCTGCGCCGCCACCTCGGGCGGGCCCTCCAGCTCGCACAGTCCCGCCGGAAGTTGCCCGTGCTCACGCAGATAGCCGCGCACCTGCCGGGTCCGGTTACGCAGCTCCGCACCGCTCACCCCGGACGGCAGCACGGCCCGCAACGCCCGCCACTCCACTTCACTGCGCCGGTGGGGATCGACGGGCCAGGTCGCCAGGATCGCCGCCACGATGGTGCGCCGGTGCACGGCCAGCCGCAACGCGCGCGCCGCGTACTCCTGGGCGGCCCGGCGCACCCGGTCCGAGACGTACACGCCCTCGGCAGGTGCGGCGGTGTCCTGCCAGTCCAGGCGGCGCAACGCCATCCACCCCTTGGACGGCAAGTCCTCACCCTGCCCGTCGACACCGGCGGCAAACACATCCAGCGAGGCCTCATCCCACCGGGAGGCGACCAGTGACCGGGTCAACTCCTGGCACATGGAGGCCAGGAAGGACACCCGCTCGAACAGCACCCGCTGCCCGACCCGCTCACCACTGCCCTCGAGAACGCCACGGAAGGCGGTGCACGTCGCCGTCGCCATCAACCTGGCCACGCCCACCACCCCTCCCGCACGATCCCGAACAGCCCCGAACCGGGCATACCCCCGCATCCCAATCGGTCTAACGACCGACCATCACACAAAGACACGCACCCCCGGCAACACCGCTCGATTCGCCCAGGAACACACAGCGAACCGCCACTAGTTGAAGACCATCGCAAGGGAGGGCACAGAATTGGCTACCGATCCCTACGGGCTCTGCTAGGTAGCATCCACACGGATCCTTAAGCGAATTTCCCAACAGTTGAAGACCCTGATGAGGAGACGGTCGTCGTGACCCAGCACTGGACCTCACAGCACGCCTTCCTCGACGGCATGAACGGGATGCGGGAAGCGGCCGGGCGACTGCCCCAGCCCATCGTCAACACCCGCGAGACCTACAGCGGCGAGGTCGCGGTCAGCGTGCACTGACCCCATCGTCATCGTCTCCACGGACTTGGGACCGACTCGGCCGCGCTGCTCTCCTCACTCTCGACCGCGATGCCACAGCGGTCGAGAGTGAGGCAACCATCTCCCCTGCCACGCCCTCGGTCGGTGTCACCAACCCGGTGAACATTCATAGTCAGCGCACGAGAAGCGCGGGCCCGCGTACGCGGGCGCCGAAGGGGGCAAGCCCAGTGCCAAGAGGGCGCTGCCGGTGGCAACGCCCTCTCCGGCTTCAGGGCACCAGCCCCTCACTCGTTCAGCGCCCGACGGCGACGGCCCCCTCGCGCAGTTCCAGCCGGGAGCCGACGAACCGCGTCCGCATCCGACGGTCGTGAGTGACCATCACCAGCGCGCCCGCGTAGCCGGCCAGCGCTTCCTCCAGCTCCTCCACGAGCGCCGGCGAGAGGTGGTTGGTGGGCTCGTCCAGCAGAAGCAGGTCCACCGGCTCACTGACCAGCCGGGCCAGCTCGATTCGGCGCCGCTGCCCGTACGACAGCTCCCCGACGCGCAGCCACAGCGCCTCCGGGTCGAACAGACCGAGTGACAGCAGCCGGTCGGCGTGCTCGTCCCGGTCACCGGGGCGACCGTGGGCGAACGCCTCCAGCACAGTCAGTCCCGGCGGCCACGGCGCTTCCTCCTGCCGCAGGTGCCCCACACGCCCCGGAACACTCACCGCGCCTGCGTCCGGCAGCAGTTCCCCGGCCAAAACGCGCAGCAGGGTGCTTTTGCCTGCGCCGTTGGGGCCGGTGACCAGCAGCCGCTCGGCCGGGTCGAGCCGCAGCTCCGGCACGTGCAGGCGGCTCTCCACGACCACACCGTCGAGCTCCGCGGCCGGCGCCTTGCCCGGCCCGCCCGCGGTGGCGATACGGGCCGTGAAGGACAGCGGGTCCGGCGGCGGCGTCACCGGGTTCGCGGTGAGCCGCTCGACCCGCTCCTTGGCGTTGCGGATACGGCTCATCGCGCCATGCGCACGCCCTCGCATCCGGAACCCGCCGTGGCCGAAACAGGCCTTCGGCATCTTGCGCGGGATGCCGTCCAGGCGAGCCACGCCTGCCTCGGCAAGCCGACGGCTGCGGTCGAGTTCGGCACGCCACTCGTCGTACTGCTGCTGTCGGCGCCGGCGTTCGGCGGCCTTGGCGGTGAGGTAACCGGCATAGCCGTTGCCGTGGCGAGAGACGCAACCGCCGTCGACCTCCAGAACCGTGGTGGTGATCCGCTCCAGGAACACCCGGTCGTGGGTGACCGCGACGACGGTTCCGCGATGGGCCCGCAGATGCTCCTCCAGCCAGCCCACAGCCCGGTCGTCGAGGTCGTTGGTCGGCTCGTCGAGCAGCAGCAGCTCCGGCCGGGACGCCAGCGTCGCGGCCAGCGCCAGCCGCGACCGCTCGCCGCCGGAGAGCGTCCCCAGCCGCCGGCCCCGGTCCAGCCCCGGCAGACCGAGCCCGTGCAGCGCGGCATCCACGCGGGCATCGGCGCCGTACCCGTCGCGAGCCTCGTACTGCTCGGTCAGCCGCGCATACGCGGCGAGAGCATCCTGCAGCCCCTCGCCCTCGGGCGCCTCGGCGAGCGCGGCCTCGGCCTGCCGCAGCGCTGCCTCGAGCGCACGCAGCTCCGCCAGCGCCAGATCGACGGCGTCCTGGACGGTGGCCTCCGCGGGCAGGCCGAGAGTCTGGGCCAGGTACCCGGTCCCGCCGGGCGCGGCCACGCTCATCTCACCCGCGTCGGGCCGCTCCTCGCCGGCGAGGAGACGGAGCAGCGTGGACTTCCCGGCCCCGTTGTCACCGACGACGCCGGCCTTCTCACCGGGGGCGAGGCTGAAGGAAACCTGGTCGAGCACGGTGCGGTCGCAGTATCGCTTGGTGACGCCGTGCAGGGAAAGCTGTGAGGAATTTACGGAAGGTGAGGAATGTGACGCACGCATGCGAAAGCCCCTGTTCTCGGCCATGCCGATAGAACGGATTCGTGAGGACGAATGAGCGCTACGACGGCGGAGCAGAGCTCTACGCGGTCGTGCGCGGGGCTATCACAGAGTTCCCATGCGGATCACCATACGCGAGTACCCGGCCGCCGGGCTAAGCATTTTCCGGCCGATCGCGCCGTTCTGTGGCTGAAGTGTTCCGCATGCCTGCCTGCTCGTTCATCTGCTGACCGGCTGCATGCTGAAAGCCCTGGTGGAGTCCACCGGGTGGGCCCGGTGCAGCGCGGACACCCTGGCCCGGGCCGCGTCCGGCACGGTGATGCCCAGGCTGAACGCGGTCAGGCTTGAAGTCGTCGCTCACGAGCCCCGACTGTTTCTTGAGTGGTTTCAAACTGTCGAGCCGTTTGCACCAACTCATGAAACACGGTTCGCCCTGGACCCGTCCGCCGGGTGACGGTGTTTCACAGGCGAACATCGGTGAAACGGCCGACCGGGTCCACGCAGATGGGTCGGCAGGAAAATGGGTTGGCCGCGATGACGCCCGGACTGATAGCGTCCGGGCGACCGTGACACCGCGCGAGGAGGTGAGACCCATGAACGCTGTATCGATGTGGGTGCTCCCCCTCTTCTTCACGGTCGGCGATTGACGTAGGTGTCGCCGGGAGCGCCTCAACAACAAGGCACTCCCGAAAGGCAAGACCTATGCATTCTGTGCATTTCACTGCGGAGACATCGTCGGACGGTGTCCTTGAACGCGACTTCACTGTGGGTGAGGTCCCCGGTGTGCTCTGGTCGCCCGCATCCGGCTCCGATGGTGCGCCCCTGGTGCTGATGGGTCACAGCGGCGGCCTGCACAAGAGGGCACCGGGAATCCTGGCCCGTGCACACCACTACGTGATCAGCTACGGGTTCACCGTCGCCGCCATCGACGCGCCCGGACACGGCGACCGGCCGCGAAACGCGGAGGACGAACAGTGGGTCGCCGCTCTCCTGCAGGCTCGGGCGGCAGGCGAGCCGATCCGCCCGATCATCGTCGACTACAACTCCTCACTGGCGGAGCGTGCCGTGCCGGAATGGCAGGCGACCCTGGACGCCCTCCAGGCCCTGTCCGAGATCGGCACCGAAGCGCCGATCGGCTACGGCGGCATGACGTTGGGCACCGCGATCGGGCTGCTGTTGACGGCAATCGAACCCCGGATCACCGCCGCGGCCTTCGGTGGGGTCTTCGTGTACGAGGCCCTGATCGAGGCGGCGGGGCAGATCACCATCCCGATCGAGTTCCTGCTCCCGTGGGACGACGAGGAAATCGACCGCCAATCCGGTCTCGCCTTGTTCGACGCCTTCGCCTCGAAGGAAAAGACGTTGCACGCCAACCCGGGCAGGCATAACCAGGTGCCCAGGTTCGAGATCGACAACTCGGCCCGGTTCTTCCTCCGGCATCTCGGCCGGGGCGGCACGTCACAGGCCTGACGTGACAGGTATCGGCGGTCGGCCACCAGCCGGTCGCCGATACCGCTGTCGCCTTCAGGTCGTCGAGTCCGGCGCCGGCCGCGCTTCGACCAGCGGCGGCTGCGCGTCGCGGATCCGGTCGGCTTCGGTCTCGATGCCGCGTTTGCGGCCGGCGCGCTTGAGGGCGGCCCGGATCTGCGTGCGGGTCAGTCGTGCGGACCTGGTGGGGGTCGGGGCGAGCCTGAGCAGTTCCCGGGCTTGGGGGCGGCACAGCCCGTTCTGCCAGGTGGCGAAGGCATCAAGGGCGGATGGGTAGTACTCGCACAGTAGGGACCGGAGCTGGTTGGAGATCTGTTGCCGGTTCCAGGTGTCGTCCTGCTGGGCTCGTGCCAGAACAGCGATGGCGCGGGCCAGGTCGGTCCTTGAGGTAGGTCAGGTGCGGAGCAGAGCGCTCCAGTCCCGGGCATGGCCCGGTCTGGCGGGGTCAGGGCCGGGCAAGGCAGTCGCCCCAGAGTGTGGCCAGCTGTGCCGGGATCTCGGGGATGGCGGCGCAGCCCCGGGGATCGCGCGGGAGCCCGTCACTGGCTGCAAAGGTCCACGCGCTGCCCTTGGCCTTGGTGAAGTACTTCTCCGCGCCCCCCTCGTCCTGGAGCTGGACCAGCTCGTTTTCGGTGGCGTCGGCCGTCGGTGTGAAGGAGGTCCCCGCGTAGAGGACGCCGTCGCACTCGCCGTAGTAAAAGGTGCCCTTGACCGGGGCGATGTGCACCAGCCCCGGCTGCGATCGCCGGTACGCCAGGGTCACCGCGTCCTTGACCTCCTGTGGCACCACCAGGGAACGGCACGGCGGTGAAGGGGTCGACGGGGGTGTGGCCGCCGGGTCGTCCGGCGCCGCGCTGGGGGTCTTCGGGGTCACGGTCGGCGGGGCCGTGGACGTGGCCGGTGTGGTCGGGCTCACGACCGCCTCGGGCGGAGGGGCCTGGTGGGAATGGCCGCTGACGGCGAAGGTGCCGCCGCCCACCGCGGCAACCAGGGCGACGGCCAGTGCGGCGGTGGCCATCCGGTGACGGCGCCGCAGCTCGTCGCCGCGAGCCCGGACCACTGCGGCGGGCTGGGCGCTGGTTCGCGCGGCGAGCTCCTCAGACCCTCCCTGGAGGATGGCCTCGAAGTCCTCAGTCATGGTGGTGCACCTCCTGGTCGGCGGAGCCGGGGATGTCGGTTGCGACAGCGGGAGCGATGCCGGGTGCCGAGACCGCCGGCCGCAAACCGGGTGGGCGGGCGGCACCGCCCGGGCGGTCGCCCGCGATGTCGGACAGATGCTGCGCCATCGATTGGCGCCCGCGCGACAGCCGGGCCTTGACCGTTCCCGGCGCGACTTCGGTTTCACGTGCAGTCTCCTCGACGGACAACCCGACCAGGTGATGCAGCACGATCGCCCGCCGTTGCTCGTAGGGGATGCGCCGCAACGCCGCGACGATCGCGACGTAGTCAGGGCTGACACCGGGCACCTCGTCGGGTATGCCGTGGCGGCGGTGGGCCGTGAGCCGGTTGGCCGCCTTCCGCCAGACGCTCACCCGGATACGGCAGGCCACCGAACGCACCCATGCCTCCGGGTCCGCATAGCCGGATACCTTCTCCCAGTTCTGCCAGGCCCGGGCGAAGGCCTCCTGCACCAGGTCCTCGGCCTCGGCGAGACTGCCTGTCATCGCGTACATCTGGCTGGTCAGCCGACGCACATGGCCGGCGTAGAAATCGTCGAAGACGCGTGCATCGCGCATTGCCCCCTCCACATCACTGGTTTGAGGGGTCGTGCCCTCACCGCCTTGTCACGCCCGAGGAGGGTGCAAGGTTGCACGGCAGCAGCCATGCGATTGCTCCCGCCCGTGGGCCCCCGCTCAGGTCGAGCTCCTGCTGTCCCACCGCATCATGCGTCGGTGCTTCACCACCTTCAAAGCGTTCGTCATCAACGGGTCCCCAATCCGGGATGGCCGCCTCGGCCACCCAGGCCGACGCCGCCGGCGTATGGAAGTCCACCGGAAATCTCCACGCGTCTACGCGGGACCATCACTCGGCGCATGCCACGTTTCAGCAGGTCACAGCATTCCGTCGGTTCCTCGGTGGGCCTCTGACGGCACGTTGGGAGGACCAGGGCCCGTCCGGTCAGCGGGGAGGACACCGGACAGGCCCTGGGGATTTGGATGGCCCGAGGGGTGGGGCTCGACGGCGGTCGTCGGCAGGCCCCGCCCCCGGTCGGGCTGCTATATCGCGAGCCAGGCGGCCTGGTCCGGTGCCAGGCAGGCCGCCTTCGATGGGGCCGCTGGGTGTCAGCGCTCCAGGGCGGGAAGGCGGGCCAGGCCGGTGCCGAGCACGATGCGACCGACTGAGAGTGCGGGCTTCCGCGCGTTACTGAGGTGAGGGGCCGGGCCAGAGGGCCGAGCCCTCAGTGCTCCAGTGCGGGAAGGCCGGCCAAGCCGGTGTCGAGCATGATGCGGTCGACGGTCTCGGTGAGGGTGCTGTCGGCGCCGACGACGGTCTCGATGCCGCCGGGCAGGAGATCAAGCGGCCGGTACCAGTCGCGTAGTTCCGTCTCGCCGACCTCGTGGGCGATCGGCTTGGTGGCGTGGCGGGCGAGGGTTTCCTCGAACGGCACGTGAAGGTAGTAGCCGTGGGTCGGGCCGCGGTGGTCGGCGCGCAGCTGGGCGAGCATCGCGCCGTAGTGGTCGGCGTAGAGGATGCCTTCGAGGACGACGTGATAGCCAGCGTCGAGGGCGTAGCGGGCGACGGTGTCGATGAGGCCGATGTTCGCCGCGCCGGGCCGGTCGCGCTCGCGCAGGACGATCCGTCGGAGGTTGTCCTGGCCGACGAGTGCCAGGCCGCGGCCGAAGCGATCGCGGATGCCGACCGCGACGGACGACTTGCCCGAGGCGCTGTTCCCGCGCAGGACGACCAGCCGCGTGTCTTCGGTGCCCACCATCACCCGGGCGAGGCTACCGGTGGCCGCTTTGACCCGTCTCGTTGAAGGTTGGCCGATCTCACTGAACTTTGACCGGTCCCGCTACTGGTCACTGCCGCGCCTTGCGGTCAGCCGTTGTACGCCCCAGCGGCTCAGCGACCTGCCCTGCGGAAGACCACCTTGAGTTCAAGTCCTTCAAGGCCCTGGACGCGGGCGGCCCCCTGACCCAGGCGGCGCTGATGAAGAACACCGTGCAGGCCGCGGACATCTTCACCACGGACCCGGCCATCACCAAGGAGAAGTTCGTGGTCCTCCAGGACCCGAAGAACCTCTTCGGGTTCCAGAACGTGCAACCGCTTGGTACAAGTCGGGGCTGTCCCCCTTGACCGCTGACGGAGAGACGCGGGGGGGGGGGCCCCCCCCCCGGGGGGCCCCCCCCCGCGGCGCGGGCGGGGCC
>NZ_JBEOVA010000081.1:0-10843 GCF_040295225.1 Streptomyces sp. NPDC002896 | reverse complement strand
GGAGATGCGACCCGTGACCGTCCTGTCGTAGGGGGCAGTCGGGAGCGCGACAAGGTGTGAACGACCGGGCACACAAGCCCGGCCGCTCACGGCCGCGAAGGTGACGGTGTCCCCCCATGCCTCCAGCAGATGGTGGACCCCCTCGCTGCTGATGAACGTAGCGTCGGGCGCCGCATCTGCCACCGGTGACCTCACCCACTTCTGGTCGAGCGTGTTCTCCTTGTCCGAGAGGTCGATCCGTGCCCGGTACGCCTTACCGGCGCATTCCCACTCCGTCTCCACCAAGGTGGTGACCGAGGCCGACACCAGGCGCAAGGGGCTGCTCCGGCAGCCCCGAGGAGGATCGGGAACGGGCGTTTCTGCCCGGGAAAGTAGCGGTTGCAGGGGCGGAAGCCGGTATTCCGGGCGTCGGTTCGCTTGCAGCTCTTCCGGGGCCTCGGGCTCGGGGAGGGTGGCGACGGCGGAGTGGTCCGCACAGTCGTCCATGAGCAGCTGCCCGGATTCGGGCTCGTTGCGGTAATAGCCGATGAGATGGGTGCAGGTTCCGTACCTGCGGGCGGCCCAGGCCACAGGCTCGGCATCGCTGCGCCGTACGGCCAAGATCCCGTCCTCCCAGGCCGTCAGATGCGCGTAATCCGCCTCGGCCAGGACGACGAGCCGCGGCAGCGGATGCTCCTGAGGGGCCAGTGTGATGAAGTGCCATGCCCCCTCACGGGCCCGTGGGAGCACCGAACCGCCCCGCACCTGCCCCGTGTAGGCGTCGACGGCCAGCAGGGCGGTGCCGATCAACACCAGCACGGAGCACCCTTCGCCGACCGCCACCTGGCTCAGCGCTGCGGTGTCCTGACGGCGCACGGCGAGGGACCACCGTCGGCTGCCGTCCCGCGTGTCGTACCCCGCAACTACGGAATGCTGTTCCGACTCCTCCAGCGCGACGAGCGTGCCGCGCGCCCGATCGCCGCGGCCGCACATGCTGAGGGCCACCGGTCCCTTGAAGTCGTGCCGCCACGCCACGCGGTCCGGCCGCTGCGGCAAGTGGTCGAACCGCTCCTTCCCGTCCCATTCGAAGGAGCCGTCGTCGAGACTGCCCTCCGGCACCGGCGCGGAGTCGGCGAGCTGCGCCCACCAGGGCCCGAACGCATCCATCCGCTCCCGCTGGAGCCCGCTCGCTCCCGCGGCGGTGCCCGCCCCCAGCAACCCGCCCACGAGCACTCCGGCCAGCCCGGCCGCCATCATCCGGCGGGCGTGCCGCCGCATCGAGTCCCCGGTGACATACGGACGTACGTACTCCTCGGGATCCGGTTCCGGACGTCGGCGGCGGACCAGCACCACGCCGCACAGCATTACCACCACGGCAGCGGCAAGGGCACAGGCGAGCGGAGCGGCCGGCGGCTCGGCCGCGTACAGTCTGTGCCACTCCTCAGGCGGAACGTCCTCGAACCAGGGCCGGGCACGGATCTGATCGTCCGTCCGCCCGTCCAGGACGACCTTCTCGCGCGGCCAGGCCAGAAAGCTCACGACGCCCGCCACCACGGCAGCGCCGCCGGTCGCCCCGGCCCACGCCGTGTACCTCCGTTCCCCTAACCCCGCCACCAACAGCACCACCGCGCCCATCAGCGGACCCCACACCCACCACGGCGCGTGCCCGAAGCCCTCGTCTGACCACGGGGTCCAGGGGGCGGCGACAGCGGCGGCGGCGAGCGCTACGGTGGCCGCGAGGACGAACGGCCCCCACCCTTGGCCTTGTTGTGACTGCTCCGCCCGTATCTTCTCGACCATACGGTTTCCCCCTTGGAGCAGGTTAGCCGGGAATGCCCCATTCCGGGACGGGGTGGATGAAAGCGCTTGTCCACGAGAAGCGGGGTTCCACGCCTCCGCGGTGACCGCGGAGGACAGCGTCGCCCGCTGCGGCATGCCGTTCTCCGCGCGCGCCACCCGCGCTGGACCGCTGCGGCGAGCAACAGCCCGGTCCAGGTAGAGGCGACGTTCCAGTCCGCCCCGGCACGCCCCCGGGCCTCGTGCGACGGCACGCGAGGGGCTAGGGGGCGGTCAATGTGATGGTCGCCGACCGTGGCGGGCTTGGTCGAGCAAGGCATCCAGGCATGCGTTCAGCTGCTCCAGGTCGCCGGCCGGCGTCGGGAAGCTCAGCCGAACATCGTGATTGCAGCCGGGCGACTCAAGCCGCAGGACAATGCCGAGCCGGTCAAGCCGTACCGGTTGTGCCGTCCGCGCACCGTGTCGTGGTTCGGGCGGCACAACCCGGGGCCGGTGCGCTACCAACTGCTGCTGGTGACAGACCCGGCCCGAGTTCTGGAACCCGACAGGTCAGGGAAGGCGGTTTGCAGCGACTCGGTGAACACGCGGGCGCGTCGGGTGATCTCGGGCCAGTCACCGGCGGCTACCACGGAGGGCGGTACGACTTCCGAGCCGGCACATACCGCGAGCGCACCGGCCGTGAGGAAACCGGCCGCGTTGTCCGCGTTCACGCCGCCCGAGGCCACCAGCGGTACGTCCGGGAAGGGGCCGGCCAGGTCCTGGAGATACCGAGGGCCGAAAGCGCGCGCGGGGAAGATTTTCACGGCGTCCGCGCCGAGGTCGAGTGCGAGCCCGACCTCCGTCGGAGAGAGGGCGCCCATGACGACGGGCACTTTGGCCGCGGCTGCTGCCTTCGCAACGTCCGGACGGCAGCCGGGGGTGACCAGGTACTGGGCGCCGGCGTCGATCAGCTCCGCGGCCTGCGAAGCGGTGAGCACCGTGCCCGCGCCGACGCCGTCGTGGCCGTCGGCCACCGCGCGGCGCAGGTGCGCGGCGACGCCGGGCGTGGTGTGGGTGAACTCGATCCATTGGATGCCGCCCGCGCGCAGCGCCTCGCACAGCGCTGCGGCGTCGGGTATCTTCGGTGCCCGTACAACGGCGATCACACGGTCCTTCGACAGTTGGCCGAGGAAGTCGGCGGTCATGTGAGGGGTTCTCCTTCGGCGTGGTGGGGTCGGCGTGCCGGCTTCCTCACCGCGGTGCCGTCGCGGCCCAGTCGGCGTCGTCCAGGGCGAGGTAACGGTCCGTCTCCGAGCGCGGCGGCATGGCGGGAACGTCGTCTCTGGTTCGGAGCGCGGCGCAGGCCGCCAGGTGGCCAAGGCGCAGCCGGGACCGTTCGTCGCGGTTCTCGAGTACTCCCGTCAGGTAGCCGGCCGCGAAGGCGTCGCCGGCGCCGACCGGTTCGACCACTTTGGTGGGCAGTGCGGGGACGAACGTCCGGGTGCCGCCGCTGTAGGAAGTAGCTCCGTGCTCGGCGTCCTTGACGACGACGGTCGGCGCGGGTTGGAGCAGGGCCGCTATGTCGTCCGGGTGGGCGGTGCCCCATAGGGCTTCGGCCTCGTCCCGTCCGACGAACACGATGTCGGCGGCGCGGGCGAGTGCCAGCAGGCTCCGAGCGGCGTCCGTGGTGCTCTCGCGCCAGAGCGCGGGGCGGTGGTTGACGTCGAAGGAGATGGCCGGTGCATCGCCGGGCCGGCCATCTCCTTCGACGCCCTGGCCGGTGGTGCGGCGGACGAGTATTGCCTCCAGCAGCTGGGCGCAGCTGTCGGAGAGAGCCGCGGCGATGCCCGACAGATGCACGATGCGGGCGCGGTGTAGTGCGGGCAGCCGGGCCAGGTCCGGTCCCATCAGTGTGGCGGCCGATCCGCTGCGGTAGTAGTGCGTCTGCGTACGGTCGGGGCCAGGGTCCTTGAAGTAGACCCCGGTCGGGCGGGCCGGGTCGGTCTCGACACCGCTCACATCCACTCCGCGCGCGGTGAGTTCCGCCAGGATGCGGCGCGCGAACGGATCGTCGCCCAGGCGGCTCAGCCATGCGGCGCGGTGACCGAGACCGGCCAGACCGCAGGCGACGTTGGACTCGGCACCGCCGATGGCCACCCTGAGCGTGGCCTGTTCGGCGAGCGGGCGGGCATCTGGTGGGCTGAGGACGGACATGGTCTCGCCGATGCACACGACGTCGGCCGTCTGCTCCTGTTCGGCGGCGGGACGGGGCGGGGCTTGCAAGGGCAAAGGGATACTCCTGACGGATGGCGTGTGGGACGAGTCCGGGAGGCGTGGGCAGGGCGTGCTCGGCCCGTTGCGGGTCAGGCGCTGGGCGCGTGCCCGGGCATCGCGCGGGCCAGGCGCAGCATGACCTTGCTGCTGCCGCTCCTCGGGTCAGCGGCGACGGCCAGTGCCTCCTCCGCCTGCTCCAGTGGGAAGCGGTGGGTGATCAGTGGTGTCACGTCGAGGCCGTCGCGCAGGGCGTGCAGGGCGTCGTCGATCTCCTCGACGAAGCGGTAGGAGCCGATCCAGGTGATCTCGCGGGTCACCAGGTCCCCGAGGACGGCGGACGCGGCGGTCCCGGGCAGGTTGCCGACCTGGACGAGTGTGCCGCCGCGGGCCGTGGCCCGCAGCGCCGGCCCGAGGGCGGCGGGTGAGCCGGACGCCTCGAAGACGACGTCCACATCCTCGGGCAGGTCGTCACCGCGGGAGATGTCGCGGGTCTCGTCGGCGCCCATGGAGCGGGCGATGGCGAGTGAGGATGCGGTGAGGTCGGCGGCGACGACGGTGGCCGCCCCGTGGTACCTGGCAGCGGCGACGACCAGGGAGCCGATCGGTCCGGCGCCGTTGACCAGAACGGTTCTGCCGCTCAGCTCGGGGACCCGGCGGACAGCGTGCAGGGCGACGGCCAGAGGTTCGGCCAGGGCGCCTTGCTCGGTGTCGACGCCGTCCGGCAGCGGCCGGATCTGGGCCGCGCGGACGGTGCGGTACTCGCTGAACCCTCCGTCGGTGTGCGGGTCGAAGGCTGCCGAGCCGAAGTAGCGGACACGGGGGTAGAGGTTGGTGCGTCCGGAGATCCTCTTCGGCAGGGCGCCGTCGCCGACCAGTTGCGCCGGGTGGACGGTGACCGGCTGTCCTTCGGCGAGGCCGGTGACGCCGTCGCCGAGTGCGGCGATCCGGCCCGCGACTTCGTGACCGAGCACCAGCGGGTGCGCGAGTTTGGCTGTACCGGATGCCCCTGTCTTCCAGTAGGCGATGTCGGAACCGCAGATCCCTCCCCACTCCAGCGCCAGGAGCACCTCGCCCCTGCCCGGTACTGGTCGGGCACGTTCATCGATGCGTACGTCGCCGGGACCGTGCACCACGACCGCCCTCATACGGCGTCCTCCAGCCGGACCAGGTCGCGTCCGCGCGTTTCGGGTGCGAGGAACGCGCTGACCATGGTGATGAGCGAGTAGACGATGAGCATTGCCGCGATGGGCCACCAGCTGCCGGTGACGGCCGTGAGTGTTGCCGCCAGGACCGGGCCGATCGCGGTGGCGAGGATGCCGCCGATCTCCTTGGCGAGCGCGAGCTGGGTGAAACGGGTGCGGGAGCCGAAGAGTTCGGCCATCGTCACACTCTCCAGCGAGAACAGACCGAGGACACCGACGTTCAGACCGAGCACCATGCCGAGCATCAGGCCCGGGGTCGAGCCGGAGGTGATGAGGAGCATCACCGGGAAGGCAACGGCGATGGTCAGCAGTGTGAGGGCGAGGTAGAGCGCGCGGCGTCCGTAGCGGTCTCCGAGCAGACCGACCACCGGCACGGTGGCGAAGCCGACCAGCGAGCCGTACACGATCGCGTCCGTGGGCACGGACCGTCCGACCGCGAGGTTGGTGGCGATGTAGCCGACGAGGAATGTCTGGATCAGCCCGGAGTTGCCCGCCTGGCCGAAGCGCAGACCCAGTGCGAGGAAGAACGCCTTGCCCTTGCGCTGGCGGATGCCCGCTGCCAGGACGTCGCCCCGGTGCTCATCGGCTACGGCGATGGCGGACTCGACCTCGTCACGAGCCAGCGCCACCCCGTCCACCACGTCGGGCCGCTCCTCGAAGACAGGGCTCTCCTTGAGGCCGCGGCGCAACCAGACGGCGAAGAACATCAGCGCGAAGCTCAGCAGGAAGGGCAGCCGCCAGCCCCAGGAGAGCAGTTGCTGCTCGCTCAGTACGGCGAGCAGGACGGCCCACAGTCCGGAGGCGGCAAGGGTTCCGGAGTTCGTGCCGAGCGACACCAGCGAGGAGACCAGACCGCGCCGTCGGACGGGGGCGTACTCGGCGAGCAGCACAGTGGCCCCGGCGATCTCGGCACCGGCGCCGAAGCCCTGGATGAGCCGCAGCGCGACGAGCAGGACGGGCGCGAGGATGCCGATCGTGGCATACGTGGGCAGGGCGCCGATGAGGGTGGTGGAGGCGCCCATCAGCAGGATGGTGAGGTACAGGACCTTCTTGCGGCCGATCCGGTCGCCCATCCGCCCGAAGTAGACGGCACCGGCGAGCCGGGCGACGTATCCGACGCCGTACGTGGCCATCGCGGCGATCAGCCCGATGGCGGGGCTGACGTCCGGGAAGAAGATCTTGTTGAAGACGATCGCGGCGGCCAGCGAGTACAGCTGGAAGTCCATGAACTCCATGGCCGTGCCGAGCCAGCCCGAGACGGCGGCTCGGGTCAGATCGCGTGTGGTGCGCTGCACTGGGTGCGCCTGCTGCGCGGTTATGGCGCTGTCCTTCATCGTGAACTCCGTTGTTCGGGGACGGTGGGGAGTGTCAGGAGGCTGGGTGAGCGGAGTGTCGGGGGCTGGGCGAAGTGGGTTCAGATCTCGACGCGGCCGGCCCGCAGAGCGGGGAGCCGGTTCGCGACGGCGGTGGTGAGGGCGTCGTCGTCCGCCAGGTCCCTCGCGCCGAGGACGCGCAGCAGCGCGCGTACCGTCTGGGCGGGGCGGGTCACGGGCCTCCAGCAGGCGGCGAGTGCGTCGGCCGCGGGGTCGGAGAGGGTGTCGGCCCGGCGGGTGCCGTGCACCCAGGCGGCGAGGGCGAGTTCGAGCACCGGGGTGCTCGTGCCACGTGAGCGCAGCGTGCGCAGGGCGGGCAACCAGCGCTCCGTGATCTTCAGCGATCCGTCGGACCCGATCTGCCGCAGTAGGTGGTGCATCGCGGGATTGCGGAAACGTACGACGAGATCGTCGGCGTACGCGCCCGGATCGGGACCGCCTGCGGGGAGGGTGGGGGCGACCTCCGCGCACAGCGCCCGGACGAGACGCTCGCCCCAGCCGGCCGCCATGCTGTCGGCGATCGTGGTGTGGCCCGCGGCCGTACCGAGGTAGGCCAGGGCCGAGTGGGAACCGTTGAGCAGTCGCAATTTGGTGAGCTGGTAGGGCGCGACGTCCGGGACGAACAGGGCGCCGTCCAGTTCCCAGGGCGGCCGCGCGGTGGCGAACGAGTCCTCCAGGACCCACTGCCGGTAGGGCTCACCCGCGACGGGGGCGGCATCGTGCACACCCAGCACGGCGGCGGCTGCCGCCTTGTCGGCGCTGCTGGTCGCAGGCACGATCCGGTCCACGACCGTCGCGGGGAAAGCGACGGCTTCGGCCATCCGGTCCAGGATCTCCGCGCGGTCCGGCCAGCCGGAGGCACGGACGAAGTCGCGGACGACCCGGCCCAGCGCGGCGCCATTGCCCGCCATGTTGTCGCAGGACACGACGCTGACCGGGGGTGCGCCCATGCGCATCCGCGCGGCCAGTCCGGCGGCCAGGCGTCCGATCACCGTCGTGAGAGAGCCACCGGTGGATGCCGCCAGGTCGGCGGCGACCGGCGGCGCAGCCGTGTCCAGTCCGCCGGTCAGGGGGGATCGGTGGTAGCCCTTCTCCGTGACGGTCAGGGTCACCACCGTCACCTCCGGGTCGGACAGCAGCGCGTCCACGGCCGTGGCGTCCGGGCCCATGGCCAGCGCGTCGGTGACCGCGCCCACAACACGGGACACGCTGCCACCCGGGCGGCGTTCGGTGAGCGAGTAGAGGCAGTCCTGGGCCCGCAGGGCGCGTACGGTCTCCATCGCTCGGGGTGCGACGGCGGTGATGCCCCAGGGTTCACCGGACCGGGCGGAGGCGTTCTCGGTGTAGACCGCCTGGTGTGCCCGGTGGAAGGCGCCCAGGCCGAAGTGGAGGACGCGGGTGCGTAGTTCGGCGGGGTCGGCCGCGGGACGCTGCTCGGGCGCGAGCCGGGAGAGCACCGTGCGGTCAAGCTTGGGGAGGCCGGCGGTGCTCACCAGTCGTGCACCGAGCCGTCGAGACGGCGCGCGACTGGGAGATAGCGCCGCTGGTAGGGAAAGCGTTCCGCCGCCTTCTCGTCGTACTCGACGCCTAGGCCCGGCTCCTCGGAGGGATAGAGCATGCCGTCGGCGAACGCGACGCCGGTGCGGAACACCTCGGCGGCTTCGTCGGGGTGACCCATGTGCTCCTGGATGCCGAAATTCGGCACGGTGATGTCGAGGTGCACGGCGGCGGCCATGCTGACGGGGGAGAGGTCGGTCGCGCCGTGGGAGCCGGTCCGCACCTGGTAGAGCGCGGCAAGGTCGAAGATCCGCCGCAGGTGGGTGATGCCGCCCGCGTGGACGACGGTCGTGCGTACGTAGTCGATGAGCTGTTCGGTGATCAGGTGCTGGACGTCCCAGATCGAGTTCATCACCTCGCCGACCGCGATCGGCGTCGTGGTGTGTTGGCGGATGAGCCGGAAGGCCTCCTGGTTCTCGGCCGGTGTCGGGTCCTCCATCCAGAACAGCCTGCAGTCCTCGACGCTCTTGCCGAACCTGCCCGCCTCGATCGGGGTGAGCCGGTGGTGCACGTCGTGCAGGAGGTGGAAGCCGAATCCGAAGCGCTCCCGCACCGCCGCGAGGTAGGTGGGGGCGAAGCCCAGATAGGCCTCGGTGTCCCAGGGCTGCTCGTCGGGCAGGTCGGTGGCGGCCGGCTCGTAGACCTTTCCCTTGCGGACACCGTAGGTGCCGCCGACGTCGGGCACCGCGGCCTGGGCCCGGACGGCCTTGTAGCCCAGCTCCAAGTAGCGCTCGACGTCGTCCAGCAGCGAGGGCACGTCGGTGCCGCTGGCATGCGAGTAGACGAGGACACCGTCGCGGGACCGTCCGCCGAGGAGCTGGTAGACGGGCAGTCCGGCGGTCTTGCCCTTGATGTCCCACAGCGCGGTGTCGACGGCGGCGATCGCCGTCATGGTGACGGGCCCGCGCCGCCAGTACGCCCCCTTGTACAGGTACTGCCACATGTCCTCGATGCGGGCGGGGTCCTTGCCGATCAGCAGCGGGACCACGTGGTCGCGCAGATAGGCGGCGACGGCCAGCTCGCGGCCGTTGAGGGTGGCGTCACCGAGTCCGGTCACGCCGTCCGTCGTGGTGATGCGCAGCGTGACGAACGTGCGCCCGGGAGATGCGACGAACACGTCGACGCGCTCGATCTTGCTCACAGGTGGTTCTCCTTACGGCTTCGTGCGACGACTCCACCGCGCGGGCACTCGTCGACGGACCGAGGAATCGTACGGACCAATCGGGACAGTCGCTGTCGTGAAGTACTTGTATACAAGCACTTGTCGTGCAGTACGGCAATACTCGCGTCGTCATGTTTTACCTGTGGGGCCCCGCGACGGTGTCGCAGCTCAAAGGCATGGTCACCCAGATCGCCTGCCGCACGGGCCACGCGGCGGGAAGGCGGGAGCGGGACCGGCGGAGGCGCCGATGGGCTCCGCGCCCACCGATACGATGGGCGCATGGCTCAATCAAACGGGCGGCGGACGAGTCGGCGCGCGATCTACATCAAGTTGCGTCAGATGGTCCTGACCCTCGAACTCGCCCCGGGCACCGCGCTGTCGGAAAACGAACTCGCGGCGTCACTGGGCGTGAGTCGCACCCCGGTACGGGAGAGCCTGATCCTGCTGGCCCAGGAGGGTCTCGTGCAGGTGTTTCCGAAGATCGGGTCGTTCGTTTCCCGGGTGGATCCGGCGCAGGTCGCCGACGCACAGTTCCTGCGAGAGGCCGTCGAACTCGCCTCACTGGAGGATCTGCCAGCGCAGCTCGACGCCGCGGCCGTGGAGGAACTGCGCGGCAACCTGGAACGCCAGCAGCGTGTGGACCTCGGCCTGGAGGAGTTCTTCGAGCTGGACGAGGCGTTTCACGAGGGCCTGATGCGGCTGAGCGGCCACGGCAATGCCTGGACCACCGTCGCCGCGGCCAAGGGACACCTGGACCGGGCCAGGCGCCTCGGCCTCCACGAGAACGTCTCCCCAGCCGTGTTCGCCGCCCAGCACCACGAAATCTTTGACGCGGTCGTCAGCGGGGACGTCCCGCTTGCTCGCACCGCCATGCGCACCCACCTGCGGGCAGTCTTCAGCGACATCGAACGCATCCGCGCGCACTCGCCCGAACTGTTCGCTACCGACCCCTCGACGGTACCGGTACGACGCAACGTCGTGTTCTGGGAGTAACCGAGCATGAGAGGGCTGCCTCGACCGTAGCCGACACTGCGAGTTCCGGGGGCTCTTGGCGCGTCGTGCACGAAAGGGGGGCAGCAGCACCACATGGGCGCCCCGGATCAGCTCGCCCACCGTCGCCTGTCAGTCGCCGAGGGGCAGATAGCCACGCTCCCCGCCGAGCAGTGGCAAATGACCGCCCGGCCGCCCGACCGTGCCAGAATCTGCTGAAGCACGGCAGTCATCTTGGTTCACGCGCCGTGTCACCTCCTCACAGCCCGCCGACCGCGGCGTTCTTCTGCGCCGGGCAAGCCTGACCGGCGGGTTTGGTGCGCACTCCGCGCTCCGCGCCACTACGCCGACGGTCACTGCCTATCCCGGGCCGGGGGAGCGGGGTGGGTTGACCATGGGGCGTGGCTGCCGCCGCTGGGAGGAGGACCGGACGAAGAGTTCTGTCGGTATCACCTGCTCGACCGGTTGGTCGGAATCGAGGCCTTCGATGGCGTCGATGAGGAGTTGCACTACTGCGGTGCCGATGCGGC
>NZ_JBEOVA010000080.1:0-11215 GCF_040295225.1 Streptomyces sp. NPDC002896 | reverse complement strand
GGCTTCGGGGTCGTCGATGCTCTGAAGGCCGTCAAGTAGCGTCAAACAGCAGAGTGTCTCCGCAGGCCGGGGGCACCCGCCGCGTCGTCCTGGACGGACACGGACTCGACGTCAGGGCCCAGGTTCCCGCCACGATGCCGCCGCGGCCGCAATCCGCCAAGAGCAGCCGCATTACCGAACGTTCTTCGGCCGGCCGCCGTCATAGCGGTGACCGTCTTCGAAAGGACTGCCGACATGCCTGCGGTACATATCCGTTCCCATTCCGTGCCTCCTGTCGTGTTGCTGGGGGCATTGATGTGCGCGATGGCCGCCTGTGGCACCCAGTCATCGGTTTCCGGAGGGTCCGCTGAGGGGGCCAGGGCGAAGAGCGCTGAGGCTCTGACCAGCTGGGAGAAACCTTCGTCGTACACCTACACGCTCACGTCGAGTGAAGGGGAACGGACACTCATCGGCGCCTTCCAGGTGACCGTCCGGGACGGCAGGGTGGCGGAGGCGGTCGGCCTCGACGAGAGCAGTCGGCGAGTCGTGAAGCAGTCGCCCGCTGAAGTACCCACCATCGGCGAGCTGTTGGAGCAGCTTGAGCAGGCCCGGCACGACGAGGCGTACCGGGCCGAAGCGCAGTACGCGGACGACGGCCACCCGGTGCGGATCTCGCTCGACTGGGAGGAGAACGCGGTGGACGACGAGGCCGTGTATGTCATCAGTGGCTACGAACCGAACAGTCGCTAGTGGTTCCCCCCGGCCGCTGACTCCGTCGTATCGGAGTGCAGGGCTCAATGTGCCTGCTGCGAACACCCTGTCGCTGTCATGTCGGCTGCGCAACGCGAAGTCCGCCGGGATGACCGCTCCGGGCCGCAGCAGCTTCTGGTGGACCAGCGGCTTCCGGCCCGCGGACGAGACGACGATGCTGAGGTACCGGGTGGTGGTGGCTGGCCCCGTGGCTGCTGCTCACCTGATCTGAGTCTGCTGCACGAGCAGCGCCGGTGTGCTGCCTGGGCCGTGCGAATGCTGCGCTGCACATCAGACCCGCGGTGCAGCAGCCATGCAGCAGGAGGACGAGCAGCACCAGGAGCAGTCCGTGCATTCCGGGTGTACTAAGCAGCTGCGGCTACAGCTTGCGGGAGAGAGAGTCTCGCCGTATCCGAGGGGGCCCGTCGTCTGGTAGAGGTTGCCGGCCTCCGCGTACTCGGCTGCCATACGCAGCATCATTGTGAGGCTGTTCAGCGTCTCGCCCTCGCCGTCGGCCTTCGCCAGGCGGGCGGTCAGGAGGCGGTGTGCTTGACCGAGCGTCTCGGGCCAGGCACCGGCGTGCGTTGCCGGGTCGACCCCGGTCAACGGCGTGAGCCACAGGTCGGCATGCGACTGGAGGACCTGCTCGGTGGTCCGGTAGTCCAGCGCGGCCCCGCACGACAGCGTCAGCGGGTCCTCGGTGTCAGCCACGGTGCCGGGCCAGCCCGGCAATTCGTCGGAGTGCTCGGAGCACAGGAACAGCAGCCAGGCCGGCGCCCCGCCGGGTTCTGCAGCCGGGCCCTGTCGGAGCACGGTCGCCGTGCCCTTGCAGTCAGCGGGCGGCGCAGGGCGGTGAGCTCCCGGTCGGCGCTGAGCTGGGTGAGGCTGGTCGGCACTCGGGCTCCTTCGGCGGCTAGATGATCTAGTCCAAGGGGTCAGTGATCGTAGGCGATCAGTGAGCGTAGGACGGTTTGTCCGGTGGCGTCGTTGTGCCAGATCGCGGCGGTCAGCGCGAGGATGCGTTGCATGACGCGGGCTATGACACCTCCGGGTGTGCGCCCTCGGTGCCGTTCGAGGTCAAGCTGTCCCTTGAAGGTCTCGTTGATCGATTCGATGACCTGTCGCAGCGGCTTGAACAGGGCTGCGCCAGGCCGTTCCCGTTCACCTTTACGGGCAGGCCGCAGCAACTGGACTCCATGCTCGGACAGTTCGCGTTCGAAACCACGGCCGAAGTAGTTCTTGTCGCCGATGAGAGTCTGTCGGGGGCGCTCTCGCAGAAGCTCGCATTCGGCTGCCAGGAGGTCAAGGAGGGTCTCGCGTTCGTCGGCCTTGGCCCCGGTCAGGGCGAAGGCGATGGGCAGGCCCTGAAGGGTGCAGACCAGGTGCAGGCGCAGGCCCCAGAAGAAGCGGCTGTGGCTGGCGCAGTAGCCGTATTCGGCCCAACCTGCCAGGTCGGAGCGTTTGACGGTCTCGCGGGAGCGGCCGCATTCCACCGGGGTGGAGTCCACGACCCATACGTCGTCGCTCCACACCGAGGTGGTGGTGGCCAGGATCCGGTTGACGCTTCGCATCAGACCGGCGGCCTTGCGCAGCCGCTTGTTGTAGCCGGGCTGCTGGGACAGGTAGGGGAAGAGGTGGCGCAGGTGGGCACGGGCATGGCGGAGCCATTTGGCCTCGGAGGTGTAGCCGAGTATGGCCTGCATCGTGGCGAGGGTGACCAGTTCGGCATCGCTCAGGCGGGGCGTAATGCCGACCGGCGGGCGCCACGGCGCCAGGTCGGGATGCTCCTTCAGCACGTCGTCGGTCGTCGCATAGAGTGCTGTCGCGAGGGTGTCCACGTCGTTCGTCACAAAACGATCTTGGACACCCTCGTTCTCGTCTCCGCAGGCACCCCTTGGACCACACCACCAGGAGGAACCAGTGTCATACCCGCAACTGCTCACCCCCGAGGAGAAGCTCGCCGACGCGAAGAAGCTGTTGAGCCTCCCGCGTATCGTCGTGATCTGCGGCTCCACCCGCTTCATGACCGAGATGAACGAGGCCGATCTACGGGAGACCAAAGCCGGAAAGATTGTCGTCAAACCGGGCTGTGACATGAAGTCGCCGCACGAACTTTGGTCCGATCCTGTCGAGGCCGAGGCGCTGAAGGTTCGACTCGACGATCTGCACCGGGCGAAGATCCGGCTCGCTGATGAGGTGCTCGTAGTCGGCGACTACATCGGAGACAGCACCCGAGCCGAAATCGCCTACGCCCGGTCGCTGGGCAAGCCCGTGCGGTTCACGCACCCCGAAGTCGACCCTGACGCCTGACCGCCCGCTGCCACCTCGACAACCAGGGCCGGCAGCCCGCCGCCTGACCGTCTCGCGGTGGCTTCGGCCGCCGCCCACCCCACACCCTCCGCAGGCATCCCTCGGAATTGATCATCTAGACCTCGATGTAGGCGACGACCACGACGGTGCGTAGCGCGGTGACGAAGTACAGGACGCGCACCTGCTCTACTTCGTCGGCGTACTGGCGCAGTTGGGGGCCGGCGGTGTCGGCGGGGATCGGCTCACCGACGTCCGGGTCGACGGAGATGACGACCAGGGCGCGGTCCAGGGCGTGGACCTCCGCCTCGCTGGTGATGTTCTCCAGCTGCTTGGCGGCGGAGTCGGAGAAGGCGATCCTGGCGCGGCGTGGGCTGTGCCGCGGGGCCATCAGGCGACGGCCGGGCGCTGGGCGGCGAGGCGGGCGAGGTGGGCCTCGCGCAGCTCCTCCCACGGCGTGCACTGCTCGGGGTCGGGCAGGCCGTTGGTGGCGATGTCCTCCAGGACGGCGGCGAACTGGTCGGCGTTCGCGCGGGTCCTGGCCGCGTACGCGCGTACCGCGTCGGCGGCCGCGGGCTCCAGCTGCTGCCGGGCGGCGGTGTCGGCGGGGGCCGGCTGTTCGCTCATCGAGGGCTCCAAGGCGCGTGACTGGCGTGTCTCACCACGGTATCGCCCGGCCCGGGGGCCGGGGACCACTCTGGGCGAAACCGGCGCGCCCGCCGTGGAGGTGGCCAGCGATCTCGCCGCGCAGATCGGCGCCGCTGCCCGGTTCGTTACCGCCTATACGACGCCGTCCACTCGCTGGACACGCAAACCTTCGACATCGTCTACACCGGCTTCGGTGCACTGTGTTGGCTTCCGGACATTGACCGGTGGGCGCGGACAGTGGCCGCGCTTGTCGCGTCAGAGGCTTCCTCTACCTGGCCGAGTTCTATCCCTTCGCCGACGTCCTCGCTGATGACGGTCGCACCATCGAGACAAACTACTTTCACCGCGACCCGATCGTCGTGGACGCGCCCGGCACCTACGCCGACCCCAGCGCGCCAACCATCGCAACCCTGACGATCGAATGGCGGCACGGCATAGGCGATGTCGTCAGCGCCCTCATCGCCGCCGGCCTCCGCCTGGAGTTCCTGCACGAGCACAGCCGCGGTCACTTCCGCTTTCCCGCAGGACAACGCGTCCCACAGGTCTACTCGCTCCGTGCGGCGAAGGAGCGATAGGAGAAGCCGGGGCTGTCATCACAGCCATTCGTTGATGGCCGCTACGAGGCGGCCGTCCTGATCGCGGCCATCAACGAATGGCTGTGATCAGCACTTCTGAGAAACTGTCTAGCGGCCGACGGTACTCCAGTCAGCGGGTGCAGGCGCTACCGAGCGCCCCGCCGCATGCTCGCGGAGGCGCCGAGTCAATTCCGGTAGGTCGTACGCAGGGAAGCTCACCTGCAGCAGTTGCAGGCGGAATTGCGATTCCACCTGCTCTTGACGCATCGCAACGTCCATGGGCTTGACGTTGACGTCCCACGCGTCCGGAGCCGCCCAATGAGTCATCCGGACGTAGAAGGCGTCTCGTGGGCCAGCGTTCGCCACGGCCGAGAGGAAGGCAAGGCCGCTGTCGATCGGAAAGTCGATGAGCATCCAGCCATGACGGGACTCGACATATCCGGCCATATGCGGCAGCGTCTCCACCCAGCCCGCGTTGCTCTCGCCGAGGTCCTGGCAGCAGGTGAAGGTCTCGAATCCGCTGCGCCAGATCGCTTCTATCGCCGGCGCGAGCTGCTCGTCGATCTGCGCGTGACTGTGGCCCACCTTAACGAGAACCGTAGGTGGGTGGCTTCATCGGACATCATCGCACGAGCATATGGGAAGCGGAGGGGCGCCGATCCGCCGGTCCAGTCGGCTTCTTAAACGGGCTCTAGCGGTCGAAGAGGCGGATTTCGGTGGCGACGGTCTTCGCCAGCCAGAATCTTGCGGGGTCCGCGTGCTGGGGGTCGCCGAGCGGGCGGCGGGTCTGCGGGCCGTCCTGGTCCTGGTATCCCTCAGGCGGGCTGTAGAGCCGTGTTCCAGCGTCCCGTAGATGCCTGACGTTGCGCGCCTTCCTTGCTGGCTGAGGCGTCCCAGGCAGGTGCCTATGCGCTTCACGGACCTCATGCTGTGATCGTTTCGCACGCGGGCCGACAAGCTGAGGGGGACACACAGTCCCCCGGCAACGCCACCGGCCGCAGCGATATCGCCACGTTCAACCGGCACGTGGACCCGTCGCTGCTCATCGAGGAGCAGATGCGTGACTTCACCAAGCTCGAGGATGCCGCGAACGAGCGTCTGCTGCCGGGCGGTTCCCTCTTTGCCGCCCTGGAGCAGAAGCACGAGAGCCTCGTCGCGGCCGGCACCGCCAACGGGCTCGGCCGGCTGGCGTCGCTGCAGGCGGCGGCGCCTGGGTATGCGTGGTGCTCCCCGATGGAGATGATCTCGGTCGGGCGATGATCTTGGTTTGTGGCGTGCCGCAGCCGGGGCGCGGGAAACGGGGGACGTGCAGAAGGAACCGCCCGGCGGCGTCGCCACCGAGCCAGCCGACCATGGCCTCGGAGGCTCGCGCGGCGGACTGACCACCAACTGCACCTGACCGTCGAGCAGGGCCAAAGCCCATGTCCATCGTGAGCAGCGCGGAGACTCCCCGCAGTTCGAGCTCGTCCTGGGCCGCATCAGGGTGCCCCGACCCGGAGGACTACAAGGCTCGGCACGCTGTCGAGTGCGGCATCAACCGCTTCAAAACGGCACCGCGCCGTGGCCACGAGGTACGACTGTGAGGATGATCGGGTGCCGCTTCGGGCGGCGGTCTGGCCCGAGGTACGACTGGCTCTTATGCCCTGAGCTTGATCTGCCGACCGTCGTTCGAGGCGGTGCATGGGGACGTGGGGCCTTTCCAGCAGTGGCAAGGCGGCGGCCAGGTTGACGTGACCGTGTGGCCGGCAACCGGACGTACCCTTGCGCTGCCCTCCGATCTGCCGGTGACTAGGGCCGTGGCGGTGGACGGTGCAGCGTTGGCGATGAGCGGCAGGAGAGGGACTGTGACCTCGAAGGCGGCCAGACGGCGGTTCAGGAAGGCCGAACGGCTGAGGGCGTTCCGGGCATCGCAGCAGGTGGGGTCGGGAAAATGGGTGAATTCCGGCTCGGGGCGGCAGTTGAGGACGGTCGTCGCTGTCATGGTGTTCCTCGTGTTCGGCGTGTTGCTGAGCGCGTTCGGGGGGCTGATGTTCGCCGGTGCCGTCGGATTGTCCGGGACTTCGGGGCGACTGCACGTCGAGTCATGCGGGTCGGTGATCGAGTCCGGCAAGCCGGTCACGAGATGCTTCGGCGAACTGCGTTCGTCCAGCGGTCGGTTGGTGGATCCCGCCGCTGTCGTCCAAGCCGATGCCCGAGTCGGTGCCACGATCGCGGTACGTGACGAGCCGCTGGTTGGTCTCGAAACGCTCGGTTTCCGGGCGCTGGAGGGCTGGGCGACGGTGACGGCACTGGGCTTCCTCGTCCTTGACTTCGCGATACTTTTGGTGCTCGCCCTGCGCAGTAAGGGCCCGTTGCGCGTCTCTCGTGGTGTCAACCGGTCGGGTATGCGGTTCGCCACCGCGGCAGCCAGTCCGCGATCGATGCTCTGGCTCGCCGGGAGCGTGGCCGTCGGTGCGCTGGTCTACGGGACGGCCGTCCTGTGCGAACTGGTCATTTCCTAATGTTGGGAGCACCAGGCCGTGAACGTTGAGATCCCCCCGCGCTTACGCGACAGCGCCAGCCAGCTCGGGGCCGGCGTCCCCTACGCCCTGAAGGTCCTGGCTGGCCAGCTGGCCGACGACCCGGACATGGGCCAGCCCTCAGGTCTGCCCGGCATCCTCACCGTGACGGTCGACGGCGACCTGTTCGAGGACTGCCCCGCCCTGGCCATCGGCTACATCCGCGAGTCCGACCGGATCGAGATCCGGTACGTGAACCCGGCCCCCTCTGCCGAGTCCGCCGCGGACCCAGGACCAGGACCAGGACCAGGCCAGGACCAGCCTGCCGACTCTGCCGCCGACGCGATCACCGCACGGGAGATCGCCGACGCCTGGCAGCGCATCACCCGCTGGCTCCAGCACAACGCCCCCGACTCCCACGCTGCGCTCCGCGCCGGTGTGAGCCCCAACGCCATCACCGCCTTGGAAGAGGACCTCGGCATTCAAATACCCGCCGGCCTGCGCGCCCTGTGGTTTCTGACCGCGGGCGACGACGGGGTCGACGGCGCGGGATGCCTGCCCGGCAACCAGGCCCTGATGACCCTGGACGCCGTAGCCGCCTTCTACCGGCAGCAGATGGACTCTCAAGCCCACCAGGACACCCTCAACGCCCGCCGCCCCGAATACGACCGGATCACCGCGTGGAAGGCAGCCTGGATTCCGGTTGTCTCCTACGGCGTGGCTGACCGCACCTCGGGCCTGTACCTGGACGCCGCGACCGGCTACCTGGGCCGCTGGTCCCGCTACAACGAAGGCCCCAGCGACGAACTCGACACGCTGGTCACCTACCTGGAAGAGGCTGCCGACATGCTCGAAGCCCCGGCCCTGGCCACGCGGGACAAGCCCGGCCTGATCAGAGGGACGCTGGTGTGGCTCAGCAGCATCGACCCCGCGCAGGAAGACCGGTGGCAGCCCCTGACCGACTGACCACACACGGGAAGGGGGCGTTAACGCGGCTGACGTGCGTGAATGGTCCCGTTCACGGCTCCCGCGGGCCTGGTCGCTGACCCCGCCCGTGGTGTAGAACGATGCCGTGACGACTCAACCAACAAGGGCGATGTGGTGGGCCGAACTGGGGGTACTCCTCGCCGGGGCAGCAACGACCCTCACGGTGACCATGTTTGTGTTGTCGCTAGCAGCCGGGCACCACTCGGTTTCCCTTGGCGTTGGGCCCTCATCCGTGCTGCTCGTTCTGTCCATCGGTGTCGGCATATTCGGCAGCGGCCGGTTCAGGGCTTGGGGGTTGCGCCGCCGGGCTGCGTCCCTCGCCACGAGATCTTGAAAACCGTCGCGGCAGCGATGTCACCGTGGGTCCAAATCCCACACCCTCCGCACGTCGAGCGCCCCCGACCAGCATGAACGGTGGGGGGCGCTCCCCCTTTGCGATCTTTCGCGAGCGCCCGCTGTTCCCCGTGGTTCGCCGCCACATCGGGCACGCGACGGGCACGGCGCGCCTTCGGGCCCGGCTTCAGGAGCAGCAGCCCGAACTGCCCGTGCCGGCCTGTCCGTCGTGGAGGTCGTCGTCGTGCCCGGCGGCGATCCGTGCCCATTGCGCGGTCGGCCGCCCGTCCTTGCGGAACTGCTGACCGCGGGTCTCGTACGGCTGCGGCCAGCCCGGCGGGGAGTCCTCCCAGGTCTCCTGCCGCCCGTAGACGGTCATGTCGAGGATGCCGTACGACGGTGCCATGGGTTCGACGCCGCGGCCGGTGGTCCAGTACGTCTCGTAGACACGGTCCCCGTCGCGGAGGTAGCACGCCTTCATCCCGAAGTGACGGCCGGCGACGAGCCGTTCGTGCGACTCTGTGGGTACGGAGTACCAGGGCATGTCCCAGCCCATGAAGCGGCGGTAGCGGTCGGACTCCTCGTAGGGGCCCTGGCAGAAGACGGCGAAGGTGACGTCACGCTGGTGCAGATAGGACAGTTCGCAGACCTGGCCGGTGAAGAAGGTGCAGCCTTCACACTGGTCGGCGGCGGGGTGGCCGTCGTGCCACATGTGGTACGACACGAACAGCTGGGTACGGCCCTCGAAGACGTCGATCAAGGGGACGGGTCCCTTGCCTCCGACGAGCGGGGTCGAGGGGTCCACCTCGGTCGTGGGCAGGCGGCGCCGGGCGGCAGCGATCGCGTCGCCCTCCCGGGTGTGTGCCTTCTCCCGGGCGCGCAGGGTGTCGATTGCGGCCAGCCACTCCGTGCGGGAGACAACTGGCGGCGTGTTCGTTGCAGTCATGCCCGTACTGACCGGGGAGTCCGCGAGAACTCATCGTTCGACTGATCAAGACGGCCGAACGGAATGCGGACGCCTTCTCAGGTTGTCTTCGGCTTGGTGTAGTCCGGCCACAGGGCGACGATCGAGCCCGCGCATCCGGCCTGTGGGCCCACTGGGTCGACGCGGATGAAGAGGGGCCGCCGATTGTGGATGACTGGACAGCAGTCGGCTGCCTGCATCAGCAGCAGGTCGTCCCAGTGCCCGTTCGCGGCCGAGTCCGTCTGTTCCTGGCAAGTCTGCCCCTCGCCGGGGGGTGCCGCTGGGCACGCACCGGCAGACGCCGAGCTCCACGGTGATCCGCCACCTAGGGCCTGTTTCGGAAGCAAGGGGGAGTGTCGGTTCTGAAGGGAGGCGTTCGTCGTAGGGTGAGAGGCGGCCGAAGGAGGCCAACGGCCAAGGGAGCCATGTATGACGCGGTACCTGATCTCGTTCGATGACGGCGCGATGACCTTCCCCGAGGAGGAGTTGCCCGAGGTGGCCGAGGCCTCGCACGAGGTGGTGCGTAAGGCTCAGGACGCCGCTGTGTGGGTCTTCGGTGGTGGACTGGAAAGGCAGCAGGCGAGCGTCGTGGCCACCGACGGGACCGTTACCGACGGCCCGTACCCGGAGACCAAGGCGGTGCTCGGCGGGTTCTCGATCATCGATGTGCCCTCACGTGAGGACGCGCTGGAGTGGGCTGCCAAGATCGCTGCCGCGTGCCGCTGTGCGCAAGAGGTCCGGGAGATCATGCCCGACCCGACCGTCTGATCGAAGACGACCCGCAGCGCCTGGTTCGGAAGTGGCTTATGACCTGCGGGTTCGCCATTGCTGCGGGCCTGTGGGCGACGCGGTTGGGCGGCATGATCTGACGGACGAGGCGTGGGCGGTGGTCGAGGCATTGCTGCCGGTCGCAGGGTGCGGTTGTCCGGCGCGGAACCTGCGTCGGCAGGTCGACGGGATCCGGCACCGGGTCCGGGCGGGGTGCCCGTGGCGAGACGTGCCCGAACGGTATGGGCCGTGGTCGAGCCTGTATCGGGTGTTCCGCCATTACCAGCGCGAGGGCGTCTGGAACCAGGTCCTGGACGCGCTGCGGACCCTGGCCGACGGGGGCGGGCAGATCTGCTGGGAAGTCTCGGTCGACTCCACGATCACGCGGGCGCACCAGCATGCCGCTGGCGCCCGACGGGACAGCGCCGGGCAGAAGGAGCCGCCAGGGGTTGAGCCCGCCGATCACGGGCTGGGTCGTTCCCGGGGCGGGTGGACCACGAAGATCCACGCGGCATGCGAGCAGGGGCAGAAGCTCATGGGGATGGTCGTCACCGCCGGGCAGCGGGGCGACAGCCCGCAGTTCGCCGCGGTGCTCGACCAGGTCAGGGTGCAGCGTCCCGGCGGGGCCGGGCGGCCACGGACGCGCCCTGACCGGGGCCGGGCGGATAAGGGGTATGCCTCAGCGGCCAACCGGCGCCAGCTTCGTCGGCGCGGGATCGCCGCGACGATCCCGGACAAGAAGGACCACCGCGCCAACCGGCTGGCGAGGGGCTCGAAGGGTGGGCGGCCACCGAAGATCGACTACGAGGACTACAAGAAGCGTCACGCGGTGGAGTGCGTGTTCAACCGGCTCAAGCGCAACCGGGCGGTGACCACGAGGTTCGACAAGCTCCAGGTCCGCTACGAGGCGACCGTGATGGTCGCCGCGATCGACGACTGGGTCACCGCCGTCGTCCGGATGGGCTGAACGCCGGCATCCTGGGGCGCACGCGCTCCCAGCCACCGCCGCACTACGCCGACACCGAGGACGGCGGCTACGCCGAGGACCCGGCCACGTCGAACGACGGAGGATGCTCAAGGACCTGAACAGCACCGACAACACGTTCTTCGTCATCTACCCCGACGACGAGACCCTCGACTGGTCCATCTCGGTCCACACCCGCCACGATGCCCCGGGCGGCTATGAGATTGAGCGTCGCGACGCAGCCACCGGGCAACACGATACGACCGCCGAGGCCGACCACGTCACGATCGTCAACGAGGCCCTGACCTAGATCAGGCACCGCTGACCCGTTCCGAAACAGGCCCTAGCTTGATCTTTAACCTGTGCGGCGGGGCCGTGGGGTAGTTGACTTCTTCGTTCGCTGTTTCGCTGGCTGCGTCTTGCGGGGTGTGTGCACGTCGTG
>NZ_JBEOVA010000079.1:0-11296 GCF_040295225.1 Streptomyces sp. NPDC002896 | reverse complement strand
GATCGCCGCCATCGGCACGACGCTGAAGGTCGAACTCGACATCCAGGCCGTGCAGGGGGAGGGGCTGCCGCAGGCGTGACGGACGGCACGGCTCCGGGTGCACACAGATCGGAAGCCCCCTCGGGATCATCCCGAGGGGGCTTCCGACGTCAGGCGTCGCAGGGAGGGCTCATGCAGGTGCGTCGGAAGAAGGTATGCGGATGCCGTCGAGGGTCTGCTGGTGCATCTGGTCCACGGTCTTCTCGTCCGCCGCGTGACCGACGGTGGTGATCCCGATCACGTGGGTGTCACCGGCGATGTAGCAGCTGGAACCGACCAGGGGCGCGCTGTCCTTGGTGGAGAGGCGCGCGTCAACGGCGGGATGGCCGTCGACCGTGGTCTTCTCGCCGCTGGTGCTGGTGGCAGTCTTGCCGAATTCTTCGCTGAAGCCCTCGCGGAAGCCCTCAAGACCGAGGTTGGCATTGGCCGGGGTGCCGGGCACGTCGTAGACGGCGAGGATGACGAAGGTCCCGTCTGCCTTTTCCACCGAATACATGCGACCGGTGACGATCGAGCCGTCGTCGGCGGGCTCCGAGAATTCCTCGACCTTGGGCTTTCCGGGAAGCTTGAATTTGATGCCGCTGGGGGCGTCGGTGGTCTCCACCCACTTCTCGGCGGGATCGGCGACGGCCTGGTCATGGCCACCCTGCGTGGCCGAAATCGTGGTCATGGTGCCCATGTGCGGTGCCGCCGGTGCGGCGAAAGCACTGGTCGGCAGGAGGACGCCTCCTGCAACCACGGCGGTCGAGGCGGTGAACATCGCAAAGCGCTGCGTCCGGGAGCGGCGAGCCATTTAAATCACTTCCAATCGGAAAGGGTGAATAGCTTGTCGGGAAAGAGGGCCGTTTAATTTGATTCGTGAGATTCGAGCCCGTGGGTGTGTCTGAACCCATGTCCAAGTAGAGCCGCGGCGGCAATGCGCGTCATGCCCCTGGATCGCGTGACAGGGGAACTCGGGACTTGTCGGATGGTGGGTTTCCTGATAGGCGCGGCGCGGTCGTCGACCCGGGCGCTTTCGGTCCGCACCCCGCCCGCTGTCAGTGGCCGGGCCTACGCTCATGAGCAAGGGCACACGTGAGGGTGCGGCGATGCAGAGGGTGCAGGCGTGGCGATGCTCGGGGGTTCGGTGGCCGGCGGCCGACGGGCCCGTGCTGGTGTGGGACGGGGGGCGGAGAAGTGGGCTGACGCGGGGGAAGCGGGTGGCGTTCGCCGTCGTGGGCGGCGGTGCCCGGCGGTGCGTCGGGGCGCGGGGGCACGAGTGCCCGATAGGGGCGCGGGTGTCAGGGCGGAGTACGGGGGCGCGATGCGAGGAGTGCGGGCGTCTTGAGCGGGCGCATTCCGTCGCCGCCGACACGCTGCCGGACGATCCCCGACCGTATGCCGTCTATCTGGCCTGGTTCGGGCCGGGCATGGTCAAGGTGGGGATCACGGCGGTCGAGCGGGGGTCTGCGCGGCTGCTCGAGCAGGGTGCGGTGGTGTTCACCTGGCTGGGGCGCGGACCGCTGATGGCCGCGCGGCGGACCGAGGAGCTGCTGCGTACGGCGCTGGGTGTGCCCGACAGGATTCCGTACGACGCCAAGCGGGCGGTGCGGGCCTCGCTGCCGGAGCCGGCCGCTCGGGCGGCGGAGATCGCGCAGCTGCACGCCCGCGCGCTGCGGCTCGAGGGATGGCCGGAGTCCGTGCGGCGGGCGCCGTTCGAGGCGGTCGATCATGTCGGAGTGTTCGGGCTGGAGGGGCTGCCGCCCGCAGTGGGAGCCGTGTCCGAGCTCGTTGCCGGTGGTGTGGTGAGCGGTGAGCTGGTTGCTGCCGCCGGGCCGGATCTGCATCTGGCCACCGAGCGCGGTGTGGTCGTACTCGACACGCGGCTCATGGCCGGGTGGGAGCTGACCGGTGCGGGGGACGGCGTGGACGGACCGGGTCGACCGGGGGAACTGACGGTGCCGGTGCGGGAGTTCGGTGGTGTGCAGGACGGGCTGTTCTGAGCGCTGATGGCTCGGGCTCGCCTCGCCGCAGGCGGTAAAGAGATCGATCCCTTTCGGCTCCCGTTCGGAAAGTGACTGGACCGCGGGGATCGTCCAGCGCGACAGTCTGGCCATGACCAATTCATCCGTGAGGCCTGACGCCATCCCCGGGCCCGCTCCCCAGCCCGCCTTCGAGACCCCGTACTACGCCGTGGTCTTCACGTCCGTCCGCACGGAGGGGGACGGCGGTTACGGCGAAAGCGCCGAGCGGCTGGAGGAGTTGGTGAAGGACGTCCCCGGGTTCCTGGGGATGGACTCGGCGCGGACGCCCGGTGGGCTCGGCATCACCGTCGGGTACTTCCGCGACGAGGACGCCATCAAGGAGTGGCGGAGCAACATGGAGCACCGTGCCGCCCAGAAGCGTGGGCGGGAGGAGTGGTACGAGAGCTACACCCTGCACATTGCGAAAGTTGAGCGGAGTCATGGATTCCGCCGGTAGGTTGCGCAGCGCTCACCTCCGGCCGGGCTGACGCCTCGGCACGCTGCGCGCCTCACGCCGTATGCCGTTGTCGCACGGGACAGCAGTTCCCAGCTGTTCCCTGAGAGGTCCCTGTGTGTTTCTCAGGGAATTCACAGGTTCCCGAAAGGGTGCTCTCAGAGCGGCAGTCGAAGGTGTGCACCATGACCACGATCTCGCCCCAGGGGCGTACCGAACTACTGAGGCCGGACGGGAGCCCGGTCCGCGTGCTCGTCGTGGACGACGAGCTGTCGATCACCGAGCTGCTGTCCATGGCCCTGCGTTACGAGGGCTGGCAGATCCGCACCGCGGGCGACGGAACGGGCGCGGTGCAGACCGCGCGCGACTTCCGGCCCGATGCCGTGGTGCTGGACATGATGCTGCCCGACATGGACGGGCTCACCGTGCTCGGTCGGCTCCGCCGTGAATTGCCCGATGTGCCGGTTTTGTTCCTGACGGCGAAGGACGCCGTCGAGGACCGTATCGCCGGGCTCACGGCGGGCGGCGACGACTACGTCACCAAGCCGTTCAGCCTCGAGGAGGTCGTGGCCCGGCTGCGCGGGCTGATCCGCCGCTCCGGCGCCGCCGATCGGCGCAGCGAGTCCCTGCTCGTCGTCGGCGACCTGACCCTGGACGAGGACAGTCACGAGGTGACCCGCGCGGGCACCTCCATCCACCTCACCGCCACCGAGTTCGAGCTGCTGCGCTTCCTGATGCGCAATCCGCGCCGGGTGCTCAGCAAGGCCCAGATACTCGACCGCGTGTGGTCTTACGACTTCGGCGGCCAGGCCAACGTCGTCGAGCTCTACATCTCGTATCTCCGCAGGAAGATCGACGCGGGACGCGAGCCCATGATCCACACGCGGCGCGGCGCCGGCTATCTGATCAAGCCCGCGGCGTCATGAGCACGGCGCAGCAGCCGCGGTCGCGCAAGCTCAGGGGGAAGCAGCGGCAGCCGCGGTCGCTGCGTACACGGCTCGTCCTCGGGTCGGTCGCGCTGATCGCCGTCGTGTGCGCGGTGATCGGGACGGTGACGACGATAGCCCTGCACAGCTACCTGTACGCCCAGTTGGACAAGCAGGTGCACGACGTCGCGGTCATCTCCGGCAGAGACCCGGGCCCCGACCAGCCGGGCGAAAAGAAGACAGCGCCCGACCAGCAGACGCCAACCCTGGACTTCCTGGCCGGACCCGTGCGGGGGGACACGGTGGCCGCGCTGGTGTTGTCGGACGGCACCATCACCCGCGCCGCGAAGAGCGACCAGGACAGCGAAACCAAGATCACCGATCTCAACGAGGCGCAGAAGGCCGCTCTGCAGTCCGTGCCGCAGGACGGTAAGGCGCACAGCGTTCACATCCCCGGCCTCGGCGACTACCGGGTCGAATACTCGGAGCCCAACGGCACCCTGGTCGGTCTCCCCGAGACCGAGGTCCAGGGCACCGTCAGCACCCTGATCGCCGTCGAGGTCAGCGTCACCGCCGCGGGACTCGTCGCCGCGTCGATCGCCGGCGTCGCCATGGTCGGCGTCGCCCTGCGGCCCCTGCGCCGCGTCGCCGCGACCGCGACCCGCGTCTCCGAACTGCCGCTGCACAGCGGCGAGGTCACGCTGTACGAACGCGTCCCGGACTCCGAGGCCGACCCGCGTACCGAGGTCGGCCAGGTGGGTGCCGCGCTCAACCGCATGCTCGACCACGTCCACCGGGCGCTGGACGCGCGGCAGCACAGCGAGATGCGCGTGCGGCAGTTCGTCGCGGACGCCAGTCACGAGTTGCGGACGCCGCTCGCGTCGATCCGCGGATACGCCGAGCTGACCCGCAGAGGCCGCGAGGAGACCGGGCCCGACACGCGGCACGCCCTCGGACGCATCGAGTCCGAGGCGAACCGTATGACGGGGCTCGTCGAGGATCTGCTGCTGCTCGCGCGGCTCGACGCCGGACGCCCGCTCTCGTACGAGAGCACTGATCTCTCACCGCTGGTCGTTGACGCGCTCAGTGACGCGCGCGCGGCCGGGCCGACCCACAAGTGGCGCCTGGAACTGCCCGACGAGCCTGCGCTCGTGCTGGCCGACGCGCCACGGCTGCAGCAGGTGCTCGTCAACCTCCTCGCCAACGCGCGTACCCACACGCCACCCGGCACGACGGTCACCGCGCGCGTGCGTCGGCACGGCTCCTGGGTGTGCCTGGACATCGACGACGACGGGCCCGGCATCCCGCCGGAGCTGCTGCCGCGCGTCTTCGAGCGGTTCGCGCGCGGCGACTCGTCGCGCTCGCGCGCCTCCGGCTCCACAGGGCTCGGCCTGGCGATCGTGCAGGCCGTGGCAGCCGCGCACGGCGGCACCGTGACGGTCGACAGCGTGCCCGGACGCACGGTCTTCACCGTGCATCTGCCCGTGTACTACGAACCCGTCCCGCACTCACAGGCTGCCCACAGCCTCAGCACACAGGCATAACAGGGCAGTTGGCGAATCTCTGTGTCATGCGAACCGACTCTTCATTGGGCACCTCCCCCTCAGCGGGTGCTTTGCCGGCCCGGGAGCACATCCCGGCCGGTCAGGGCGGGGTGCCGGTACTCGACGTAGTGATCCCCGTCTACAACGAGGAGAAGGACCTCCAGCCGTGTGTGGAACGGCTGCACGACCACCTCGTCCGCACCTTCCCCTACCGCTTCCGCATCACGATCGCGGACAACGCGTCCACGGACAGCACTCCGCAGGTGGCGGCATGGCTGGCATCGACAATGGAGTCGGTCCGGCACTTCCGGCTCGAGCAGAAGGGGCGCGGCAGGGCGCTGCGCACCGTCTGGTCCGCATCGGACGCGCCGATCCTCGCCTACATGGACGTCGACCTGTCGACGGACCTCAACGCCCTCCTCCCGCTCGTCGCCCCGCTGATCTCCGGCCACTCGGACCTGGCGATCGGCTCGCGGCTCGCCCGCACCTCGCGCGTCGTGCGCGGACCCAAGCGGGAGTTCATCAGCCGCGCGTACAACCTCATCCTCCGCGGGTCGCTGCAGGCCCGGTTCTCCGACGCCCAGTGCGGCTTCAAGGCGATCCGGCGCGACGTCGCGCAGGTGCTGCTGCCGCTCGTCGAGGACACCGGGTGGTTCTTCGACACCGAGATGCTGGTCCTGGCCGAGCGGGCCGGGCTGCGCATCCACGAGGTGCCGGTCGACTGGGTCGACGACCCCGACTCCACCGTGCACATCGTGAAGACCGCGACCGACGACCTCAAGGGCGTGTGGCGGGTGGGCCGCGCGCTGGCCACCGGTTCCCTGCCGCTGGACCGGATCGCCCGGCCCTTCGGTGACGATCCGCGCGACCGGCAGCTGTCCGGAGTCCCGGGCGGCCTGGCCCGCCAGCTGGTCGGCTTCTGTGTGGTGGGCGTGCTCTCCACGCTCTTCTACCTGCTGCTCTACTCGCTCTGCCGCACCTTCTCCGAGCCCCAGCTCGCCAACGCGCTGGCCCTGCTGGTCTCCGCGGTCGCCAACACGGCGGCCAACCGGCGGCTCACCTTCGGAGTCCGCGGCCGCGACCGCGCCGTCCGCCACCAGGCACAGGGCCTCGTGGTCTTCGGCATCGGACTCGCCCTGACCAGCGGCTCCCTCGCCGCGCTGGACACCGCGACCGGCAACCCGTCGCACTCCACGGAGCTGGCGGTGCTCATCGCCGCCAACCTCGCCGCGACGGTGCTGCGCTTCCTGCTCTTCCGGGCGTGGGTCTTCCCGGACCGGCGTGACGACACGCCTCCGGCGCCCCGGCCCGCCTACGACATGTACAAGGTCCCCGCCGGCGTGGGCGCCGACCAGCCCTGGGACGCGACCGTGCAGCTGCACGCGGTGCGCCCGCACGACCACGATCCGAGGAACGTCCGATGACGACATCCGATATCCGCCAGCCGGGAGGCGTGGACCCCGCCTGGGGCCCGCCGGCCGGCAGCCCGCCGCCCGCAGGCGCCACCCCCGCGCAGGCGACCGTCCAGGCGCCTCCGGTACCCGGCGCGCCGCCTGCGTACGACACGGCCGAAGCAGGCGAGGGCCGCCCCAAGGACCCGTTCCTGCGGCGCGTCTGGCGCGGCCGCCCCGAGGACCCCCGCTGGGCGCGCCCCGCGTTCCTCGCGCTGCTGCTGGTCACCGCGGTGCTGTACCTGTGGAACCTCAGCGCCTCCGGGTACGCCAACTCCTTCTACTCCGCGGCCGTCCAGGCCGGCAGCCAGAGCTGGAAGGCCTTGTTCTTCGGCTCGCTCGACGCGGGCAACGCCATCACCGTCGACAAGCCCCCAGCCGCCCTGTGGCCGATGGCGCTGTCGGTGCGGATCTTCGGCCTCAGCTCGTGGGCGATCCTCGTGCCCGAGGTGCTGATGGGCGTCGCCACGGTCGGCGTCCTGTACGCGGCCGTACGCCGGCGCTTCAGCGCGGCCGCCGGGCTGATCGCGGGCGCCGTGCTCGCGCTCACCCCGGTCGCCGCGCTGATGTTCCGCTTCAACAACCCGGACGCGCTGCTCGCCCTCCTCATGACCGTCACGGTCTACTGCGTGCTGCGCGCCCTGGAGGACGGCCGCACCAAGTGGCTCGTCTGGGCGGGTGTCGCCGTCGGCTTCGCCTTCCTGACCAAGACCCTGCAGGCGTTCCTGATCCTGCCGGCGCTCGCCGCGCTGTACGCGGTGTGCGCACCGGTGAAGCTGAAGAAGCGCCTCGGCCAGCTGCTGCTGTCCGGCCTGGCGATGGTCGTCGCGGGCGGCTGGTGGGTCGCGATCGTCGAGCTGTGGCCCGCGTCCTCGCGGCCGTACATCGGCGGCTCGCAGAACAACTCCTTCCTGGAGCTCACCTTCGGCTACAACGGCCTCGGCCGTATCAACGGCGAGGAGACCGGCAGCGTCGGCGGTGGCGGCGGCGGTCAGAGCGGCGGCCAGTGGGGCGAGACGGGCATCGGCCGGATGTTCAACTCGGAGATCGGGAGCCAGATCTCCTGGCTGCTGCCGGCCGCACTGATCCTGCTCGTCGCGGGCCTGGCGCTCACCTGGAAGGCGAAGAGGACGGACGCCACCCGGAACGCGTTCCTCGCCTGGGGCGGCTCGCTGCTGATGACCGGAGTCATCTTCAGCTTCATGGCCGGCATCTTCCACCAGTACTACACGGTGGCACTCGCGCCCTACATCGCGGCGCTGATCGGCATGGGCGCGACGGTGCTGTGGGAGGAGCGCGCCAAGAAGTGGACGTCGTTCGCCCTGGCGGGCGCGGTGGCGGCGACGGCGATCTGGTCGTACGTCCTGCTGAACCGCACGCCGGACTACCTGCCGTGGCTGAAGTGGTTCGTGCTCATCGGCGGGCTGGTCGCCGCGCTCGGTCTGCTGGTCGCTACGCGCCTGGGCCGGCAGCTGGCGCTCGCAGCGGTGGGCCTCGGCCTGGTGACGTCGCTCGCCGGACCGACCGCGTACACCCTCAGCACGCTGAGCACCGGGCACACCGGCTCCATCGTCACCGCCGGTCCGGCCGGCGCCAGCATGATGGGCGGCCCGGGCGGTGGCCGGGGCGGCGGTCCCGGCGGCATGGGCGGCGGCGGCATGCAGCCGCCCGGCCAGAACGGCCAGACGGGTCAGAACGGCCAGACCGGTCAGCAGCAGGGCGGCGGCATGGGCCAGCCTCCCACCGGCCAGCAGGGCGGCGGCATGGGTCAGCCCCCGACCGGCCAGCAGGGCCAGAACGGCCAGACGCAGGGCCAGGGCCAGCAGCAGGGCGGCATGCCCGGCGGCGCCACGGGCGAAGGCCGGACGGGCGGCGCGGGCGGCGGCATGGGCGGCCTGCTCAACGGCGCCAACGTCAGCTCCGAGGCCAAGGCGCTGCTCGAGAAGAACGCCGATGACTACACCTGGGTCGCCGCGGCCATCGGCTCCCAGAACGCCGCCAGCTACCAGCTCGCCACGGGCGACCCGGTCATGGCGATCGGCGGCTTCAACGGCAGCGACCCGTCCCCGACGCTCGCCCAGTTCAAGCAGTACGTCGAGGACGGGAAGATCCACTACTTCATCGCGGGCGGCATGGGCGGCGGTGGCGGCAACAACGGCACCGCGTCCCAGATCAGCTCGTGGGTGGAGGAGAACTTCAAGACGGTGACCGTGGGCAGCGCCACCTTCTACGACCTGACCCAGCCCAAGAGCTGATCAGCGTCCGCGCCGCAGCGACAGATCGGCGATGACGGGGCGGTGGTCCGAGGCGAGTGTCTCGGCCACCGCCCCGTCGCGTACGCGGATGCCGTCGCCGACCGCGACATAGTCGATGCGCTTCACGGGATTCTGCGCCGGGAAGCTCAGACCGGCGGGCGCGGAGTCGGTCAGGTCCTCCCACAGCGGGGCGAGTTCGGGCGCGGACGGCTCGGCGTTGAGGTCGCCCAGGAGCACCTGCCGGGGGCAGCGGTCGTGCCCGTCGCAGTCCTCGGCCATGATCCGCCGGGTGTCGGCGACCTGGGCGGCACGGACGGACGGATCGGGCCGGTAGTCGAGATGCGTCACATAGACGTGCACCGGAACGCCCTTGACCCGCAGTACCACTTCGGGGAAGCCGGGGGCCGGCACGGGCACCGGGTTGGGGTCCTGCGTGGACAGCCGGGTGATCTCGTGGTTCTCGGCGCCCCCGATCGGATACCGGGACAGCACCGCGACTCCGTACTCGCGCCGTGGTGCGCCCTCCGCCGGGGGATCCAGGCTGTATATGGGCGCGAAATACACGTACATCCCCAGCCGCTCGGCCAGCTCACCGGCGAGATCGCGCCATCCGCTGCGCGCGCCCCAGTGCACGTCGACTTCCTGCAGGCCGATGACGTCCGCGTCCAGCGCGCGCAGCGCCGCCTCCTGGCGGTCGAGATCGAAGACGTTGTCCATGCCCGCTCCGGCATGGATGTTGTACGAGACGACGCGCAGCGGCACTTCTCGGCTGCCTCCCCCAAGCTCTCGGCTTCGCTCGAGCAGGGGGGACCCCCAGTCGGCGTGGGCGGGCGGTGCCGCGAGGGCGCCCAGGAGCCCGGCTGCCAGGGCCAGTTGAACTGTACGACGCGTTGACATGGCCTCTCCAGGTGTCGGAAGCGCGCAGAACGGTACTCCTCAATCGCCTTGTGCGCTGCGGAAGTCGGAGCATTCCGGCGTACGGCCGTGTGCTCGTCAGGGATGTCAACTCCTGCAGCCCGTCACGGCGCTGTTCGCGCAAGGACGCGGGCGAGACCCGTCTGGGGGGCGAAGTACGCGGCTGACCCGCATAGCATCGAGAAGGGGCGGACCAGTCGATTCCGGTCCGCCCCGGCAGATCCACGAGCTCTCAGGAAGGTGCCGCCATGGTGAGGGCAGCCGAGCGGACCAGGCGTCCGGCGCGGACCAGCGTCTGGCTGGAGGGCAAGGCGCCCCGCGGCGCCGCGGGGGCCTCCCGGGGCGGTGCGCCGAGAGGCAACGGCCAGCCGTCAGGGCTCGACAGGGATCGCATCATCGTGGCCACGGTCCGTCTGCTCGACGCGGAGGGGCTGCCCAAGTTCTCCATGCGCCGGCTCGCCGCCGAACTCGACGTCACGGCGATGTCGCTCTACTGGTACGTGGACACCAAGGACGACATCCTCGAGTTCGCCCTCGACGCGGCCTTCGGCGAACTACGGCTGCCCGACCCCGAATCGGGCGCGGACTGGCGCGACCAGCTGCGCGAACTCGCGACGGGCTACAGGGGCTTGCTCGTCCGGCATCCCTGGGTCTCCCCCCTGGCGGGGACGTTCCTCAACATCGGGCCGCACTATCTCGACTTCCTGCTCACGGTGCAGCGCGTGGTCCGTCGCACGGGGCTGCCGCCAGACGCCCTCGGTGGGGCCATTTCGGCGGTCTTCCAGTTCGTGTACGGCTTCGGGACGATCGAGGGCCACTTTGCGCGGCGGTGTGCCGCGGCCGGGATGAGCCAGGACGAGTACGTGCGGGAGGCCATGGCCCGGGTTGAGGGGACTCCCGCACTCGCTGAGCTCGTGCAGGAGTCCGCGGATCTTGTTGCGGCGCGGAGCGGGGGGACGGTTGAGGACGGGCGGGAGCGGGACTTCTCGTTCGCGCTGGATCTGTTGGTTGCGGGGATCGAGGCGAAGGTTCCGGGGCGGGCGTAGGCCCGCCCACAACGGTGAGGCCCGCCCACAACGGTGAGGGCCGGCCAGCTACCGGCAGGTGGCGCCCGCTACTCCGGCGGTGCCAGCCGGGCCGGAAAGCCGCCCGTGGCCACGGGTCCCCACCGCTCCGGCGTGACCCGGATGATGGACTTTCCCTGCTTGAGCATCGCCGCGCGGTACTCGTCCCAGTCGGGGTGCTCCCCCGCGATGTTCCGGTAGTACTCGACCAGCGGCTCGACCGAGTCCGGTGCGTCGACGACCTCGGCGGTTCCGTCGATCTGGACCCAGGGCCCGTTCCAGTCGTCGCTCAGCACGACGATGCTCACGCGCGTGTCCCGCTTCGCGTTCCGCGTCTTGGCGCGTTCCGGATACGTGGAGACGACGATGCGCCCCGAGTCGTCGACCCCGCAGGTGAGGGGCGAGGCCTGGGGGCCGCCGTCGGCCCGCCGCGTCAGGAGGAGGGCCCGGTGCCGGGGCCGTACGAAGTCCAGCAGCTCTTCCAGAGAGACTTTGGTGTTCGTAGCGATGTTGGGTGCCATAGCGGGCACCCTACGCCGGGCACCCCCCGAGACCGCCGCGTACGTCTACGCCTGCGGGAGTGCGTCGCCCTGCACGGCCTGGATGTCGAGTTCGACCTTGAGTGTGGTGCCGATGGCGGCGATG
>NZ_JBEOVA010000078.1:0-11375 GCF_040295225.1 Streptomyces sp. NPDC002896 | reverse complement strand
ATGCCTACTCTCAGCGCGAGGAAGCAGTTCCAGCCGCCGATAACCGAGCGTCACCTCGAAGCAAAAGTTGCCCATTGCGTTGGGGGCGTGAGGATGCCCCCTTGCGGCGTGCCGGTGAAGGTGTCCTGATACTCGCCGAGCTCCGCATCAGCCACGCCGGACCGCCCCGCATCTTCGCGACGCTCGAGGAGCAGATGACGACGTACGTTGGTGCCTCCGAGCACGAGGAGAAGTCCCCCGATCTGCTCGACTCCTGCGAGTGGGCACTCACCGATCTGTTCCTCGATGCGATGGCAGCCGGGGCCACGGCTCCTTCATCAGATGGGCGTCTGGCTGGTAGGAGGTAGTAGCTCAAGTCCGGTAGGAGCGCGACGGCATGCTCACGCAGCCGCTCGACCTTCTTGTTGAACGCCGAGATGGCGGGACCCAACCTCCAGCCCAACCCCGCGATCGTGAGGTTTCCGGGGAGGGTTCGCCGTAAGGGTGGTGACGGACGTGCGGAGTGGGAACCGTGGGGGTGGTGCCGGGAGTCCGGTGCAGGGAGGGCCCGTTGAGGTGGCGGGCCGGCATGGGACCGCGAGTGGGCAGGAGGGGCGGGACGGTGGCGTCGGTACCGTTGACGGCGGGGGATCCGGTACGGGTGGGCCGGTACCGGCTGCTGGCCAGGCTGGGCCAGGGCGGCATGGGCCGGGTGTACCTTGGCCGCTCGCCCGGCGGGCGTGCAGTGGCGGTGAAGGTAGTGCGGGACGCGCTGCTGCGGGACGAGGGGTTCCGGCGGCGCTTCGTGCGCGAGGTCGAGGCGGCACGGCGGGTGACGGGATTCTTCACCGCCGCGGTGGTCGACGCCGATCCGGAGGGGAACCCGGCCTGGCTGGCCACGGAGTACGTCCCCGGACTGTCGCTCCAGGACGCGGTGGCCCAGCACGGGGTGTGGCGGCAGCAGGCGGTACGCGGCCTCGGCGCCGCTCTGGCCGAGGCGCTGGCCGCCGTGCACGCGGCGGACCTGGTGCACCGTGACCTGAAGCCGTCGAACGTCCTGCTGGCGCCGGACGGCCCGCGGGTGATCGACTTCGGGATCTCGGCGGCGGCCGGCGACACCGCGCTCACCGAGACCGGGGTGGTGATCGGCACGTCCGGGTTCATCCCTCCCGAGCAGTTGCGCCACGAGGCCGCCGGAACGGCGGGTGACGTGTTCGCCCTGGGAGCGGTGCTGGCGTACGCGGCCACCGGGACCGGCCCGTTCGGCAATGGGGCGTCCCACGCGGTCAACTACCGGGTCGTGCACGAGGACCCCGACCTGCGGGGCCTGGCACCCGCACTCGCAGACGTGGTGGCCCGGTGCCTGGCGAAGGACCCGGGGGAGCGGCCCACGGTGGCGTGGCTGCTGGACGAACTGGGACACCCGGACCCCGCCGCCGACGACGACCGGCATGCGCGCCAGGGCACTCCGGCATCGGACGGGGGCGTCGCAACGGTCGGATGGATGCCCGGCCCGGTCGTCGACTCGGCCACACGGCTGCGGGCCGAGGTGCCCACCGAGCCCCTGCCCCGGGCGGGGGACGGTACGCCGGAGCCCCCGCCCGCCGCCGCCCCTCCCCGCAGCCGGCGCCGCCGCCTGCGGACGGCCCTCGCCGCGGCGACCGCCCTGGCCGTCACCGTGACCGGCACCGTCCTGTGGAAGGTGGCAGCGAGTGAGGACGACGCCGGGCCCTCCAGCCCTCCGAACGTCGAGCAGCTCTGGTCCCACACCCTGGCCGAGGGACAGAAGCTGACCGTGGCCTCGGAGGAGATGGTCTACCTCCAGCACGAGGACCGCCACGAGATCACCGCCCTGGACGTCACTGACGGCTCGCAGCGCTGGGCCCGCCGGGTCGAGGTCGCCGACGTCCGCGAGGACAGCGACTACCTGAAGGACCTGGGCAACGGCATCGAAGTCACCACCGTCTCGGGCGGCCTCCTGTACTACGGCAGCAGCGACCACCTGTACGCGGTGGACGCGGACAGCGGTGATTACCGCTGGAGATACAAGGACGACTCCTTCCATCCCGCCCCGATCGCCGTGGGCGACGCCGCCTACGCGCACATGACCGCGTTCTTCTATGTCCTCGACACGCGCACGGGGGACGAGCTGTGGGACTACGCGTACGACACCAATGTGTCCGACGACGTCGCCGTCACCGGTGACGCGGTCCTCGTGCACAGCGGGAAGAAGCTGATCGCCGTCGACACCCGTACGCACAAGGAGAAGTGGACCCACCAGGCCGCAAGCGACGCGGAGACGGCTCCCGTGGTGGCGGACGGCAAGGTCTACTTCGGCACCCGGGACGGCGCCCTGTACGCCGTCGACGCGAGGTCGGGCGACGAGGTGTGGCGCCGCAACTTCGAGGGGGAACTGTGGGATGGCAGGCTCGGCGGGGGAGCCGGTGAGCCCGAAGTGGTCGACGGAACCGTGTACTTCGAGAACGACGGCTACGTGTCCGCCTTCGACGCGGGCACCGGCCGGCCCCTGTGGCAGAAGAAGCAGGAGGCCGAGGAGCTGACGGCCATGACCGTGGTGGACGGCACCGTCCTCGTCCACGACTCGGAGGGATACCTGAGCGCGCTGGACGCCCGCAGCGGAAAGCCCAGTTGGCGGGAACCGCTCGACGTGGGCGGCGACGCGGACTTCCGGATCGTCGGGAACACCGTGTTCATAGAGCTCAACGGCCGGCTGACCGCCTACCGGGCCGCGACCTGATCCGTACCTGGCGCACGGCCGGGACAGTGACAAGGGAGGAGGGGCGGAGTGCAGGCGTTCACGCCGCTGGAGGCGGGGGACCCCGAGCGGGTCGGCCCGTACCGGATCGTCGGGAGGCTCGGCTCGGGCGGGATGGGCCGGGTGTACCTGGCCAGGTCGCCGGGCGGCCGGGCGACCGCGGTGAAGGTGGTGCACGAGGAACTGGCCGAGGACGCCGCGTTCCGCAGACGGTTCGGGCGGGAAGTGGCGGCGGCACGGCGGGTGACGGGCCCGTTCACCGCGCCCGTGGTCGACGCGGATCCGGACGCGGACCTGCCGTGGCTGGCCACCGCGCACGTGCCGGGCCTCCCGCTGGGCAAGGCGGTCGCTGCGCACGGCGCCTGGCCCGAGAGGTCCGTACGAGCCCTGGGAGCCGGGCTGGCGGAGGCGCTGGAGGCCATCCACGGGATCCAGATGGTGCACCGTGATCTGAAGCCGTCGAACGTGCTGCTGGCGGTCGACGGTCCCCGGGTGATCGACTTCGGGATCTCGGTGGCTGCCGGCGACACCAAGCTGACGCACACGGGGGCCGTGGTCGGCAGCCCCGGCTACCTTCCGCCCGAACAACTGGTCGGTCAGGAGGTGGGGCCCGCCGGTGACGTGTTCGCGCTGGGCGCATTGCTGGCATACACGGCGACCGGGTCCGGTCCGTTCGGCGGCGGGCCCGCGTACAGCGTCAACTACCGCGTCGTCCACGAGGATCCCGACCTGGAGGGACTGCCGGACGGACTCGCCGACGTGGTCGCCCGGTGCCTGGCCAAGGACCCGCTGGGGCGGCCCCGGGTGCCGGAACTCATCGAGGAGCTGGGCCGGTGGGAGGGGGCCGACGGGACCCGGGGCACGTTCACCCGCGCCACCTGGCTGCCGGCGCCGGTCGTCGCCGACGTCACCGCGCTGCGCGCGGCCCCGCTGCCGGAGGAGGCCGCCACGGCAACGGCGGACGCGGACCTGCCGACGGTCACTGTGGCGTCGCCGACCGCCGTCGCCACAGCGCGGCTCGGCGCGCCGCCCGCAGGACCTTCGTTCGCCGCCCGGCTGCGCAGGGCGGCCCGGCAGCGGCGTACAGCGGTTCTCGCCGCAGCGGGCACCCTCGTCGTCCTGGCCGTTGTCGCCGGCCTGCTCCTGCCCCGCGCCTTCTCCGGCACGTCGGGCCGGGGCAACGGGGCCGAGAGCACCGGCACCCCCACGGCCGCCGCGAAAGAGCTGGCGGTGCGGGAACAGTGGTCGTCCGACACGGACGTCTGGCGGCCGGTGGTCGCCGACGGCAAGGTGGTCGGGGACCAGGACGGCGTGCTGAAAGCGGTGGACGCTGGCAGCGGCAAGCCCGTGTGGACGTACGACGATCCGAGCGCGTCGTCCTTCGAGGGCGTGAGCGACGGTGTGGTGGTGGCCTCCAGCAGGGAGAACGGCACGATCCAAGGCATCGCCCTGGACAGCGGCAAGCAGGTCTGGAGCGTGCCCGCCAAGGCACACACGGTGCCCGGCACGACATGGGCTCTCTACATGCGGGTCATCGTGGCCGACGGAACCGTCTACGTGAACACCATGTACCACCTGCCCGAGGAGTCCGAGCGCTACGGCACGTACGCCGTGTCGGCGCTGGACACCGCCACCGGGCGACTGAAGTGGACCCGGCCGGTCGAGTGGACCCTGTCCGACGCGCTCGCGGTGGCGGACGGGGTGGTCTACGGCGGGGTGCGGGAGAGAGACGGCACCTACTTCCACGCCCTGGACGCGGACACCGGGGATCAGCTGTGGCGGTACCACGCGAGCGCGAGCCGGCATTACGCGGGCGAGGTGACGGCGATCACGGTGTCGGATGGCACGGTCTACTTCGGCGACAGCCGCAGTGTCCTCCACGCCGTCGACGCCCGGCGGGGCACGAAGCTGTGGACCTACGAACCTGACGTGCAGACTGCGGAGGAGTGGATCGAACCGCTCATGGTCACCGACGGCGTTGTCTACGGCGGGACCGGAGACGCCACCAGCGACTATGGAACCGGAGACGTGCACGCGGTCGCCGCCGACTCCGGGAAACCGCTCTGGACCGAGCACACCGAACGCGAACCCGAGCTGCACGGTCTGCTGGACGGCTCGGTGCTCTTCAGCACCAAAGCCGGCACACTGCACGCTGCGGATACCCGTACCGGCGCGTCCCCGGCCGAGACGCGCCTGTCGTCCGGCGACCCCGACGCGGCCGTCGTCGGCGACCGGGTGTACTTCGACGGCGGCGACGGACGCCTGCATGCGGGAAGGATCTCCCTCACCGACGGCTGAGCAACGCGGCGTGCCGTGGTGGACAGGGCCGGCCGGCGTCCCCTAGCGGCTGCTGCCATCCCGCCACAATCGCCGCTTGATCCGCCACCTGTGCTCCCCCAGAGACCTGCGGCCAGCCCTCGGCCGCTGCCTTAGGCTGCCCCGCCCTTGTAGTTGACCATGGTCGGGAGTGGGCACGGATGCGGCGTTGGCAGAAGCTCGTCATCGACACGTGGGGTGCGCTGGCGTACAAGCCGGCCTTCCAGGCCGCCGCCGAGGGGCGGCCGTCCAGCCTGCCCGGCCCTGCGCCGGCCGGCCTCGTGGGTGCCGGAAGAAGACCGCCGTCGTCTGGCGGCGTACACGGTGCTCGCGGCGTACGACACCAATCAGGCTGCCGCCCTGCTCGGCGAGGACGGTGCGGACCGGCGCGAGTACGGCGATCCGTCCCTGATTGTCGACCAGACGCTGGCCCATCTGCTGGGGGGACCCAGAAGATCACGGTGCCGGATGCGGTGGGCGAGGAGCCCGACGCCCCTGGCACGGGGGCGGCGACCACGCGTGAATCCGTGCTGCAGGGGTGGGCCGAGTCCGAGCACCTGTGGCTGCGCATGCAGCACGCGGAACGGACCGCCGTCCTCCTCGGCGACGCCGTGTACCTGCTGGCCTGGTCACGGGCGAAGGAGCGACCACTGCTGGAGACCATCGACCCCGGTTTCTACTTCCCCGTACTGCCGGATGGCGCGATCGGCGCCGACAGCTACCCGGAGCGCGTGCACCTGGCCTGGGAAGTCCCGGCGGACCCGGCGACTGGTCGCAAGGGGACGCTGCGCCGGGTGACGTACGAACTCGGCCCGATCGGCGACGACCGAACACGACCGCCACACGCCGCTACCCCTGGTCTGCCCGCCCCAGCGCTCGCACCTGCTCTCTCACCGATGCCGAATGGGACTTGGAGCACGTCAACCGCGGCGAAGGAATCGACGCGGTGTCACTGAAGTACGCCCGCTTCCGCACGAACGCGGACGGCGAGGTACTCGACCACCTCGACCTGCAGCTGGACTTCATCCCGGTGCGTTCCTCCGGCAGGAGCGGCAGTTCATCGTCGGTGTCGGCGACCTGGGCGGCAGCGGTCACCAGCAGGTCGGGGGCCTGGTTGCGGAAGGCGTCGAGGACTTCGTCGATGCGCTGGGCGTACGGGCCGAATACGGCCATGAAGTGTGCGGCCGGCATCTGCTGCCACTGCCGGGCGAAGTAGGGGAAGATCTGCGGCTTGGTGACGCCGGCCGTACCCGTCGCCTTCACCCTCGCATACTCGTCGTCAGGCATGTCGATCAAGTCGAGCAGGTTGCCCGAAGCTGATGTCAGCCCATGCATCAGATAGCGGTACTCCGAAGAGTTGGACCGAACGGTGGTGGCGACATCCAGGAGACGAGCGGCGGCCGTTCGCGATGTCCTTCCGCTTGAGGGCTTCGTCGTCGCTGTGGACGTAGTAGGGGCCTTCGGTCGTCTGCGGAGATGTGCTCGTAGTCTGTTCACGGGCGGCGTCGGCACCGGCCAGGACATCCGCGGCAGGGCGACCGTGGGCCGCCAGGATGGCGTGGAGTGCGGCGACCTGCGCGTCGGCCTCAGGGCCTGGAACGGCGCGTTCCAGGCCCTGAGGCCTGGAACGGCGCGTTCCGCCGCGCTCACTGGGCGGGCGAGGGTGCCGGGCGCTAGAAGGCGTGCGGGCCGAAGCGGCCCCAGGCCAGCACGGCCGCGAGCGCCAGCAGGACGGCTTTGACGGTGATCATCTGGGACTCTTTGCGGCGGCCGTGGGTGACGGCCGCGCCGAGCATCAGCACCACGAGTCCGGTGGCGGCCACCGGGGCCAGGATCTCCGCGATTCCGACGAGCGGCGGGAGGACCAGGCCGAGGGCGGCGAGGACTTCGAGTGCGCCGATGAGCTTGACCGGTCCGGTGCCGAAGTCCTCGGCCCAGCCCAGTCCGGAGGCGCCCAGCTGCTGCGGGGTGCGGCTGAGCTTCATCGCTCCGGCCAGTAGAAACACGGCTGCCAGTACAGCCGCGACGATCCACAAGAAGACGTTCATAGCTCCTCGCCACTCCATCAGTAACTTCAAGGTTGGACTGACCGTACCGCGCGAGATTACTTCAAGCTAAGAGTAACTGGCTTGGCTTTTTGCTCCACGCTTGGAGTATGTTGGGGGCATGGACGACTCACCGGAAACCATCGAGCCGCGTTGGCTCGACGCCGACGAGCAGCAGCAGTGGTACGCGTTCGCGTATGTGCTGACCCAGCTGCCGGCGGCGCTGGAGGCGCAGATGCAGCGGGACGCGGGCATCGCCCACTTCGACTACGTGGTGATGTCCGCGCTGTCGGGGGCGCCGGAGCGCACCCTGCGGATGAGCGAGGTCGCCCAGTACGCCGGAAGCACGCTCTCAAGGCTGTCCAACGTGGTCATCCGTCTGGAGAAACGCGGCTGGGTACGCCGCCACCCCGACCCCTCCGACGGCCGCGCCACCCTGGCCACCCTCACCGACGACGGCATGGACAAGGTCGCCGCCGCGGCCCCCGGCCATGTCGACGCGGTGCGCCGCCTGGTCTTCGACCCGCTTACCAAAGCGCAACAGCGGCAGCTCGGCGCCGCCTCCCAGCGCATCCTCGGTGCCCTCAAGGCGCCGTGTCCCACCGACTGGGCACCGCCCGGCGCCACCCCGGCAAGCGACCGGGACTGACCCCGGCGCACACCCCTTCGTCTTCGCCCGGCCGACTGGCCGGGACCGCACCACCCCTCGTTTAAGGACACGTATGCCCACCATCGCCATCGTCGGAGCCGGCCCGGGGCTGGGTCTGTCCATTGCCAAGGTTTTCGGCGGCCACGGTTTCGACGTCGCCCTGATCTCCCGTTCCAAGGACAAGCTCGACGCCCTGGTCTCCGAGCTCTCCGAGGCCGGGATCACCGCAGAGAGCTTTCCCGCCGATGTCGGCGACTCCGCCCAGCTCACTGGTGCGCTGGAGGCCGCGATCGCGCGGTTCGGGCGGATCGACGTCCTGGAGTTCTCCCCGCACGCGGGTCTGTCCATGACCTCGCCCACGGAGGTAACCATCGACACCCTGCGGTCGCAGATCGACAGCCTCCTCTACGGCGCGGTCGCCGCCGTCCAGTCGGTGCTGCCCGGGATGCTCCAGGCCGGATCCGGCACCCTGCTGTTCACCACCGGTGGCGGCGCGATCAACCCGTACCCGATGCTCGCTGACACCAACATCGCCCAGGCGGGCCAGCGCAACTGGGCGATCAACCTCCACAACACCCTCGCCGACCAGGGCATCTACGCGGCCAACGTGGCCATCAACCTCATGATCGGCAGCCAGGCCCCCGAGGGCGTCCCCCACCGCGCGCCGGACGAGATCGCCCTGGACTACTGGACCCTCCACACCGAGCGCGACCAGGCCGAGCACCTCATCAGCGCCTGACGGCAGCACACCGACGTTGGGCGGCCACCGGTCCACGCTGTCAGCGGCCGGTGGCCGCCCGCCCCTTATCCCGGAGCACCATGAAGACCATCCTCATCAGCGGCGGCAACAGCGGCATCGGCCTCCAAGCCGCCAGAGACCTCCTTGCCGACGGCAACCGGATCGTCCTGGTGGGCCGTGACCCGCGCAAGGGCCAGGCCGCGCTCGCCTCGTTCGGCACGGCCGCCGACCGGGCTTCCTTCCTTGCCGCCGACCTGTCCACTCACGACGGCGTCCGTGCCGTCGCCGACCGAATACTGGCCGAGCACGACCGCATCGACGCCCTCGTGCACTCCACCGGGGTATTCACCTCGCAGGAGAGCCGCACGGCCGACGGACTCCACCCGTTCTTCGCGGTCAACTACCTCAGCCGCTACCACCTCACGCAGCTCCTCCTGCCTGCCCTGCGCCAGGCCGGGCGGCCGGTCGTGCTGATGATGACCGCCGCGGTCCCGCCGACCGACGACGCCGACTTCGCCCGGTTCCCCGAGTTCGCCCCCTTCGACTTCGGCCACGACCGCAAGCCGATCCAACTCGCCAACCACCACTACGCCGCCCACCTCACCCGCACCGAACCGGGCCTCGCCGCCGGCGTCGTGAACGCAGGCGCCGCCAAGACCGACATCCTGCGCATCGCCCCCTGGTACATGCGCACCAGCGCCAAAATCCTCGGACCGGTCCTCTTCGACTCCGTCGAAACCTCCGCGCACAACGTCGTCGAAGCCACCCGGCGCGACGACTGGCAGACGCCCCTCTACTGGGGCAAGCCCGGCCGCTTCGAACAACACACACCGATCACCCTCAACACCACGACTACCGAGCAGCTCATGGACACGTCCCACACCCTCACCGGCGCCTGACACCACACCACCCCCGGCCCCAACCCGCGCGCCCACGGCCCTCAACAGGCCGACCTGCGCGCGGGTTTCCCTGTTGCGCCGTCCGGGATTCCACGAACCCGCGCGCTTCCATGCAGAACCAGAAAGCCCCATGCCCGCAGTAGCCAGTACGCGGCGCGGTCGGTCACGCCGCGTGCGGCGAGCATGTCGAGCACCGCAATGCGCCCCTGACCGAAACCGGCCGCCTCAGTCTGGCCCTCTGCGTGGTGCGCGACGGCTGGCCGCTACGACGGGCAGCCGAACGCTTCCAGGTCTCACCCACCACCGCCAAGCGATGGGCCGACAGCTATCGCGAACAGGGCGGAGCCGGCATGCGCGACCGATCCAGCCGCCCTCACCGCAGCCCGCACCGCACTCCGACCCGCACCGAGAGACGGATCATCAAGGTCCGGATCCTGCGCCGCTGGGCCCCGCCCGGATCGGCTACCTGCTCGGGATCAATCCCGCCACGGTGCATCGCGTACTCACCCGCCACTGGCCCGCCCGCCTGACCCACCTCGACCGCGCCACGGGCCGTGCCATCAGGCGCTACAAGCACCATGCCCCAGGCGAGATGGTGCACGTCGACATCAAGAACTCGGCAACATCCCCGACGGGGGCGGACATCAGGCCCTGGGCCGCCAGGCCGACCGCAAGAACCGCGCTGGCGGCGGCTACAGCTACCTCCACAACGCCGTGGACGGCCACTCCAGGCTGGCCTACAGCGAGATCCTGGCCGACGAAAGCAAGAGACCGCCGCCGCATTCTGGATCCGCGCCCAGGACCACTTCGCGCAGGCCGGGATCACCGTCCGTCGAGTCCTCACCGACAACGGCTCCTTCGCCCAGCTCGCGCCGGCCACCTGGCAGCTGGCCGAGGTGCGCTTCCTCGACGCCACGGGGCGTGGGGTCGGTCACGCGGGTATACCCGGGCGCGCGCTTGATCTCCGGGTAGTCGGTGGTCGCCCCGTCCAGCTCGAACCAGGGCGGTGCCGATGACCATGCCGAGGATCTCGCCGATGGCGCAGCCGCGCACCTGGCGCGAAACCCTGCTCGCCGCAGGAATCACCCACAAGCGCACGCGCCCCTACGGCCCCCAAACCAACGGCAAAGGGAACGCTTCAACCGCACCCTTCTCGATGAATGGGCATATGCCAGGCCCTACAACCACCATCGCGGACACACCGCGTTGAAAGGCCAGCCACCAGCCAGCCGCGTCCCCAACCTCGCGGGGCAATACATCTAGGCTTGCCAGTCCTACCAGGAGTCCGGGTGTACGTATCGTCCGAGTGCCAGTACTCGTCATGCCCTGCTCATGGCCGGGGTGGTGATTGTCTCTCGCGGCGGCACTTCTACCCCGGTTCGACGATGACCGACGGGCAGTGGGCGCTGCTGGCGCCGCTGCTCCCGGCGGCGGGGAGCACCGGCGGGCGCGGGGGCAGGCCCGAGAAGTGGGACCGGCGCCTGGTCCTGGACGCGATCTTCTACCTGGTCCGCGGTGGGATCGCCTGGCGGGCCCTGCCAGCCGACTTCCTGCCGCACCAGACCGTCTACGCCCTGTTCCGCCGGTGGACCAGCGCGCGGGCGCGGTGCCGCGGTTTCGTCCGCGACGCGCGCAAGATCTGGGACCTGGCCGTGGCGATCGTCAAGCGCCCCGACCAGGCCAAGGGCTTCGTCCTGCTCCACCGCCGCTGGGTCGTGGAACGCTCCTTGCCCAACCGCCTGGCTGACCAAGTTCCGCTGGCTCGTACGCGACTACGAGACCCTCCCAGCCACCCACGAAGCCATGATCTGGACCGCCGCCACCTGGCAGCTCAGCAACCGCCTCACCCGCTGACCCAGTTCACCAGACGCTCTCTCAGAAGCCGTTGCTCTATCGATCGAGGTGAGCATCGGTTCGAGTGTGCCGACTCGGTGGGGTGATCTTCGGTCGGGATGTGCATGAGGGCAGGGCC
>NZ_JBEOVA010000077.1:0-12665 GCF_040295225.1 Streptomyces sp. NPDC002896 | reverse complement strand
CACGATCAGCGGCTTCCCCACCATTCTCCACGGCTTCGCGGCTGCGGCCCTGACCCTTGACCGATCGGAATGGCCGCCGCTCGAACACGAGGCGCTCGAGCGAACCCTCGCCAACTACACCAACTACACCGAGGGCCGGTGGACGCAGCTGGGCATCGGCATGTGGAACATGCGCTTTGCCTTGTACGGGCGGAAAACAGTCGTGGAGAAGCAGCGTGAGATAGTCGAGGCCGCCCTCGGCGCCATTCCCGGCGCGAAGATCGCCTTCACGACGTACCAAACCCCTGTTGATCGCCCCGACGTGCCCATTCAGGACCAGGTGCGGGCCGGCATCCCGAAGATTGACGACATGCTGGCCATGCTCGATATCTGGAAGGGGAGGGGGCGCGGCGGCCACGTCAGCTTCTCGCCGGTGACTCCCTTCAACGGCCACACCGCAGACACCGTGTACCGCCGCATCTGGGACCGCACAGCAGCCAATGGACTCGAGCCCGTGTACTCGATCATTGTCCGGGAACGCAGCCTGATCCACGTGGCGATGTCGATGTTCGATACCGGCGACGCCAAGCGGGTCAACGATGCCTATCGGGTGACGCGCGAACTGATCGACGACGTTGCCGAAATGGGTTACCTGGAGTACCGGGCGCACTCCAACGTCGCGGATCTCATCCGCGAGAAGTTCGACTTCAACGACCATGCCCTGACCAGGTTCTACCGCACCCTCAAAGACGGACTTGACCCTAATGGGATCCTCTCTCCCGGCAAGCAGGGCGTTTGGTCCCCGGTCAACGCCACCGTCGCCCCCTAACCCAATCCTTTTCACACAACCGCAGGGGCACCCAAGCCCTGTGGCGGGCAGGTTTTGGGCGGGGCGGGACTCCCCTTCATCGATTCGGATCCGGTCTAGGCGTGTATCGGAAGTGGGCCTTGAGGTGCGATGATCTTGTTTTGTGGTACGTGGAGATCTGACGGATACCAATGGACCAGGTTGGAACCGGTGTTGCCCAGGGGGAGAAATCGGGGCGGCGGCCGATATGGACCAGGCGGCAGCTGATCGACGGCATACGGTTTCGCACCCGCACTGGCGTACCGTGGCGAGATGTTCCCGAGCGGTACGGCCCGTGGGCGCGGGTGTACGACCTGTTCCGCCGCTGGCAGTGGGACGGCACCGGGCAGCGGATCTTCGCCCAGTTGCAGGCCCACGCCAAGGAGCTCATCACCTGGGACATCAACGTCGACTCCACCGTCTGCCGGGCTCGCCAGCACGCCGCCGGGGCGCGGGAAAACGGGATCTGCAGGTTCGAGCCGCCCGGTGGCGTCACCGCCGAGCCGGATGACCACGGGCCCGGTCGCTCGTGCGGCGGCCTGACCACCAGGCTGCACCTGGCCGTCGAACAAGGCCAGAAGCCCATGTCGATCGTGAGCACCGCTGGACAGCGCGGCGACTCGCCGCAGTTCGAACCCTTCCTGAACAAGATCCGCGTCGCTCGTCTGGGTTCGGGCCGACAAGGCATACGCCGCTCGTAAGAACCGCGCCTGCCTGCGCAAGCGAGGGATCCGCTGCACCATCCCGGACAAGGCCGGCCAGGCTTGCGCCAATCCACCGAATCCGGCTGTCATGACGCCAAGGAGCTAAGGACTTCAATGCAATTCCACCACCACGGTTATGTCTCAGGCGATCCCCGTGTGGCCACTGCGGTCGGCACTGGCATTGACCGCCCGGACGAGTTGCCTGAAGAGGTCGACGTACTCATTGTCGGCACCGGGCCGGCCGGGATGGTACTTGGTGCCCAGCTCGCACAGTTCCCGCAAATCTCTACACGCATTATTGAACGACGACCTGGTCGTCTCGAGGTCGGACAGGCTGACGGGATTCAAGCTCGCAGTGTCGAGATGTTCCAGGCGTTCGGATTTGCCGAGAGGATCATAGCCGAGGCTTACCACATCACCGCGAGGAACTTCTGGAGTCCGGATCCCGAAGATCAAACCAGGATTATCCGCACAACACGTACCGATGCCACGGGATTCAGCGAGCTTCCCCACCTCAGCGTCAACCAGGCGCGCGTGCTCGACTACTTCGCCGAGGCGATGGCGAACTCGCCATCGCGGATGTCACCGGACTACGGATTCGAGTTCGTCAGCCTAAATGTCACGCAGGACGTCGAGTACCCTGTCACGGTCATCCTGCGTCGCACGGCGGGTGAGCAGGCCGGGACCGAGCGGCTGATACGTGCCAAGTATGTCGTGGGCTGTGATGGCGCGCGCAGCGCGGTACGCTCATCGATCGGTCGTAAGCTCGCGGGCGACCAGGCCAACCAGGCATGGGCTGTCATGGATGTCCTTGCTGTCACCGACTTCCCCGACATCCGCACCAAGTGCGCTATCCAGTCGAGCAGTGGCAGTATTCTCCACATTCCCCGAGAAGGTGGGCATCTCTTCCGCATGTACGTGGACCTCGGTGACCTCGAGGCGACGGACTGCAGCTCGGTGCGTACAACAACGGTGGAGACGGCCATCGACAAGGCCAACGAAATACTCCACCCCTACACACTCGATGTAAAAAGTGTCGTCTGGTACAGCGTGTATGAGGTCGGCCATAGACTCGCCGATAAGTTCGACGACGCGCCCGCTGACAATGAGCGCGCCCCACGGGTGTTCATTGCCGGTGACGCCTGCCATACGCACAGTGCAAAGGCCGGGCAGGGGATGAATGTCTCTATGCAGGACGGTTTCAACCTGGGGTGGAAACTCGCCCAGGTACTCGAAGGACGCAGCCCCGAATCCCTGCTGAGTACGTACTCGGCCGAACGCCAGCTGATTGCCAAGAACCTCATCGACTTTGACAGGGAATGGTCAACGATGATGGCGGCTAAGACCGAGCATGGCAATGACCCAGCGGTACTCGCGGACTTCTATGTCAAGAGTGCCGAGTTCCAAGCAGGATTCATGACCCACTACCCGGAGTCAATGTTGATCGGCGAGGCGGCCCACCAGCCGCTGGCGACCGGTTTCCCCATTGGGAAACGCTTTAAGTCAGCTCCGGTCGTGCGTGTCGCCGACGCCAACCAGGTGCACCTTGGTCACCACCATCGTGCCGACGGTCGTTGGCGCTTGTACGCTTTCGCTGATGCACCCGCCCCCGGTGAACCCTCACGATTGGCAGACTGGGCGACCTGGATCGCCGGGTCACCCCAGTCACCACTCGTGGCCTATACGCCGACGGGGGCCGATCCCGAAAATGTCTTCGATGTCAAGGTCGTCTATCAGCAGCAGCATGCCGATCTCGACCTCACGCTCGTGCCCAAGATCTTCCTGCCCCGAACCGGCCCCTTCGAGCTGATCGACTACGAGAAGGTGTACGCGGCCGCCCCCGAGCACGACGTCTTCGACCTGCGTGGTATCGACCGAGCCAGTGGTTGCGTTGTTGTTGTCCGTCCCGACCAGTATGTGGCCGCGATCCTTCCATTGACGGCAATCCGCGAGCTCGCCGAGTTCTTCGCCGGAAGCATGCTCCAGCAGCGTTAAGCCCGGGAACGGCGCCGCGAGGGCTCGACGGGAACGAGGGCGAGGGGGACCGCAACTTGATACCGCCAGGCGGGCTGTGGCACCGCCCAGCGGTTCTGCCATCCAATCAACTACTACCAATTGTTGTGCAGTATTCCGTTTGTTCGCATCCCACCCTGGGTTCCACTCGCGGGCACAAGCCCGTCAAATCCAGTAGTCGAACCATCACAACGAAGGAGTTAGGGATGAACAGCGAGCAAGACGTCCCTGCAGGCAACAAAACTGATCCGCAGCCGGCACCTGGTGTGGGAATACCCGCAGGAAGCAACTCACCAGGGTCGAATCCTCGTGAACTCCGCCGGGTTGTCCTGTCCAGCTTCCTGGGCTCCACGATCGAGTACTACGATTTCCTGCTCTACAGCACAGCCGCTGGACTGGTATTCAGCCATGTGTTCTTCGCCGGTCTTCCGGCATGGGCGGCGGCCATGGTTTCTTTCGGCACCCTCGCCGTCGGCTATGTAGCTCGCCCGCTTGGAGGCCTCCTCTTTGGGCATTTCGGCGACATCCTCGGCCGCAAGAAAATGCTCTTACTGAGTATGTGGGTCATGGGCGTCGCGAGCGTCTTGATCGGACTCTTGCCGACCACCCAACAGATTGGCCCGATGGCTGGTGCCCTGCTCGTTACCCTGCGTGCATTGCAGGGCATCGCCGTTGGTGGTGAGTGGGGAGGTGCAGTGCTCATGTCCGCGGAACACTCCGGAAGGAAGCGACGCGGGTTCAGCGCAAGCTGGACAAGCTCCGGCGCACCTGCCGGGACGGTCCTGGGCATCCTCATGTTCGGTTTGTTCTCCGCGATGCCCGAAGACAGCTTTTATTCCTACGGGTGGCGCATTCCGTTCCTGTTCAGCGCCGTGCTACTCGTTGTCGGCCTCGTGGTGCGGCACAGCGTTTCCGAGAGCCCCGTCTTTCTCAAGTCGCTGGAATTGCAGCAGGCAAACCAGCGCCGTAAGGCACCGGTCCTTGAAATCATCAAACGCCCCGGAACGGTAATAAAGATCGCTGTAGCCTTCACGGCCAGCCCGGCGATTTCGCTTCTCATCCCAACCATAGCTTTGATGTATGTGATGAAAGCCGGCGCCGACCAGTCCCAAGTCCTCTTCGCCACAGCCTTGGTGCTGATTGCACAAATCTTCACCATCCCGGCCTTCGCCGCACTCTCTGACCGGGTGGGGCGCAAGCCGATCATGCTCGCTGCCCTAATTGCTGCAGTTTTCTGGATTCTGGCCTTCTTCCCGGCGCTGGCGACGGCGAACCTCGTATGGATCACGGTCGTATATTTCTGCGGCTTGGCCCTGATTCAGGCAGCGCTGCTCGGTCCGCTTCCAGGCTTCCTGAGCGAGCAGTTCCGAACTGAGGAACGCTACACAGGGCTGAGCGCCGGATACCAGCTCTCCACGCTGCTCGGCGGATTTACCCCACTGATAATCACCGCTCTGATGGGACCCACCCTAAACCCGGTCCCGGCGGTCATCTTCCTGGTCTGCGTCTATCTAACGAGTGCAGCGGCCCTGCTGACATTGCGCGACCGACGCAGCGAAGAGCTGTCGGAAGTCAGCTAAATCTCTTTGGTGTCCCGGGATACGGAAGCATGTAGTGTCTCGTGATGCTGTCAGCGTTACTTGATCTTGTGTGTCTCGTTCTATTGGCATGGAGCTTTCTGTGGAACAGGCCGCCGAGCTGCGGGAGTTGGTGAGCAGTCGGGACGTGCCTGCGGATATGGCCACGCGGGGTCGGGTCGTGCTGTGGTCGGCCGAGGGGCGTCGACGCAAGGACATCGCCGATCTGCTTGGAGTGTCGCTGCCGACGGTGGACCGCTGGAAGCGCCGTTATGCCGAGCACGGTCTGGCCGGGCTGGAAGGGGACCGGCCCGGCGGGGCCCGGGAGCAAGTGCCGGCACGGGTACGGACCCGGGTGATTGCGCTGACGCGTATGACGCCGCCGGACGGCACTGGTCTTTCGCACTGGGTCCACACGCGAGTTGGCGAAGTACCTGAAGCGGACTGAGGGCGTCACCGTGTCCTGGCACTACATCGCGCGGATCTGGCGGGAGGAGAATCTCAAGCCGCACCGGTCGGGCACCTTCCCAGAACGCCTCGGTCGCGCTGTCGCCGAACATCAGCCCCAGCACTTCGCGTCCGCCGTCCTCGGTGATGCCAGTGGCGATGAGCACGGCCTGGGAAACGATCTGGTGGTTTACGTGGGCCTTGCAGTAGGTCGCGTCCGGGTAGATGTAGGGGAAACGGGTATGGTCCAGCGGCCGGGTGCGGAAGGCGGTGAGTTCGGCGTCTAGGTCGGCGCAGAGCCGGGAGACCTCACTCTTGGAGATCCCGCTGTCCGCGCCCAGGGCCCAGCTCAGGAAAGACCGCGGTCACCTCGACAGGCCGCGGCGGAGTCGTACGTACGAAAACCATGCCGGTGATCCTGCCACCAGCCACCGACAGTCAGCTGCCACCTCAACCGGCGTCAGCGCTCAACTGGCTGTAACGCCGACTAACCCAGCCACGGTGACAACAAATCTGCCTATGTGGCAACTATCGTGCCTCGGCTCACGATTGCCCGCTGCAGCAGACCACGCTCCTCGTCTACCTCAAGGTGAATCATAAGGAGGTCGGCCTCGTTGCGGCGGCGGCCTCGCGGGCAGCTCACTGAGGGCCAGTGAGGCGGTGGGCGTCCTGCTGGGCGCGGGCGGTGAGTCTCCTCCCAGCGGCGCACTGCCGTACGGCCCGCCTGCAGGCCGAACCAGACGCATCCGGCGGCGAAGAGCAGTGCGAGCAGCCCGATGAGGATGTCCCCGAAGGATGGCCTGGAGCTGTTCTGGCCCACGTAGTTCAGGAATGCGCTCAGGCCGCGGTCTCGGAGGAGATCGGAGTCGGCCTTGAGGCTGCCCGAGCGGGATGAGGAGTCACCGCCGATCAGGCCGTAGACCAGCAGGAGAGCTGCGGCCGCCAGGGCTGTGCGCGTCGGTGGCAGCCAGGTCGATGGCGTGCGCAGCCGCGGCCGGAAGGCGCCGCCGAGCCGCACGGCGCAGGGTACCACCCGGTACAGGGCCGCGGCGCTGAAGATGCAGGCCAGATAGGTCAGGACCTGTGCGGCGTCGAAGTCGTAACTGGTGAACCACCAGCTGAGCCAGGTGGCCACGATCGGGGTGAGGGCCCATAGGGCCCGAGTACGAACGCGCGCAGTACGGCCAGGGCGCGGATGGCCGGACGCAGCCGGGCGGTCTCGGCAACCTGCCACTCCGTCTCGCGCTGCCGCAGCTGTTCCAGCTCCTGCTGCACCCTGAGCTGCCGCTCACCTTCCTCCTGCGCGGCGCGCCGAAGCCGCTCCTGCCGCCGCCGTTCCTCTTCCTGCCGCCGCTGTTCCGCCTCCCGTTCCTGCCGGAGCCGCCGCTCGCGCGCCTCCTCGGCGGCCAGGCGTTGCCGCTCGCGCTCCCTGGCCACGGCGAGCGCCTGCTGCCGGGCCTGCTCGGACCACTCGGCCTCGGCCAGCCGGCCCAGCAGGGTGTCCCGTCCCCCTGCGGCCCGGAGCAGGCTGTCGTACCACCTTTTGGTCGGATCCGGCGGCTGTGCCCCGGCCGGCAGCCGGGGCCGGATCTTCGCCAGCGCCTCCGGCGGGAGAAGGGCGGCCAGCAGTGCCCCCGGCCCGACGTCCGCGGCCCAGTCCCGCACTTCGGGCGGCCACAGCGCCGTATCGGTGTCCCGCCACGCCTTCAGGGCCTTGTGCCACGTCCGCCGCACGCCCCGCAGCCGGTCGAGCGTGGGCCACTCGTGCGGCCCGGCCAGCTCGTTGAGCAGCTCGGTGTCGCGCTTGCCCCCGCAGGCGTAACGGCGCAGGCAGATGCGGGCCAGCGAGGCGTAGGTGATCGGCCGGCCGCGGTAGACGACCGGGCCGTCCGGGCCGAGCCAGTGCAGCAGGCGCAGCAGCTTGTGGTCGTGAGGGAGGCGGGGGTCGGTCAGATAGGTGTCGATGAGGACGACGCGGCCCTCGACGTCGTCGCTCCGGTGGTCGTTGAACTGCCGTAGCCAGGAGCCGAGTTCGGCCCAGCCTTCCGACGGGAACGACTTGGTGCCCATGCGCCGGAAGAAACGGTCGGCGGCGGTCGCCCAGTGCTTGCGGATCGTCGCCGCCAGGTCCTTCTTGGTGGCGTGCTCGGTGCCGGCGAACACGAGGGCGCGGGACACGAAGGCGTGCGCGACCGAGGGCCGGGGCGGGGGCGCGACCGGGGCGGCCGACGGTGGCGGGGCGTCGGCGGCGGGCGCGGCGGGGTTGCGGGTGAGGGCAATGTGCTGGGTGGTGTCGCAGAACTGCTGTTCCGGGAGGGGTAGTTCCCGTCGGCGGGCGTTGCGGCGCAGTTCCTCGCCGAGGGCGCCGAGGGTGAGGAGTGGTCCGGCGTCGGGCATGCCGGTGCGTAGCAGGTGGAGCAGTTCGCCGGTGAACGCGGTGTACGTCTCTCCCGGCAGGGCCAGGGCCTGTTCGTTCGCGGTGGTGGCGGTCAGCAGGCAGCTGCCCTCGATGTCGAGCTCCTGCGCGAGGCCGGCGGTGCCGCCGCTCATGCCCGGGATGGCGCGGCCGCTGAAGCAGCTGTCGACGATCACGATCTTGTTGGTCGCCCGGGACGCGTTCACGATCTCGCGCAGCAGGTCGTAGTCGAAGCCGCTGACCGCCACGTTGGCGTACTGCGTGTGGGGCAGGGCGAGATACAGGCCGCCGCGCAGCTTGCGCAGGCCGTGCCCCGCGAAGTAGATCAGCAGGGTGTCCGTGGCCTCGGCGGCGTGGTGCCGCAGGGCGTCGTAGACGGGGATCGCGCCGGGCGGGTCGAGCATGACCGTGCAGCGCTCGTCGGTGAAGGCGCCCAGTGGTGAGGTCAGGGCTGCGCGCAGATCCGTCAGGTTGTAGGGGGCGTCCAGGTCCGTCCAGTGCGTCTCCCTCGGGGGCTCGATGCCTTGCCGGACCCCATTTTTCCGCCAGGGGTCGCGCAGTTGATGACAGCTGTGTGACAGCGCGGGTGACGCGCAGACGCCCCGCCGGCATGCCGGCGGGGCGTCTGCGCGTGGCTGTCTATCGATGTGTGAGAGTCCCGCTGCTGACACCGTTGTACTCCGGCTCACCGCTGTCGAGGACGCGGAGCAGGGACGCAGTGATGACACGTGTGGTACGTCCGATGCGGAGCACGCGGCAGGGGAACTCCCTGCGGAGTAATCGTCAAGACCTAATAGCAGTGCACGGCGACGGGTGACCCCTAATCAAGACCTGGAGCTGGACTCCTCTCCACAGGCAGAGGGCCCCGCCGCCGCGAACCTCGCAGGGACGTCATCATCGTGACCTGAGCCGTCCGCACGGCCATCTCTCCTGACTACGCGAGCCACGAGCTCTGTCCAGAGACCGAGGTCCGCGCGGTGAGCTGGGGCCACGAACTGCTCATCGGATGTCGGGCCACAGAGCCCTCGTATTAGGTCGCGGCGTGCCCCGCGCAGGCTCTTGAACTGGGCAAATGACGGAGAAAGGGCGATCAGGTTGACGATCACATGCGGGATCGACTGGGCGGAGGACCACGTGCGCCACGAGGCGCTTGTGCGCCGTGAGGCGCGGTGAATCGAAGGAGGTGCAAGTCCTCCTCGCCAGCCTGTCGCAGCAGGCTGGTGGGAGCTGAGCGCAGTCCGACCCGGGAGACGCCGGGGAGGGCGGGAAGCAGCGCTGACAAAGCCGGGACGGCCTGGAACTGCCAGACGGGCCGGGTCCGGCGAGCGAGATCAGAGGGCATACGAGAGGAATCAGTGGTAAAGCTCCGTAAGCGTGGCACCGGCTCAAATCTGGTGGATATGGGCCGGGTTGCAGTGCACAGTCTGCTCGCTGGGCGGGCTGACTCCGTAGCCGACTTGGCGTGTCGGTGGGGAGGCCACGGTGAAAGCCTGCGGCGTAAGCGTGGCGATGCTGCCGGGGCAAAGCTGGATGCCGGACTGATCGATCGATTCACCGTGAACACGGGAACCATCCCGCATCACTCCCTTGACCCGGTAGCCATCCGGGTTCTTGGGATAGATACGTCGTCTGTCGAAGGTGCGGGATGGGGCGGAGGCCCCGTAGTAGTCCGAGCGGGCGAGAGGCCCGTGCATGGCGAAGGGGGCCAGCAAGTCAGCAGTACGGATGCTGGAATGCCGGGAGGTCGTTGGTGAATACCGACGAGCTGGAGTACGTCTTGCTCAAGGCGGAACGCCGGGTACTGGAGATCCAGACCAAGCTGCACCGTTGGGCCAGTGATGATCCTCATCGCAGGTTCGATGATCTGTACAACCTCGTCACCGATCCGGGCTTCCTGCTGGTCGCCTGGTATCGGGTGCGGAACAACAAGGGCGCACGCACGGCAGGAGTGGACGGTGAAACCGCCTACTACATCGAGTCCGTGCGCGGGCTGGAGGGGTTCCTTGCGGAACTGCGGGCGGATCTCAAGGCTCGCACCTTCCGGCCTCTCCCGGCGCGGCGGCGCGCGATTCCCAAGGCTGGCGGCAAGGTCCGCTATCTGGGGATCGCGACGATCCGTGACCGGGTGGTTCAGGCGTCCTTGAAGCTGGTGTTGGAGCCGATTTTCGAGGCGGATTTCCGCCCGTGTTCCTACGGGTTCCGTCCGAATCGCCGGGCTCACGACGCGGTGGCAGAGGTGCACCATTTCGCGTCCCGCTCGTATGAGTGGGTGGTTGAGGGTGACATCAAAGCCTGTTTCGACGAGATCTCGCACTCCGCCCTTATGGATCGGGTACGGGAGCGCGTCGGAGATAAACGCGTCCTGGCCTTGGTGAAGGCATTCCTCAAGGCGGGCATCCTCGATGAGGACGGCACGCTGGTGGATACCGACGCCGGAACTCCGCAGGGGTCGATTCTTTCCCCGCTGCTGAGCAATGTGGCTCTCTCGGTCCTGGACGAGTACATCGCCCAAGGGCCGGGCGGGCCAGGAGCCAGCCCGTATGGAAGGGCCAAACGGCGCCGTCAGGGTCTGCCCAACCACCGCCTCGTGCGGTATGCGGACGACTGGTGCCTGCTCGTTTCAGGCACCAAGGCGCACGCCGAAGCCCTGCGGGAAGAACTCGCCGGGGTCCTGTCCACGATGGGCCTGCGCCTGTCGCCGGAGAAGACCCTGATCACCCATATCGACGAGGGCCTTGCTTTTCTCGGATGGCGCATCCAGCGTCACCGGAAGCGAGGTACCGGCAAACGATACGTCTACGTCTATCCGGCCAAGAAGGCCCTGGTGACCATCATGGCCAAGGTGAAGACGGTCTGCCGGCGGAGCACGAACCTGCCGCTCGAAGACCTGCTGCGTCAGCTCAACCGGATGCTGCGGGGATGGACCGCGTACTTCAAGTACGGGTGCTCGAATGCGACTTTCAGCTATCTGAGGGCCTACCTCTGGAAGGAGATCGTCAGATGGCAGGAGCGCAAGCACCGGCGTGTTCCCTGGAAGGTACTACGCCGACGCTACGGCATATGGCCCGCCGCGGGCGGGATGGAACTGTTCGACCCGGCAAGGGTGAGCGCCAAGCGCTATTACTACCGGGGAACACGCATCCCGACACCGTGGCCGAGCACAGCATGAAGTGAACACAAATCCACGGGACTTGTGGAGAGCCCGGTGCGCTTAGCGGTGCACGCCGGGTTCGGGAGGCGACCCGGAGAAACGGGCTGGTCGTGAGGCCAGTACCGCGCTCCGGGTCGACCTCACGAAGTCGGGCGGGGGTGAGAGACCTTCGACTCCTGGCCGTCGCAGCGGTCGGGTGAAGCTGAGGGCAGCCTGATCCGGGAGACGCCGGGGAGGGTGGGAGCAGCCCTGACAACGCCGGGACGTGCCAGCACTGCCAGATGGCGCGGGTCCGGTCAGCGAGACGGGAAGGTGTACGAAAGGAACCGGTGTCTGACGCCCCTTAACGGCCCACCAGCTCAAATCTGGCGGATATGGGCTGGTCGCGGTGCGTACCTGCTCCTCGTGCGAGAGCGGGTAACTCCTGGTCGCCATGTGATCAACGGCCAGGAGGCCACGGTGAATGTCTGCGGCGTAGTCGTGGCAATGCCGCAGGGGTAGAGCTGGGCGCCTCACCCGTCGATCGACTCTCAAGTGAACGTGGGAACCGTCCGGTGTCGTCCTCACCCCGCGCAGCCAGTGTGGCGGAAGGACAGGCACGTCGTCAGCCGACGGCACCGGGCGGGGCGGAGGCTCCGTAGTAGTCCGAGGCCGGGAAAGCCGGCCACATGGCGAAGGGGGCCAGCAAGTCAGTAGTGGAAGTACTGGAAGACCAGGAGACCGCTGGTGAATACGAGTGAACTGCTGCTCGGCTCGTTCCAGGCTGAGCGGCGGGTACTGGAGATCCAGACCAAGCTGCACCGTTGGGCGAACGACGATCCTCATCGTCGGTTCGACGATCTGTACAACCTCGTCTGCGATCCCGCGTTTCTGGCCATGGCCTGGGAGCGGGTCGCGGGGAACAAGGGCGCACGCTCGGCCGGAGTCGACGAGATGACCGTCGCCTACGTCCGGGAACGGTTCGGCGAGGCCGGGTTCCTTGCCGAGCTGCGGGAGCAGTTGAAGTCCCGCAGTTTCCGTCCGGTGCCGGTCAGGGAACGGATGATCCCCAAGCCGGGGTCGCGCAAGCGGCGCCCCCTCGGGATTCCGACCGTGGCCGACCGGGTGGTCCAGGCGTCCTTGAAGCTGGTGCTGGAGCCGATCTTCGAGGCGGACTTTGCGCCGTGCTCGTACGGCTTCCGCCCCAACCGGCGTGCGCACGACGCGATGGCCGAGACGCGCTTTCTGACATCCAAGACCTATGAATGGGTGCTGGAGGGCGACATCACGGCATGCTTCGACGAGATCTCGCACTCTGCCCTGATGGACCGGGTCCGGGCTCGGATCGGGGACAAACGCGTGCTCGCGCTGGTGAAGGCGTTCTTGAAGGCAGGCATCCTCACCGAGGTTGGCACCTCCAAGGAAACCGTCACCGGCACCCCACAAGGCGGGATCCTCACGCCCCCAACGCAATGGGCAACTTTTGCTTCGAGGTGACGCTCGGTTATCGGCGGCTGGAACTGCTTCCTCGCGCTGAGAGTAGGCATCGTCA
>NZ_JBEOVA010000076.1:0-12900 GCF_040295225.1 Streptomyces sp. NPDC002896 | reverse complement strand
TCACTCAAGTCGCGGAAGAAGGAACCTCACGCCGCTCTACAGCGGCAGACCCTGGGCGCGGACGCCGCAGGCGAGGCCCACGATGACTCCACACCGGAACGCCCCACTTGGTTGGTTCGTCATTACGAACCCTGGTCCGTATTTACAACCACGAGGCTAGGGTTGCACCCTGCCGATGTCAACGGACGTGCAGCCCCCGGCGACGTTGACACCCGGACACGCGAGTCCTACCGTTCATTCGCCTATACGGTCAGTCGTTCGCAATTACGATCCAGGTGGCTAGGTGGCCGCGGTTCACGACGACGCCGCCACTGTCCGTTCACCGACGAAAGGACAACCATGAAGGTCGGCTTCATCGGGCTGGGTTCCATGGGCCAGGGCATGGCTCTCAACTTGCGGCGAGCGGGATACGACCTCGTCGTGCACGATCTCAACCGGTCGAGCGGCGCACCGCTCGAGGAGGCGGGGGCGACCTGGGCCGACTCCGTCGCCGAGCTAGCGGGTGCGGTCGACGTGGTCTTCACGTCCCTGCCGGGCCCCGTGGAGATGCGGCAGCTTGGCGTAGGCAACGGAGGGCTGTTGAGTGCGCTCAAGCCGGGTAGCACATGGTTCGACCTGACCACCAACTCCCCCACGGTCGTGCGCGAGGTCCAGGAAGCCTGCCGCGAGCACGACGTCGAGCTCTTCGACGCCCCGGTCAGCGGCGGCCCCAAGGGGGCGCGCTCCGGCAAACTCGCCATCTACGTAGGCGGGGACCGCGGCGCGTTCGACCGCGTGGGTTCGGTCCTCGACGCCATCGGTGACCAGATCCTGTACGTGGGGGAGATCGGCGCCGGCAACACGGCCAAGCTGGTGCACAACTGCGCCAGCATGATCATTCGTTCGGGGATCGCAGAGGTCTTCACCATGGGGGTCAAGGCGGGCGTCGAACCCGACGCTCTCTGGCACGCCCTGCGTCAGGGCGCCATCGGCAGGGCCCGGACCTTCGACCGGGTCGGCGACCGGTATCTGCAGGAGGCCTTCGATCCGCCGTCGTTCGCGCTGGCGCTGGCGAACAAGGACCTCCGGCTGGCCCTGGAGCTGGCCGACCAGTTCGACGTCCCGATGCGCGCCGCCCGGCTGGTCCAGGAGGACTTCAAGGAGGCCCTCGACCGCGGTTGGGGCAACCGTGACTCGCAGACGCCGCTGCTCCTGCAGAACGAGCGGGCGGGCGTGACGATCAAGCTCAGCGCCGAAGAGGTCCAGGCCGTTCTCGACCGCGGCTGATCCACTCTCACTTCCCTGACCACGCGGAACCGGCTACGAGGAGACGACACATGGACACCGCTGACACCACGGACGCCATCGACATCAAGACCACCGGCCGCCGGATCATGAACGAGCTCATGGGTGACGGCTACGTGGAGAAGAAGGACCAGAACCGCAACAGCTTCAACGACGTCATCCAGGACTTCTCCGAAGAAGTCTGCTTCGGCCGCGTCTGGGCCCGTGAGGGCATCGACCGCAAGACCCGCAGCATCATCAACCTCTCGGTACTGACCGCGCTGGGCCGGCCCGCGCAGCTCGCTCATCACGTCGAGGGAGCGATCAACAACGGCGCGACGGTCGCCGAGATCAAGGAGGTCCTCCTCCAGACCGCGGTGTACTGCGGTCTCCCCGCGGCCGGTGAGGCCTTCAAGGTGGCCGAAGGTGTTCTGCGGGCCGGGGGGCACCTCGACTGACCACTCCTCCCGACTCCACGTCAGCAGGGCGGCCGCACATACGCGGCCGCCCTGCTGACGTGGGGCACGAGGTCCCTCACCGAAAGCTGAGCCCACCTTGGCCCACCGTCGGCGCCACCACGACGACAGCGGCGGCGGGCCCCCGCCGCCGCCTCACGAGCCGTACTCAGGCGAGCTGCGACACCACCGACTTGGTCTCGAGGTAGTTCTCCAGGGCCTCCGGGCCGCTCTCCCGCCCCCAGCCTGACTGACGGTAGCCGCCGGCAGGCATGTAGGCCCCGCCCGCACGGTGCACGTTGATCCCGACGCGACCCGCGCGCAGTCGCCGCGCCACCGAGTGGGCCAGCGCACCATCGCGGGTCCAGACGCTGGAGGCGAGACCGTAGGAACTGTCGTTCGCCAGCGCGACGGCCTCGTCGGTATCGGAGAACGGCATGATGCCCAGCACCGGGCCGAAGATCTCCTCACGCATAACGGTCATCGACTGGTCGACATCCACCAGGACGGTGGGCTCGAAGAAGAAGCCCTGGTCCCCAACTCGCTTGCCACCGCTGACGATTCGGGCGCCGTCCTCGATGCCGCGGCCGACGTATCCCGACACCCGGTCGAGCTGCTTCTGGGAGATGAGCGGGCCGAGTTCGGCGGTGGGGTCCGAGCCCGCACCCAGGCGCATCGCGGCGCCGATCTCCGCCACGCCGCGCACGACCTCGTCGAACACGGACTCGTGCACGAACAGCCGCGTTCCGGCAGCGCAGACCTGACCGGAGTTCCAGAAGACCGCCGATGCCGCGCCGGGGATGGCGGCCTTGAGGTCGGCGTCGCCGAACACGATGACCGGGGACTTGCCGCCGAGTTCGAGCGACAGCTTCTTCATGTTGCCCATGGCCGCCTGCACGATGAGACGGCCGACCTCGGTCGACCCCGTGAACGACACCGTGTCGACGTCCGGGTGCTCCGTCAGGGCGGCGCCGGCCGTTTCACCGACTCCGGTGACGACGTTGACCACGCCTGCCGGAACGCCCGCCTCAAGCAGAAGTTGCCCGAGCCAGAGCGAGGTCAGCGGCGTCTCCTCGGCGGGCTTCAGCACACAGGAGCATCCGGCCGCCAGCGCCGGGGCGAGCTTCTTGGCCGCCATGCTCAATGGCGCGTTCCACGGCGTGATGAGCCCGGCGACACCCATCGGCTCGCGCAGCGTGTAGCCCTGGACGCGGCGGTCCGCGGGTCCGAGGTCGATCGTGCGGCCGTGGATCTTGTCCGCCCACCCCGCGTAGTACCGGAACTGGGCGGCGGCCTCGAGGACCATGCTCCTGGCCTGTCCGACCGGGAGGCCGAGATTCAGGCTCTCCAGTCGCGCGAGGTCGTCGGCCTGCTCCCGCATGAGGTCTCCGACGCGCCAGAGCACGGCGCCGCGGTCGGGCCCGGACATGCCGCGCCACCGCCCCTCTTCGAAGGCGCGTCGCGCCGCCGTCACCGCTGCCTCGACAGCCTCCGCGCCGCCGTCGGGCACGGCCGCGATGGCTTCTCCCGTACTGGGGTCGAACACCGGGGTGGTGGACGCCGTCGGACACGTCCACTCCCCGTCGATGAGCATGGGGACGGGTTCGTCGCCCTGGTGCAGCTGTCGGGGCCAGGCAGTCGTGGGTACGGACATCGCTGTCGCCAAACCTTCCAGATGTCACCGCGGCCTGGCTTGAGGCCGCGTCGGTGATCGTCCCGATGCGGAGGAACGCGGACGGCGTCACCGGACCTGATCACGCACGTTCCTAATTCAGAACTATCGATCGCCATTATGAATCGCTTCCGAGGCGGGATGTCAACGCCGCCGGGCGACTCACGGCCACTCCCCCGCCGCCGCCCGGAGTATTGACCGAGACCGATCCGCACGGCTACGTTCCCCATCAGCGGTTCCTAATTCCAGATGCAAGTTCTTATATACGAACCGCACTGGCACTGTGCACCGTCTGCGACCACCCGAAGCGCGCACGGACGAGCCGCCTTTCATCCACCTCGCTCTCAATGACGAGCATTCGAGGAGTCGGTCCGATGGCCACACAACGTCCCCCCGAGGATCTGGCACCCCAACCCCCCGGCCCCGCAGAGCCCCTTGAGACGTCCGCGTCCACGGATGCGAGGCCGGTGAAGATGCGCAAGGTGGCGGCGGCCAGCTTCATGGGCACTGTCATCGAGTTCTACGACTTCGGCATCTACGCCACCGCTGCCGCGCTGGTCTTCGCCGACACCTTCTTCCCGGTGCTGGGCGAGCACGCCGGCACCGTCGTCTCGTACGCGACCCTCGGTGTCGCCTTTGTCGCCCGCCCGCTGGGCTCCATCCTGTTCGGACACTTCGGCGACCGTCTCGGGCGCAAGCGCACGCTCATCGCCACGATGTCGATCATGGGCGCGGCCACCGTACTCATCGGCCTGCTCCCGACCGCGGCCGCCATCGGTGTCGTCGCGCCCATCGCGCTCGTCGTGCTGCGGATCGCCCAAGGACTCGCCGCCGGTGGCGAGTGGGCGGGCGCCGCTCTATTCACCTCCGAGCACTCGCCGCAGGCCCGCCGGGGCTTCTGGGCGATGTTCACCAACCTGGGCGGCGCGTTCGCCAACATCCTCGCGCTGGGGACGTTCCTCATCACCGGCCTCTACATGAGCGACGAGACCTTCGGGGCCTGGGGCTGGCGGCTACCGTTCGTTCTCAGCATCCTGCTCCTCGTCGTCGGGCTCTTCATCCGGCTGCGGATCGAGGAGACCCCTGCCTTCGCAGCGCAGGCCATGCGCCGCCGGGCAGGCGACGGCCTGCCGTTCAAGGACGCCTTCACCCACCAGTGGAAGGAAATCCTGCTCGGCGCGGGCTCGTTGGTCATGGCCTTCTCGCTCGGCTACATCGGCATCGCGTTCCTCACCAACTACGGCACCGCCACGCTGGACCTGCCACGGCCCCAGGTGCTGGGCGCCGGCATGTTCGGCAATCTGCTGAACTGCCTGGCCATCATCGCGGGCGGCATCCTGACCGACCGGTTCGGGCGTCGGCGGGTCCTGCTCATCGCCAACATCGTGGGCATCCCGTGGGCCTTGGCCCTGTTCCCGCTCCTGGACACCGGGGCGCTCGGCGCCTTCTGGCTCGGCATGTCGGTGACCTTCCTGATCGCCGGTGTCGGATTCGGCGTCGCCGGATCGTTCCTGTCCGAGCTCTTCCACACTCGCTACCGCTACACCGCCGCCGGGCTCTCCTACAGCCTGGCCGGCGTGCTCGGCGGAGCCGTCCCGCCGCTGGTGGCGGCGACCCTGATCAGCAGCTACGGCGGCTTCGTCTTCGGCGTCTTCCTCGCCGTCTACTGCCTCGTCGGCCTGCTCTGCACCCTCGCCCTGCGCGAGACCAGCCATCGCGAACTCACCGAGCCGGCACTGCCCGTAGGAGAGGCCGCATGACACTGACCATCACCGCCGTGTCCGTCGGCCGCGTCTTCGGACTCCACAAGCCATCGCTCACCTATGTACGGGGATGGGGCGAGACCCTGGACATCCCGCTCATCATGTTCGTGATCCAAGGGGCCGGCGCCCCCGTGATCGTCGACACCGGCGCCGACTTCGACCGTGCCGTGAAACACCACGGGATCAAGATGGAGCAGACGCCGGAGGAGCGCCCCGAAGCTGCGCTCAGGGAGCTGGGGGTGGATCCTGCGGACGTCGGTGTCGTCATCAACACCCACCTGCACTGGGACCACAGCTCGAACAACCACCTGTTCCCGAACGCCCGCATCGTCGTCCAGCAGCGTGAGATCGACTACGCGAGCAATCCGGTGCCGTGGCACCGCCGTCAGTTCGAGCACCTGCCGGACCTGACGGCCGCGTGGCGTCGCGCCGAGGACAGGCTCGACGCGATCGACGGCAACGCCGAGGTGGCGCCCGGCATTTCAGTGGTCGCGCTTCCCGGTCACACGCCCGGATCACAAGGGGTCGTCGTCGAGGCAGAGACGACGCGCTACCTGCTGGCCGGCGACTGCATCGATCTCTACGAGAACTGGGAAGGCGACGCCGAGGACGAGCACATCCCGTCCGGCTTCTTCACGGACATCGTGGCATACAAGAACAGCCTGGACCTGATCGAGAAGCTCGGGTGCGAGGTCGTCCCGAGCCACGACCCGCTCGTGGTCGAGCGTCGCGAATTCCGTTGAGACATCAAGGTGTTGAGGCATCCGGCCGGAGCCGCTGACTGCGGCCCCACCGTACGAAAGGAGAGGCCTGATGAACGGCACGGTCGCACCCTGGGGGCGCGAGATCGTGGTCGAGCAGGCCGACGGCGTGCCGTATCGCGTGTACGAGCCCCGCACGCGATGCGTGGCATCGCTTCTTGACCATGCCGACCGCTGGGCCGGCCGAGCGCACGTGGTGCAGGGCGATGTCCGGCTCGACTTCGGTGAGCTCCGCGGCGTGGTCCGGCGCAAGGCGGCCCAGTTGCGGCAGCACGGAATCGGTCCTGGCGACAAAGTCGCGCTGTTGGGATGGAACGGTCCCGACTGGGTGGTCAATGTCTGGGCGACCTGGTGGCTGGGAGCCGTTCCCGTCCTGGTCAACTCCTGGTGGAGCACCCGCGAGGTCGAGCACGCCTTCTCGCTGTTGCAACCCCGCGCTGTACTGGCCGACGCCCGGTTGGCGCGCAAGGTGCCTGCAGGCACTCCCACCGCTCCGTGGTCGACGCCCACCACTGTCGACGGGCCGCTGCCGGAGCGCGCCACCGGCGACGACGAGAACGATCCGGCGCTGATCCTCTTCACCTCGGGCAGCACCGGATTCCCCAAGGCGGTGGTGCTCTCGCATCGCTCGATCATCTCGGGCCTGCACGCGCTCCTGGCCGTCACCAAGCGGCTCCCCCAAGACCTTGGGAACGCGCCGGCGAGCGTCGCCCTCCACACGGCGCCGCTGTTCCACGTCGGCGGGGTGCAGACGCTGGTACGCGGGGTGGTGGTCGGCGAGACACTCGTGTTCCCGGAAGGCCGGTTCGAGCCCCATGCCGCGATGGATCTCATCGCGGCACACGGGGTCACCCGTTGGAGCGCCGTTCCGACGATGGTCAGCAGGCTGCTCGACGCCCAGGCGGAGCGGCCGGTCCATCTGGGCAGTCTCCGGTCGCTGACGCTCGGCGCGGCGCCCGCACATCCCACGCTGTATCAGCGCATCCGCAATGAACTGCCGTCCGTGGAGGCGCGGATCGCCACCGGCTACGGGCTGACCGAGAACGGCGGCCAGGCCACGGCGGCCACCGGCCGTGACACACGTGACCATCCCGGTGTCTGCGGGATTCCACTGCCCACCGTCGAGATCTCCTTCGGCGACCGGACAGCGGACGGCGACGGCGAGGTGCTGATCCGCGCGGCATCGCAGATGCTCGGGTACTTCGGCGAGGCCGCCGGCCCGATCGACGCCGAGGGGTGGCTGCACACCGGCGATCTGGGCCACCTGGACGAAGACGGTTACCTGTGGGTCACCGGGCGCAGCAAGGACCTCATCCTGCGCGGTGGCGAGAACATCGCGCCGCTCGCGGTCGAGCGCGCGCTCGTCGGCGTGGACGGCGTCCTCGACGCCGCCGTGCTGGGCCTGCCGCACCCCGATCTGGGCGAGGAGGTGGCCGCGGTCGTGGTCGTCGACGAGGTCACCGCCGACCGACCGGACCTCGACGACTACGTCGCCGGTGCGCTGCGGTCGGTGCTGGCGTCCTTCGCCGTGCCGACGCGATGGCGCTTCCAGACACAGGCGCTTCCCGTCCTGGGCTCGGAGAAGGTCGACAAGCACATGCTCGCCGCCGAACTCACCGCAGGGGACGCGTCGATACACACCCCCGCCACGGCGGGCTCGTAGCAGCGTCATGACGCGCACAGCACTGGTCATCGGCGGTACGGGCCCGACCGGGCCGGGCGTGGTCGGCGGTCTTCTCGAGCGCGGGTACGACGTGTCGATCCTGCACGGCGGCCAGCACGAGGTCGACCTGCCTGGCGAGGTCCGGCACATCCACACCGACCCGCACTGGCCCGACACGCTCGCCGCCGGTCTGGGACACCGGGAGTTCGACCTGGTGGTCGCCCAGCGGGCGTCTCGCGGTCACCTCGCGGGTGCTCGCCGGGCGTACCGCCCGGCTGATCGCTGTCGGCGGGGCGCACGGCTCGCTCGCACATCCCGCCGATGCCCGCTGGGGGCCGCTCGGCCGGCCCGCCCTGCCCCTCGATGACGACGAACACCTCGAACTTGATCCGGATCAGGGCACGTTGGCGTTCAAGATGGCCGCTGCCGAGCAGGCCCTGTTCTAGGCGCACGCGGCCGGCGCGTTCGGCGCAACCCTGCTCGCGTATCCGGTGGTCTACGGCCCTCGCCAGGTGGCACCGCACGAGTGGTGCATCGTTCGGCGGCTCCTCGACGGGAGGCGCCACATCGTCGTCGCCGACGGCGCCGTCCGCCTGGAGAGCAGGCTCTATACCGCCCACGCAGTGCAGGCCGTCCTTCTCGCGGTCGATCACCCCGCGGCAGCTTCCGGGCGGAAGTATGTCGCCACGGACGACAGCGTGTTCACGGTGCGTCAGCGCATCGAGTTCGTCGCCGCCCGGCTCGGGGTGGACGTCGAGCTGGTCGACATGTCTTACGCGCTGGCCACCCCGTGTCACCCGTATTGGCGCCACGGTCCCGATCACCGCCTGCGGCACAACACACGCATCCGCGCCGAACTCGGTTACGCCGACACCGTTCCGGCGGCGGAAGCCCTGGCCGCCACGGTCGACTGGCTCGTGGAGCACCCGCCGTCGCCCGGCGGACCCGAGGAGACGCGCCTCGGCGACCGGTTCGACTACGCCCACGAGGACGAGCTGATCACACAGTGGGAGTCCGTCCGCCGCGGCTGGTCCGACGCGTCGCCCCGCTTCAAGGCGACACACGCCTATCGGCACCCTCGACGGCGTGGCGAGACCTGGAGCGCCGGCACGGACACCTCCTCGTAACGGCAGCTCGCCCCTGGGAGACGGGCCCAGATACGGCAACCACCAAGGCCCTCAGTACCCAAGAGCGGGTACTGAGGGCCTTGGTGGTGTGCGTGCGTCCTCAGGTCGCGGCGATGGTCGCAGTGTCGAGCACGAACCGGTACCGCACGTCACCCGCCGTCAGACGGTCGTACGCCGCGTCCAGCTCCTTCGCCGCGATCACCTCGACCTCGGCCTTGATCCCGTGCTCGGCACAGAAGTCCAGCATCTCCTGCGTCTCGGGCATGCCACCGCTCATCGAGCCGGCCAGCTTCCGCCGGTTGGTGAGCAGGGTGTACGGGTCGATTCTCAGCGGTTCGTCGGGAACACCGAGGTTGACGAACGTTCCGTCGAAGTCGAGCAGTTCGAGATGGGCCGAGAGGTCGAAGTTCGAGGGGACCGTCGACACGATGAGGTCGAAGGAGTCCCGCATCGCCGCCAGGTCACCCGTCGTGCGGAAGTCGTCCGCGCCGAGGCGCTCGGCGTCGGCGCGCCGGTCCTCGGTGAGTTCGAGGACCGTCGTGTGCGCGCCGAGGGCGTGCGAGATCTGCACGCCGATGTGGCCCAGTCCGCCGAATCCGAGGATGCCGACCCGCTTGCCGGGGCCTGCACCCCAGCAGCGCAGCGGCTGGTACATCGTGATGCCGGCGCACATCAGAGGCGCGGCGGACTCCAATGGCAACGTGTCGGGGATGCGGGCCACGAAGCGCTGGTCGGCGACGGTGCGTTCGCTGTAGCCGCCTAGTGTGACCTGCCCGTCACGGCCGACCCCGTTGTACGTCAGCACCTTGCCGCGGCGACAGTAGGACTCCTGTCCCGCCCGGCACACGGCGCACTCCCGGCAGGAGTCGACCAGGCATCCGATGCCGACGTGGTCGCCCACCGTCAGTCCGGTGACCTGGGCACCTACTTCGCGGACGACCCCAGCGATCTCGTGACCCGGGACGATCGGATACCGGGTGTGCCCGAACTCGGCCCGGGCGTGGTGAACATCTGTGTGGCAAACGCCGGCGTAGGCGATGTCCAGCAGCACGTCCGTCGGGCCGACGTCGCGGCGTTCGACGGTGACGGTGCTGAACGGGGCGGTCGGCCCGGTCATGGCCCGGGCCTGTGCGGTGATCAACGCTCACTCCTTTCAAGGGGGTTGGTCTCTGCTTCCGACGCTCAGCTGATGAGGGACTGGTACTCGAGATACTCCTCGATCCCGTACCGGCCCATCTCGCGGCCGATGCCCGAGAGCTTGAGACCACCGTGGGGAGCGCGCATGTCGATGGGGGCGCCGTTGATGCGCACACGCCCGGTGCGGATGCGCCGTCCGATGTCGCGGGCCCGCTCGGGGTCGGCGGACCAGACACCGCCGGCGAGCCCGTAGTCGGAGTCGTTGGCGATCGCGACGGCGTCGTCCGCGTCGTCGTACGGGATGATGACGTTGACCGGTCCGAAGACCTCCTGCCGCGCCAGCGTGTCGTTGTTGGTGCCACTGAACACGGTCGGCCGCACGTAGTAGCCGCGGTCGAGGTGGTCCGGCGCCTCCGGACCGCCCGTGACCAGCCGCATCCCCTCGTCGATTCCCGTCCGGATGTAGCGGCGCACGCGCTCGCGCTGGACGTCCGAGACCACCGGGCCGAGGGTCGTCGCCTCGTCGAAGGGGTCGCCGATGACGAACGTCGCCGCCTTGGCCGCGGCGATCTCCTCGGCCTCAGCGAGCCGCGACCGCGGCACGAGCGTCCGCGAGAGTCCGCCGCAGACCTGGCCCGCGTTGCGGAAGGCGTCGGTGAGCCCGTCCGTGATGGCCTTCTCCAGGTCGGCGTCCTCGAGGATGATGTTGGCGGACTTGCCGCCGAGTTCCAGCGCCACGCGCTTGACCGACTTGGAAGCGAGTTCCATCACTCTGCTGCCGGCGCGCACCGAGCCGGTGAGCGACACGATGTCGATCAACGGGTGGGTCGCGAGCGCCTCACCGATCTCCGGGCCAGGGCCGCTGACCACGTTGAACACGCCGTCCGGCAGCCCCGCTTCGGCGGCGGCCTCGGCAAAGACGAACGAACTCAGCGGCGCGACCTCGGTGCCCTTCAGGACCATGGTGCATCCCGCCGCGAGCGCGGCACCCGCCTTGAGCGTGATCATCCGCATGGGGCCGTTCCACGGGGTGATCGCCGCGGCCACGCCCGCGGGGATGCGCCGCACGATCGTGTCGTCGAACCGCTCCTCCCACAGGATGTCCTTGATGCTCGCCGCGGCGATGCGCAGATCGTTGATGGGGATGGCGACATGGGAACTGCGGGCCAGCGCGATCGGTGTGCCGATCTCGCGGACGGTGGACCGCGTCAGCTCCTCGGCCTTCGCTTCGAGGATGTCGGCGATGCGGTTGATCACCGCAGTCCGTTCCTCGAGTGAGGTGCGTGACCAGGTCTCGAATGCCCGGGCCGCAGCCTGGGCGGCACGGTCGACATCAGTGGTGTGGCCCCGTGGCACTGTCGCGATCGGCTCTTCGGTCGCCGGGTTGACGACGGTGAGCACCCCGGTGCCCGCCGATTCGACCCACTTGCCGTCAATGAAGATCGCGTCCCGCTCGATCACGACTCTCTCCCTCGCGCGAGCACCACCGAGGCCGTTGGAACGCGCATCGCCAGTGATCGCATATACGAACCGGTGTCCCTTATTGCGATTCGGACGCTACAGGCGGCCACTGCGCACGGTCAATGGGCAGGCCAATGCACCCGCCGGAGAGCGCAACGGAAAGCACCCCGAGCCCTCCCATTGACAAGGGAGGCCGGGACGGACCTACCCTTCGCCGTAATGACGTCCTCACTGTCGTATATACGACCCCGCGTGAGATGGTCCCCGCCGAACAAAGCCGACCTCACGCTCAGAGGCAGCCCGAGGACCTCGCCACCCGCACGACAAAAGGAGTCCAGGATGCACATCGCACCGAGTCCACCGAAAGCGCCCCTGCCTGCGAAGACCACAGTCCGGTGAGCCCGGAGACGGATTCAGGCCCACTCACCGGTCTACGTGTCGTCGAGATCGCGGGCCGCGGGCCCGGCCCCTTCGCCGGCATGCTCCTGGCCGACATGGGCGCCGAAGTGCTCCGCGTGGACCGGCCGAATCCGCCGGCCCGGCCTCAGGCGCCCGACCATCGCCTGGAGTTGTACAACCGCGGGCGGCGCTCCGTGATCGTGGACCTCAAGCACGAGCAGGGAGCGGAGATCGTGCTGCGGCTCGTCGAGCAGGCAGACGCGATCTACGAGGGGTACCGGCCCGGCATCGCCGAGCGCCTCGGCATCGGACCGGAGGCATGCCTGCACCGCAATCCACGCATCGTCTACGGGCGCGGGACCGGCTGGGGCCAGACCGGACCGCTGGCCCACACGGCGGGGCACGACATCAACTACATCGCGCTCGCCGGGGCATTGGACCCCATCGGGCGCGCCGGGGGGCCGCCCACGATCCCGCTCAACTTGATCGGCGACTACGCGGGCGGCGGCATGATGCTGGCCTTCGGCATCGTCTGCGCCATGCTGGAGGCGCGCACCTCCGGCCACGGCCAGGTCGTCGACGCGGCCATGGTCGACGGGGCCTCGCTGCTGATGGCCCTCTTCCACGGACGCCGAATGATGGGCACCTGGAACGATGAGCGCGGCACGAACTACGTCGACTCCGGCGCGCCGTTCTACAACGTCTACGAGACCAAGGACCACCGCTACATCGCCATCGGCGCCATCGAGCCGAAGTTCCAGCAGGCGCTGTTCGACGCCATCGGCGTGAACCTCGACGGCATCACCGTGCCGGTCTCGGCGGTGGACCGCACCGACTGGCCCGAACTCGGGCGCCGACTGGAGACGGTGTTCGCCACGCGGACCCGGGACGAGTGGACCGCGTTGCTCGCCGACGTGGACGGCTGCTACTCACCGGTCCTGGGGCTCGGCGAGGTCGCAGACCATCCGCACCACAAAGCACGCAACGACTTTCCGCTCCTCGGCGGGATTCCGCAGCCCGCCCCCGCCCCTCGGTTCGGGCGGACTCGGCCGACGCTCCGGACCGGCCCGCCCGCTCCGGGAGAACACACCCAGGAGGCGCTCGCCGACTGGGGCTTCGGCGCGGAGGACTTGCGCAGGCTCCAGCACGCGCGCGCGATCCGATAACCCGTGCCGCCCACGCGCAAGTCGCCATGCTTG
>NZ_JBEOVA010000075.1:0-13048 GCF_040295225.1 Streptomyces sp. NPDC002896 | reverse complement strand
TGCGTGCCACACAAGTCCACGACCTCCCCACGAGGTTCGGACCCGGCAGCACACGGCCACGCCGCGCCCGAAAAGCCTGAATCACTCAGGCACACACAGAGTTCCAGAGACGCTTCATCACGTCGAACAAGCCGCCCTGTTCGCGCAGCGCCGCCGCGGTGGTCTCGGCGCGGCGCACCTCCTCGGCCACGTTGGCCGGGTCCAGCTTGAAGATCGCCACCACCTGGTAGGCCATCTGACGATTCCTTTCGTAGGAAGGGACGGTGCGAATCCTTGTCGTCTGTGGCATGCGCAGGCCCGGCCCGGATCGAACGATCCTGGGACGGGCCGCGTTTCGCCTGCCGGTCAGCTCGACGTACTGGCGAACATGCCGGGCTCGTACGCACCCCCGGGGTTGTGCACGATCACGTTCATCCGGGTGGCCGCGTTGATCAGGGAGACCAGGCAGACCAGCGCCCCGACCTGGTCGTCGTCGTAGTGCTTGCGCACCTCGGCCCAGGTCTCGTCGGACACGCCGTGGTCGCCGAGCCGGGTGCCTTCCTCAGCGAGCGCCAGCGCGGCCCGCTCGGCCTCGGTGAACACAGTGCTGTGTCGCCAGGCGGCGACCAGGTTGAGCCGGAGCGGGGTTTCACCGGCGGCCGCGGCCTCCTTGGTGTGGACGTCGACGCAGAAACCGCAGCCGTTGATCTGGCCGACCCGCAGCTGCACCAGTTCCCGCAGGGTCTTCGGCAGCGTCGACCCTTCCAGGGCCAACGAGGTGTTGTAGAACCGCTTGGCGATCTTCGCGGCGGTCGGGCTGTCGAACAGGTTGAAACGGGGTGCCATGACGTCGTCCTCACTCGTGGTGTTGCGTGCTGCTGCACTGGACGAACACAAGATGCCGAAGGCCCGATCCTTGTGACGGCGCGGTGATGTGGCGTGCGTCACCGGCGCGGGTGTCACAAAGCGGTGGGGGCCGGCGTCTGGTGTACGGCGCAGTCGAGAGCGAACGGGCAGGAGCCGGCGATGGACGACCGAACTATGAGCGACTGGACAAGGGACACATCCGAGCCGGTCGCTCGTGGCGACCGCATGGACGGCGTCACCGAGGCGTTCGTCGCCTACCGCAACCTGCTGTTCACCGTCGCGTACGAGATGCTCGGCTCGGCCGCCGACGCCGAGGATGTTCTGCAGGAGACCTGGTTGCGGTGGGTGGGCGTCGATCTCGACACCGTGCGGGATCAGCGTGCGTTCCTGGTCCAGATCACTACGCGGCAGGCGCTGAGCCATCTGCGTACGCTCGGCCGGCGCAAGGAGTCCTACGTCGGCCCCTGGCTGCCCGAGCCGCTGCTGACCGCGCCGGACGTGGCCGAGGACGTCGAGTTGGCCGACAGCGTCTCGATGGCAATGCTGCTGGTGCTGGAGACCCTCACCCCGACCGAGCGGGCGGTGTTCGTACTGCGAGAGGTGTTCGACCTGGCCTACGACGAGATCGCCGAAGCCGTCGACAAGAGCCCGGCCGCGGTCCGCCAGATCGCCCACCGGGCACGGGCCCACGTCGCCGCGCGCCGACCGCGCGGGGTCGCTTCCGCTGCTGAGACTCGCCGCACCGTCGAGGCGTTCCAGCGGGCGGTCGAAACGGGCGACCTGCAACGCCTGCTCGACATCCTCGCGCCGGACGTCGTCCTGCTGACCGATGGCGGCGGAGTGGTGCAGGCCGCACGGGCGCCCGTCGTGGGGGCCGACCAGGTGGCCCACGTGCTGGGCAGGATCGCCGCCGCGATGTCGCTGCAGCCGACACAGGTCAACGGCGACCCGGCGCTGATCGTCCGGCTGGGCGGCGAGATCGACACCGTCATGGCGATGCGCATCGACGACGGACTCATCACCGGGCTCTACGCCGTGCGCAATCCGGAGAAGCTGTCGCATCTGGAGCGGGAGACCACCTTGCGCCGCTAAGCCCGAGGTCTTCTTGACAGCAGCAGGAGGTTAGCGTGTTGTCTCGCCCTGGCATCCGACTGTCGATGGTCACTGCGTTCGGGCGGGATGCGCAGTCACGAATCCGAGCGCGAGCTGGATCATGGTCGGCCCGGTCTCGGCGGTGACCTTGGCCAGCTGCTCGACCGCGTCGAGCATGGCCCGGTTGGAGGGGACGGCGGTGTCGAAGCGTTCCGGCATGAACGTCGAGCGGCTGGTGGTGATTTCCTGGCCCTCGTGGATCGCGCCTGACAGCCAGCCCGAAGCCAGCGGGCTCCACACCAGCACGCCGAGCCCGTACTGCTCGGTCACGGGCAGCACGTGGGTCTCGATCCCGCGCTGCAGGATCGAGTAGCTGGGCTGTTCGGTGACGTAACGGCTCAGGTGATGCTCGCGGGCGGCCCACTGGGCTTGCACGATGCGGTATGCGGGGAAGGTCGAGGAGCCGAAGTAGCGGATCTTTCCCGCGCGCTGCAGGTCGGTCAGAGCCGACAGGGTCTCCTCGTCGCTGGTGCTCGGGTCCCACCGGTGGATCTGGTAGAGATCGACGTGGTCGACACCGAGACGGCGCAGGCTGTTGTCCAGCTCGGTGACCAGCCAGCGGCGCGAACTGCCCTGATGGTTGGGCTCGTCGCCCATGGGCGTGCTCGCCTTCGTGGCCAGCACGATGTCGTCGCGGCGGCCGGCGATGGCTTTGCCGACCATGTCTTCCGACGCGCCGCCGCTGTACATGTCGGTGGTGTCGATGAGGTTGATCCCGCCCTCGAGAGCGGCATCGACGATAGCGGTGGCCTCGTCCTGGGTGGTGCGCCCGATCTCGCCGAAGTTCATCGCGTCGAGCGCGAGGGAGGGCTGCGTCCCTAGTGCGGCGTTTCGGGCCGCGGCCGGTTGGCCGCCTTGTCAGTGGGTGGCGGGGCGGGTCATGCGGACCATGGCGCGGTAGAGGGCGGTGGGCTGGGGTGCGTCGGGGAGTGGGGGGAGTGGGGTGCCCGGGGCGGCGTAGGAGCGGAGCATGTGGGCGACGAGGCGGTGCCAGGTGTCGGGGGCGGCGTCGCCTGCGGCGTTGATGACGCCAGCGTTGGCCATGAGCAGGATGACGAGGTCCTGGCTGGTGAAGTCTTCGCGAAGCTGGCCGCTGGCTTTGGCGCGGGCGATGACTTCGAGGAAGCCGTTGTAGGCCTCGATGCGTCGGGCCTCAAGGGCTTTGGCGGCGGGGAAGGTCATGGTGAGGACGTCGGCGAAGCCGCGGTCGGCGGCCTGCATGGCGCAGACGGTGTGGATGTAGCCGGTGAAGCCGTGCCAGGGGTCGGGGTCGGCGAGGGCTTCGGTGACGGCTGCGGCGTAGGCGTCCATGCGGTCAGCGAAGACGGCGTTGATGAGGTCGTCGCGGGTGGCGAAGCGGCGGGAGAGGGTGGCTTTGCCCACGCCGGCATCGCGGGCGACGGCGGCCATGGAGACGCCGAGTCCTTCGCGGGCGAACAGGTGGCGGGCGGCGGCCAGGATGCGGTCGCGGTTGCGTTCGGCGTCCGCACGCAGCCCCGTTTCGGGTGTGCGACCAAGGGTTTCGTCGGTGGCTGCAGTGTGTGTCATGCCTCCACCCTACCTAAGTGGAACAAGCGGCCCAGTTCTGTTGTTACGCTAGGCAACACGGAAACGGGAAGGCCGTTCCAGTTATCGGAAGGTGTTGTCATGCGTGCTGTCGCGCTGAGCGAGGTTCCGGCGGCTCCAGCCGTGGCCGAAGTAGAGGCTCCGCGCCCGCAGGCGGGGGAGTTGCTGGTGAAGGTGGCGGTGTCGTCGGTGAACGGCTTCGACGCCGCGACTGCGGCCGGCTATTTGCAAGGGATGATGGAGCACCGGTTCCCGCTGGTGGTCGGCAAGGACTTCGCGGGAACCATCGAAGCGCTCGGGGACGGGGCGGAGGGCTTCGCGGTTGGGGATGCGGTTTTCGGTGTGGTGATGAAGCCGCACCTGGGCACCGGGTCGCTGGCCGAGTACGTGACCGTCCAGGCCGCCTACGGCGTCACCACCGTCCCCGAGGGCCTGGCCGTGGCCGACGCGGGCGCGCTGGGCCTGGCCGGCACCGCTGCCCTGAACAGCGTGGACGCCGTCGCCCCGGACAAGGGCGAGACGGTGCTCGTCTCCGGTGCCACCGGCGGGGTGGGTGCCCTGGCGGTCCAGCTTGCCGCCGCCCGCGGCGCCCGCGTGATCGCCACCGCCCGCCCGGGCGCGGAGGCCGACTTCGTCACGGGTCTGACCGACGCCGACGTCGCCGTGGTGGACTTCACCGGCGACCTGGCCGCCCAGGTCCGCGCGCTCGCACCCGAGGGCGTGGACACGGTCGTGCATCTGGCGGGCGACGGCGCCCAGCTGGCCGGGCTGCTCAGGCCGGGCGGCCGGATCGCGTCCACCCTTGGTTTGACCCAGGACGCCGTCGACGGCTCCGGCGTCACCGTCCACTCGATCATGGCTGACCCGAACGCTCAGACCCTGTCCGCGCTGGCCGAGCAGGCCGCCTCCGGCGCGCTGCGGGTGCCGGTCACCGCCACCTACCTGCTGGCGCAGGCGCCGGAGGCGTTCGCCGCGTTCGACGCCGGAGCCCTCGGCAAGATCGCCGTCACCTGCTCCTGACGCCTCCTCTCACCTGCCCCAATCGCACCTGCACCACGGAAAGAGTTCTGATCGTGCCCACCATCGCCATCATCGGCGCCGGCCCCGGCATGGGCCTGGCCATCGCCCGCACCTTCGGCAGCCGCGGCTTCGACGTCGCGCTGATCGCCCGCACCAAGCACAAGCTGGACACCCTGGTCGAGCAACTCGCCGCAGAAGGCATCACCGCCGCAGGCTTCCCCGCCGACGTCCTCGACCGGCCGTCACTCGCCGCCGCCCTGGAGGCGGCGAAGGACCACTTCGGCCGGATCGACGTGCTGGAGTACTCCCCAGCACCGCACTCCCCGGTGCCCGGCTTCACCCAGGCCATGCCGTCGCAGTCCACGGTGGAGAACCTGCAGCCGCAGATCGAGTACACCTTCTACGGCGCCGTCGAAGCCGCCCGCATGGTGCTGCCCGCGATGCGCGAGGCGGGCGCCGGGACGCTGCTGTTCACCACCGGCGGCGGCTCGGTGGACCCCGTCCCCATGCTCGGCAACGTCAACGCCGCCGGCGGCGCCCTGCGTAACTGGGTGACCAACCTGAGCAAGGAACTGTCCGGGAGCGGCGTCCACGCTGCCCATGTCGCGATCAACGTGTGGATCGGCGAGGGCGGACCCGCAGGCTTCCCTACCGCAACTCCCGAGCAGATCGCTCCCCTGTACTGGGAGCTGCACGAGGCCCGCGACCGCGCCGAAGCCGTCTTCAACGGCTGACCCTCCCGCATCCCGGCGAAGCCGCCCGCCGCGCCTCGCCCCGACCCTCCGTCATCCGGATCTCGAAGGATCGTGTGCTGTGAATGTCTTCCTGTGGATCGTGCAGGTAGTCCTGGCCGTCATGTTCGGCATGGCCGGCGTCATGAAGTCCACCCAGCCCAAGGAGAAGCTGGCCGACAAGCTGCCCTGGGTCAACGATGTCTCCGCGGGCACCGTCCGCTTCATCGGCATCGTCGAACTGGCGGCCGGGCTCGGGCTGATCCTGCCCGCGGCCACCGGCATCGCCACCGTCCTGACCCCGCTGGCCGCGACCGGCCTGGCCGTGGTGATGGTGCTGGCCGCACTCACCCATGCCCGCCGCAAGGAGCCGCCGGCGATCGGATTCAACGTCGTCCTGCTGATCCTGGCCGCCCTGGTGGCCTGGGGCCGCTTCGGCCCCTACAGCTTCTGACCCTCTCCTCTTGCACGCCTCACCTCTCCCCCCAACTGCTGTCTGTCAAGGAGGCAAGACGTGAAGATCCACGCGCTGGGCTACCTCGGATTCGAATCCCCTCGCTTCGAGGAGTGGCTGACGTTCGGCCCGGAGGTCTTCGGCCTGCAGGTCGGTGAGCGCGGCGCCGACGGCGCCGTGCACCTGCGGATGGACGACCGCCACCGCCGCCTGTCCATCCACCCCGGCGAGGAAGACCGCCTCGCCTACGTGGGCTGGGAACTGGCGGACAAGGCCGCCTTCACCGAGGCCGTCGCGGAGCTGACCGACCAGGGCTACACCCCCAGCCTCGGAAACCCCGCGGACTGCGCACAGCGGCAGGTGCAGGGCCTGGCCCGCTTCGAGGACCCTTTCGGCTTCCCGCACGAGATCTACTACGGCCCGACCTTCACCGCCGGGTCGTTCCTGCCGGGCAAGCCGATGGCCGGCTCCTTCGTCGCCGGCGTCGACGGGGTGGGGCACGTCGTGTTCGTCGTCCCCGAAATCACCAAGGATTTGGAGGAGTTCACCACCGGCGTGCTCGGCCTGGAGCTGTTCGGCGGCTGGACCGCCACCGCTCCGGACGGGAGCGTGTCGGGCCCGCAGTTCTACCGCTGCAACCCGCGCACCCACTGCCTGGGCTACGTCGGCGTGCCCGGCATGAAGGGCGTGCAGCACATAGCGATCGAGTCCACTCACCTCGACGACGTCGGCCGTGCCTGGGACCTGGTGCAGGAACGCGAGGACATCCCCGTCACGGTCACGCTGGGCCGGCACATGTCCGACACCCTCATCTCCTTCTACATGCGCTCGCCCACCGGCTTCGACATCGAGTTCGGCGCCGGCGGCGAACTTCTCCCGGACGACTGCGTGCAGACCAGCCCCTCCACCTCCGAAGCCTGGGGGCACAAGTTCGTCGCCGACGGCTGGGCCCCCAGCGTCCGTCCCCTCACCACCCCGACGGCAAGGAACACCTGATGCGTGTCACCGTATTCGGCGCCACCGGCGGCATCGGCCGCCTGGTCGTCCAGCAGCTACTGGATGCAGGGCATCACGTCACCGCCCTGGTGCGCAGCCCGGGCAAGTTCGCCCTCACCCACCCCCAACTGGCCATCGTCATTGGGCAGCTGTCCGACCGCGCCGCGGTCGAGCGGGCCGTCACCGGTGCGGACGCGGTCATCAGCGCGCTCGGCCCGTCCCTGAAACGCTCGGCGACCGGCACCCCGCTCACCGACGGCACGCGCACGATCGTCGACGTCATGCGCGTGCAGAAGCTGGCGCGGTTCATCGGCCTGGCCACCCCCTCCCTGACCGACCCGCGGGACAAGCCGCACTGGAAGCACAAGGTGCTGCCCGTCATGGCGAAGCTGATGTTCCCCAACGCCCTCACGGAGTTGAAGGGCATGACCGAGGCCGTCACCAGCTCGGACCTTGACTACACCATCGCCCGCATCACGAACCCCACCGACAAGGCGGCCACCGGCCAGGTCCGTTCCGGTTTCCTCGGCCACGACCGTGTCGGCTCCGCCATGAGCCGCGCCGACATCGCCGTCTTCCTCGTCTCCCAGCTCACCGACACCCGCTACCAGCGGGCCATGCCCGCCATCAGCAACTGACCCACCCCAGCGGTGCCGGCCCCGCCGCCGGCAGCCGGCACCGCTCTCTCTCGTGAGGAGCGTGCCGTGGAACTCGGCATCCTGTCCCTGTCCGACCTGCAGACCGACCCCGCTACCGGCCGCCTCCACGACGCTGCCCGCCGCACCCGCGAGATCGTCTCCTACGCCATCGCCGCCGACCAGGCCGGCCTCGACGTCTTCGGCCTCGGCGAACACCACAGCCCGGACTTCTCCGTCGCCAACCCCGCCATACCCCTGGCCGCGCCATCGCCCAGGCCACCACGAACATCCGCCTGACCAGCGCGGTCTCCGTCCTGTCCACCCTCGACCCCGTCCGCCTCCACCAGGACTTCGCCTCCCTGGACCACCTCAGCAACGGACGCGCCGAGATCATCGCCGGACGCAGCGCCTTCCTCGAGGCCTTCACCCTCTTCGGCGTCGATCCCGCCCACTACGACGACGTCTTCGCCGAGAAACTCGACCTCCTGCTCGCCATCCGCGACCACGAGAACGTCACCTGGACCGGCCGCCACCGCCCCGCCCTCAACGACCTCTCCGTACCGCCCCGCCCCCAGCAGGACCGCCTGCCGCTGTGGCTCGGGGTGGGCGGCACCCCGTCCAGCGCGGAGCGCGCCGCCCGCCTCGGCCTGCCCATGGTCCTCGGCCTCATCGGCGGCGACATCCGCCGCGCCCTCGCCCTCACCGACCACTACCGCACCCTCGGCCAAGCCGCAGGCCACACCGCCGACACGCTCCGCCTCGGCGTCACCAGCCACTTCTACGTCGGCAAGACCTCCCAAGACGCCCGCAAGGACCTCTACCCCTACTACCGCGAGTACCTGCGCCCCAAGACCCCCGGTGGCCGCGGCTGGCTCGTCAGCCCCGACCAGTTCGAAGCCGTCTCCGGCCCGTTCGGCGCACTCATGACCGGCAGCCCCCAGGAAGTCATCGACAAGATCCTCACCGAACGCGAACTCCTCGGCATCGACCGCTTCATGGGGCAGATCGACTTCGGCGGCATGCCTCCCGGCATGGTCAACGACTCCATCGAACTCCTCGCCACCGAAGTCGCCCCCGCCATCCGCCGGGAAACCCCCACCTGACCACACACCGAAGCAGGGCGTGCCTGCTTCGCCTTCACCCCTGGGACGCGTGGAAGCAGTGGACGGCCGAGCTGCCTGAGCAGCTGGCCGCCGGTATCGACTCGGGGGCGTCTGTCGCTCAGCGGGTCGAGGCGTTCGCCGAGGTCTTGACCCAGTCCTTGGCGGAACGCCGGGTGCTGTGCGACCTGTTCAGCGCGCAGGCGGGGGTTCTGAAGCACAACGTCTCCGCTGAAGTCGCTGCCCGCTACAAGCGGGCGGAGGTCGGCAAGGTTGCTGACCTGGCTGCGCTGGCGCGCGTGTATCTGCCGGAACTTGGCGAGCGGGCGGAGCAGTTATGCTCTCAGGCGATCATGGTAGTAGGTGCGGTGTGGACCCACGCCCGGCCGTCTGCGGCCAGGCGCGGAAGCCTCCGACCCCGCCAAGGTCGCCCGGGTCGTACGCGACCTCGCGGGCCGCGACGACACTCCGGTCCGCATCCTCCTCGGTGCCGACGCTGTGCAGTACGCCCGGGCCGCCGCCCAGGACCTCGCCGAGTCCGACGAGAAGTGGCGCCGCATATCCGAATCCGTCACCGGCTGACCCCGACCGGGCATCGGCGGCCAAAGCGCCGGCGGCGGTCTGGCCGCCGCTGCGGCCCGCTGCGGCCCAAGGATCCACTCCGAAGTCCTTCGCGAAGTGTCTCAGCGAGCACGATGAGCTCAAGCGCAAGCACGAGAAGCTGATCGAGTACTGCGCTGAACTGGAAGAACGCCTCCAGAGCTACGCGGCAGCCATCAATCTTCTGGCCCTTGAGAACGCAGCCCTGGCTGCCTCCGGCACAGACGCCTGCGTGGTCCCACTCCCCAGAGCAGAAGCCACTCCTTGACGGGCGTCCGCGGGCGCAGAACCCGCACCTCGCTAACTCACCCGGCAGCACACGTCCGCCCGGCGCCAGCTTTCCCCTCTCCCGTCGAGGTCGTACGCGATGCCTGACGCGATGAGGGAATCAGGCGTCACCCGCCTGATCTTCCGCCGCCTGGTGCTCGTGTCGCTTCTTGCGCGCACCCAGTCGCGCATGTCCTCGATGAGAGCGTCCGTGGGCGTGCGCCCCTCGACTGCGGCGAGCTGCCCGGGCTCGTCACGCAGCCCTTTCGGCGGCCGGAACCCCATCACCCAGGTCTGGCCCGTCGTCGGACCTTCGGCACACGCACACCACGGGATCGTGGGCTTTGCCGGCGTACTCCTGCGTCGGGGGTGGAACCGCGGTTGGCGCTGAGATTGATCTTGATGCCGGTCCGACTGCTGGCCTTCTCTGGGCTGCCCCGGGCTAGCGCCGGCTGCCGCGCGATAGTCTGAGAATGCGGTCGGGGCCCCCGCCGCGAAGCTGAGAGCCCGTATTAACACGTAGACAGGTAGACAGCCCTCAAGTTCGGACGGATCTGGGCAGTCGGACCTCCGTGCTCTCTCAGCTGGCGTGAAGGATCCGAAAGCGATCGGGTTCCGCCGGATCTCGATCAACGACTTGGATTGGCGTCCAAGCCCATTGCCAAACGCTGATGCTTGGCGTGCGGGAGAACTGGATCTGCCCGCGGGTGCCTTCGACTGCAACGCGCGGCCAGGATTCGGCAGTGCGCGCCCGGTCCGCGCCGTGAGAACGCAGCACATCGGCGAGGACGGCGACCGTGTCGTAGCCCTCGAAGGCGACGAAGGAGGGCGCTTCGGCCAGCCGCTCGCGGAGGGCCTTCTCGACTCGTGCACCGAGTGGGCTGAGGCGCTCGGGCAGGTAGCGCAAGAACGGGATCGCGGCGCTGTCGTCGCCCAGCAACGTCGCCCATTCGGCGAACTCCGGTTGTCCGGCCGGAGCACCGATCATGATCTCGGCGAGGCGCTGGTCGCGGCGGACAGACTTGACGATCGACACTGCCGGCTCCGGGTGGCCGACCAGAAGAAGGAGGGCTGTCGCGCGATGGTCGACGAGTTCGTCGCACACGGCCGCGGGGGTGACCGCGCTCATGTCGAGTTCGATGACGGTGCCGCCGCGTGGAGCGAGGTAGTCCCGCAGAATGCGGGTCCCCGTTGCCCAGTAGACACTCGGCTGGGCCGCAACGGCGATACGACTGTGGCCCGCGCTGAGGAGGAAGTCCGCGTAGACCTGCCAGCCGCGGGACTGCGGCGGGGAGAGGCGCGCGACCCATTCCGTCGGCTGTTCGGTGAGCGCGTCGAGAACCGCTGACGAGCAGAGGAACGGCAGGCCGAGGGCGTCGGCCCTGGCGGCAGCGGCGCGAGCAACGACGCTGTGATATTCCCCCGCCAAGGCAGCCACGCCCAGGCGAGCCAATTCATCTACGGCCGCCGCGGCCCTCTGTGGATCAGCCGCGGTGTCTCGGACCACCAGCTCGAGTGGTCTTCCGACGATCCCGCCGGCGTCATTTACTTCGCGAACGGCCAGCTCGAGTCCAGCGAGCAAGTGTTGGCCTGCCTCGACCCAGCCAGGCCGAGTTAGCGGAACGAGAGCGCCGATCTGGACGGATGATCCGTCAGTCCGCTCCGCTCCAGGTGGCGATGGTGGCGTATTCATGCGTTGGCGTCTCCCGTGTGCCGATTCGGTTGCAGTTTGCCCGGATCGCAGAGTGGCAAGGCCCGGTAGTACGCGTTCATCTCATCTCGCCGTGGCGGGCGCACCTGGGTGACCATGCCGGACATTGCATCCACCACCATCGCCAACAGGCAACCGATTATTTGTTCGCTGAGCTGCCAGGCTTCAGACGCCATCCGCTTTCCGAACGTGATCGTTTAGTTCGGGGTCGGCGGGCATGAACTCCGGCCGGTGACGGGAGAGATGGGCGTGATTCGTCCGCTCATCTGGTTCGTGGAGGTGGCTGGTGGCGTCGGTGCTTGGTCTGCTGGAGGCCCGGGAGAAGAAGATCCGGGAAGAGGTGGCGGGGCTGCGGGAGGAGGCCGAGCGGGTGCAGGCCGCGCTCGGTGAGGCGGAACGTGCACTTCAGCGTCTGGTGGATGCCCGGGTCACGGTAACCGAGGTGCTGACCGAGCCGCCCTTGGCGGCAGCGGGGCCGGCGCCAAGGGCGGTGGCGGGATCGGTGGTGCCGCACCGGATCGAGGGCATGGCGGCGTCCGTCCTGGCACCGGATTACCAACGCATCGTGGAGGTACTGGAGTCGGACGCGGGCCGGGCAGGTTTGCGGTGTCAGCAGTTGGCCGTGTCTTTGGGCCTGGAAGCAGTTCCGGCGAAGGTCGAGGGGCTGCGGTCGAAGGCGAAACGCCTGGTGGAACGGGGTTGGATCCTGCAGGTGCGGCCGGGGGTGTTCACCGCGCTTGCGACCCCGGCTGGCTGAAAGCACCCCGGCGGCGTCCGGCCAGTCGGCGACTCATGAGCATGGTCATGGACCACAACACCATGGCCTCGTGCATGGCGGGCAGCGTCTCGTGGTCACGCACTAGGCGACGCGAACGCATCAACCAGCTCAGCGTTCTCTCCACCACCCACCTGCGCGGAAGCACCACGAACCCCGCCGTGTCGTCAGAGCGTTTGACGATCTCCAGGGTGAGCCGGCACTTCTCGGCCGCCCAGTCCACCAGCCGGCCCGCATAGCCGCCGTCCGCCCAGACGAGGCGGACGGAGAAATACAGCGTGCGCAGCCGCTCAAGCAGCGGCACTCCCGCGTCCCGGTCCTGCACGCTCGCCGCGGTCACCACCACCGCCAGAACCAGGCCGAGACAGTCCACCACCAGGTGCCGCTTGCGGCCTCCCACCTTCTTTCCGCCGTCCCAGCCGGACGTTGAGCGCGGGATATTCGCTGCCGCCCGCACCGACTGCGAGTCCACGATCGCGGCCGTCGGGTCCGGTGAGCGGCCCTCCTTCCGGCGCACCCTGTCGCGCAGCCGGTCGTGGAGCTCGGCAAGCAGGCCCGTGACTTGCCAGCGGCGGGCGAAGGCGTGCACTCGCCGATACGGTGGGAAGTCCGCAGGAAGGTTGGCCCACTTGACGCCGTTGTCGACCACATAGCGCACCGCGTCCAGCATCACGCGGTGGCAGAAGCTCTCCGGCCGACCGCCCCGCCCCTGAAGCCACGCAGGCACCGGCAGCAATGGCCGGACGACCTGCCACTCCGCCTCCGTCAGGTCGGAGCCATAACACCGGACGCGCTCCGGACCGTCTGCCGCGTTGCCGAACCTGTGCGCGAGGCAGTCACACTCCGGTGACGGCGCGTTGGACTCCGCGGACGCGAGCACGAAAGACTGCGACACAGGGCCTCCTGGTGCTGCTCGGTTGGGATCGCAACCCCGAGCTACCAGGAGGCCCTGCCGTTATGCCGCGGCCGCCGAGAGATCACCCGAACAGGAACCGTGTTCGACTGATCAAGCCTGTCGAACGGTAAGCGGAAGGCCTCTCAAGAAACAAGCCGTTCACCCCGGCCATCGAGACGCTGCGCGGGCTGCTGCTCGGCACCTAGTGTGCTGCGCCGGAAATCCTGAGGGTTAGTCGGTTCCGGTTTGACTGTTGGGTGGGGCGATCCTGGCGAGGTAGTCGGCGAGGGACTTGAG
>NZ_JBEOVA010000074.1:0-13761 GCF_040295225.1 Streptomyces sp. NPDC002896 | reverse complement strand
CTCGATGACCGCTGCCGCCCGGCGGTGCAGCTCGGCACGGCGCGTCAGGTCGATGGCGGAGAGCACGGAGGACCGGACCAGCGGATGGGCCGGGCTCCGGCCCGGTGCAACACGGTGGCATATCGCCAGCGGGCCGGCTTACTAGCGGACCGCGTTGTTGAACTGCGAGGTGCGGACGAAGGCCAGGGCCAGGACGCCCAACAGCGGCAGCACCGTGACCTGCAGCAGCCCTGCCTGGCTCCAGCCGAAGGAGTCCACCAGCGCGGCGAAGAGCAGGCCCGAGAACGCCGCCGGTCCGTAGTAGCTGGTGACGAAGAGGCCGGAGGCGCGTCCGATCTGCCCGGGGCGGACGGCCCGCTGCATCGCGCTGTTGGTGTTGGGGTAGATGAAGCCCAGCCCGAAGGCGCCCATGAGGAAGGCGAACACGCACTGCACCCCCACTCCGGCATGCGTCTCGTAGATGCACACGCTGATGGCGGAGACGGCCAGCAGGCTCAGGATCAGCAGGTTGCGCTGGTTGAAGCGGTCACCGAGCCAGCCGCCGAACACGGCCGTCATGCCGCCGAAACCGAGGAAGCTCATGGCCAGTGCGGCCTGCCCGGCGGTGTAGTGCAGCGAGGTGATGAGGAACGTCGGGTAGAGGCCGAGGAACCCGTAGATCGCCACACCGCTGATCACCGAGTGGACGGCCAGCGCGATGGTGTTGCGGTTGTAGGCGGAGGCCGACATGTACTCGTAGGTCTTGGTCGAGACGACCTTCTCGACGGAGTGCTCGGTCAGGCCGGTCTTCACGAGGAACAGGGAGGCCGCGGCGATCAGCAGCCCGGCTGCGCCGAACAGGTAGAAGGGCGAGTGCCAGGTGCCGTGCATGCTCATGAGCTGGACGCCGATCAGCGGGGCGATGAACACGCCGATGGAGTAGCCCATGCCGATGACGCCGAAGGCGAGGCCGCGCCGGTGGGCGAAGAAGGCGCCGATCGCCGCGAAGATGGCGGCGGACTGCATGCCTTCACCGAAGCCCGAGACGACCCGGTACGCGGTCATGTCGGCGAGACCGGTCGCCAGCGGAGTGGCCATCGTGCCCAGGGAGTAGATCACGATGCTGACCAGCAGCACGGTCTTGCGTCGGAAACGGTCCAGAAGATAGCCCGCCGGCAGGCCGGCCAGGGCCATGCCGAGGGTGAAGTTCGTCGCCAGCAGCCCGCCCTGCTCCAGGGAGAACCCGTACTCCGCACGGATGTTGGGCAGCAGCGGAGGGAAGACCTGGCGGTCCATCGCGTTGACCATGTAGGAGAGGACCACCAGCAGGAAGCCCACCCCGATCATGGCTCGGGAAATGGGGGCACGGCTGCTTTCCTGCGTGTCGCCGGCGGGCACGGCACTGGTGTCGACTTGCGCTGCGTGAGTCATAGCGGCTCCTGAGAAGGAATGGGCCACGGCAGGCCGCGGCGGATCCATCGCCGTACGGGCCGTACGGGCGATGACGAGAAGCGGTGAGCTGAACACGGACTCGAGTCGGCGACGGCGATGCTGCCGCCGACTGGCGGAATAGGGGCGGTGGGCTGCCGCGCGCTCGGACGCTGCATGCGGAATTCAGCCGTATATCGCCCGTCGGGGACGTCCGTGGCTATGGCGTCTTCGACAGCCGGACCTCGTGCAGACGCTTATCGGTCACACGGTCGGCGTTGGCAGAAACCATGAAGGGAAGTCCCCGGCGCGTCAAGATGTGAACAGCGGATTTCTTCGGCGGTCCTCGTTTTCCCTGTGGTGACCGGGTTCCTCGGCCCCGAAAGGGCCCTGCCGCAGGGGTGCCGGTCAGTGTGTGTGCCCCGCACTCTTGACGTGTCGAAGACACCGAATGCTATCGTTAGCATCACGTGGCTGTGACAAAGTGATTCAACGTGCCCCGGCATCTCGTGACCCGTTCCAGGGACGTACTGCGGCGCCTCCACCGACCACAAGTCGGCGAGCGCCGGCGACACCCCACCCGAACCCAGCGACCCTCTCCACCCCACCCATGGCGGCCGACGGCCCACCGGACATGCCGACGGCCGCCCTTCCGGGGTGACGCCCAAACCTGCTCACCGGATGCGACCGGGCGAGACGCCCAGCCGTCCGCTGGGGCCGCACGATTCTGCGAGGACGACCTGCTATGAAACCACCGAGCCGCCCGGGCACCGTGCTGCTCACCGACTACGCCTGGCCCGACGATTCCGTCGAGCGATCGGTCATCGAGGAGGCGGGCCACACCCTCATCACCGGCCCCGCCGAGCCCGCCTCCCCCGAGACCATCGAGGAGCTGGTCGCCGAGCACCGTCCCGCCGGGATCCTCACCTGCTGGGCACCCGTCTCCGCCACCGCGATCGGCACCTCGCCAGATCTGCGGATCGTGGCCAGACTCGGGGTCGGCCTCGACAATATCGCTGTGGACACCGCCACCGAGCGAGGCGTCTGGGTCACCAACGTGCCGGACTACTGCGTCGAGGAGGTCTCCGACCACGCCGTCGGCATGGTGCTGGCCTGGACGCGGGGCCTGGCCGTGTTCGACCGGGAGGTCCGTGCGGGCCGTTGGGACCCCGCCGGCGCCCGGCTGCGCCGGCTGTCGACGCTGACCTGCGGCGTCGTCGGATTTGGACGCATCGGGCGCGCCACCGTGCGCAAACTGGACGCGTTCGGCTGCCGGATCCTTGCACATGATCCGTTCCCGCCGAAGGACGCCCCCGGGGTGGAGATGGTGGGCCTGGAGGAGCTGCTGCGCCGCAGCGACGTGGTGATCCTCCACGTGCCGCTCACGCCGGACACGCACCACATCATCGGCGCCGAGCAGTTGGCGCTGATGCCACCGAGCGGCCTGCTGGTCAACGTCAGCCGGGGCGGCCTGGTGGACACCGACGCGGTCGTCAAGGCGCTGGACAGCGGGCACCTGGACGGAGCCGCCTTCGACGTACTGGAGACCGAACCGCACGTCCCCGCCGCGCTGCTGGACCAGCCGGGCGCGATACTCACACCACACGTCGCCTTCTCCTCCGACGCCTCGGTCACGGAACTGCGCCGCCGCGCCGCCGAGGAGGTCGTACGGATCCTGGCGGGCGAGGCACCGGCCCACGCCTGCAACAGTCCCCGCGGTCTGACCGCCGGATCGGGTGACCTGCGATGAGCTCACCCTCCGCGCAGGTGAGCCCAGGCCCCGTACCCGACACCGCGCTGGCCGACTTCCTGATCGCCCACAAGCTCGCCGGACCCGGCGAAGCCGGGCGCTGGACGCCGCTGGCCGGCGGCGTCTCGTCCGATCTGTGGCGAGTGGACCTGCCGGGACGATCCCTCTGCATCAAGCGCGCCCTGGCCAGGCTGAAGGTCGCCGCCGACTGGCAGGCACCGGTGTCGCGCAACGCCTACGAATGGGCGTGGATGCGGTTCGCGTCCCGGCACCGGCCGGACAGCGTGCCGGAGCTGCTGGCCCACGACCCCGAAGCCGGCCTCTTCGCGATGGCGTACCTGCCCCCCGAGCGGTACCCGATGTGGAAGGCGCAACTGCTGCGCGGCGACGTGAAGGTGGCGACCGCGGCTTCCGTTGGAGAGGTGCTCGGTAACCTGCACTCGGCGAGCGCGGGCGACGCAGCCCTCGCCGCCGAGTTCGCCACCGACGAAAACTTCCACGCGCTGCGCATCGACCCGTACCTGCTGGCCACCGCGGACGCGCACCCCGGTCTGCGCGACATCCTCCATGGCCTCGCCGACCGCACGGCCACGACCCACCTGGCCCTGGTGCACGGCGATGTCAGCCCCAAGAACATCCTCGTCGGCCCGTCGGGGCCCGTGCTGCTGGACGCCGAGTGCGCCTGGTACGGAGACCCGGCCTTCGACCTGGCCTTCTGCGTCAATCATCTGCTCCTCAAGAGCCTGGTGGTGCCCGCGCGGCGCACCGAACTCCTGCGGTCCGCACGAGTCCTGGCCGAGGAGTACTTCCGGTGCGCCGGCTGGGAACCCCGGCCGGTCCTTGAGGCGCGGGCCGCATCACTGCTGCCGGCGCTGATGCTCGCGCGTGTGGACGGCAAGTCCCCGGTGGAGTACCTCACGGACGACCGCCACCGGCTGTTCGTACGCACGGTGGCATCGGCCCTGCTCCGGGCACCCGCCCCCACGGTGGCGGACGTCCTGGACGCCTGGGCGACCGCGCTCGAGGCCCCGACCGAGCCCGGTAGCGGCCGACCCGACTGACCCAACTGATGCCACGGGTCCGGCGGACCGGGCGGATCCGACGGACCCTACCGAGGAGAGACGCATGCGCAGAGTCGTCACCGGCCATGACGAGAACGGCAGGTCGGTCGTCGTCAGAGACGGCCCCATCCCGCGCAGCCGGGAGTTCACCAGTCTGCCGGGTTGGGTGTCCCGCCTGCCGTGGGCGACCGAACCCGGCGAACAGGTCAGTCGGACCGGCGATGACCCCACGCCGAAGGTCACCAGCCTGCTCCCTGCTCCCGGTGGCACGCGGTTCATCGTCCTGACCTTCCCGCCGGACACGGCGATGGCCGACCCGGCGTTCGACCCCGTCGCCTTCGACCGGGAGCAGCGGGCCGATTCGCCCGGCATCGCGGACCTCATGGAACCCGACGGCATGCACACGACGCCGACCGTGGACTACGGCATCGTGCTGCAGGGCGAGATCGTCCTCGAACTCGACGACGGCCACTGCACCCACCTCTCCGCAGGGGATATCGTGATCCAGAACGGCACCCGCCACGGCTGGCGCAACCGCAGCAACCAACCGGTCACGATGGCCTTCGTCCTCGTCGGCGCGGAGCGCGACGGCTGACGGGGCCGGAGCAGCTACGAGCCCGAAGCCAGGTACGCCCCCTGCAGGCGAAGCGACCGCAGTGGACACGCCGACGGGACTACCGAAGGTGCCAGTCGGCGTGGGCGGGCCCGCGCCTACCGCGCGTGCAGATGCTGTATGGCTGATGTCGACAGGGGTCTCGATGCGTCGTACTCCCCAGATTCTCCCCAGAGAGTGCCGTTGCCGAGGGCAGGGGTGACACGTCCCGGCGTCACGCGGCGGGGGCAGCGAGGGCATGGCCTCTTGGTGCCGATGGGTCGCAAGCGTGCAAATTGGCTGGAGAGTTGGGCCTGCCTTCCAGGAAGAGAGCGTGGTGCCGCTGGACACCGAGGTGGAGGTCATCGACCTCGGCATCGCACCGGGCGGCCCGTCCCCGGCCCAACTGTTGCCCGGACTGGGCGCGGCCGGCGACATCAAGGCGGCGATTGCGTTCTCGTTGATCGGCCGCGATCGCGAGTGGGTGCGGACAGGGCGGTGGGACGCCAAGGGGCGCTCACGCCGCGTGTCGGCCGCCGGGAAACGGGGAGTGGGAGCCATCGGGACATGCCTCGGCGGGGTCAGCCGTGCAGGGGGAGCGTCCGAGCCGGTCGGAGCGGTCGCGTGCGCCGTGGAGGGCGAGGAAGTAGCCGCCTCCGGCGGGGGTGATGTAGTCGACCAGGGCTCGTCGATGAGCCACGTCTGGGTGGCCTCGAAGTGGCGGACCACGTCCTGCTGGTAGCAGCAGAACACCAGGCCCACGTCGAGGTTGGCAAAACCCATCGCCGACGTCTCCGGCGGTCTGGACTCTACTTCCCTTGTCTGTGGTTACTGGGGCTTGACGGGGAGGAGTCCGCGTTCGCCGAATACCTTCTTGGCGACGAAGGTGGCGTTGAGGGCCTTGGGCATACCGCAGTAGACAGCGGAGTGCAGCAGCGCCTCGACAATCTCATCGGAGGTGATGCCGACGTTGAGGGCGGCGTTGATGTGCACTTCCAGCTGCGGTTCGCAGCCGCCGAGGGCGGTGAGCATCCCGAGGGTGACCAGCTGCCGGTCGCGTGGGGGCAAGGCGGGGCGGTCGTAGATCTCGCCGAAGGCCCAGGCGACGACCTGATGGCCGAGTTCGGGGTTGATGTCGGCGAGGGAGTCGACGACTCGCTGGCCGCCTTCGCCGTCGACGAGGGTGAGGATCTCCATGCCACGGTTGAAGCGGTCCTGGCGAGTCTCGGCGGGTGGGGTGGTGCTCATGGGTGTGTATCCGTTTCTCGCTGCTCGTCGAGCAGCGTCTCGTAGTGCTTGATCTTCTCGTCCAGCGCGGTGGCGTCGTGCCACAGGTTGGGTATGCGCTCGGCGAGGTCGCTGCGGTGGGTGCGGAGCATGGCCAGCCGGACGGCGATGGTGGTGTCGTCGGCGGCCCGTGGTTGGGCGAAGTGCTGCATCTCGGTGATCGGCATGCCGGTCTCGCGTAGCCGCGGAACTCCAGTCGTGGCAGAGCGGCTGCCGCGTAACGGCGCTGGTCGCCGGTGGTGCGCCCGGCCTGCTCGATCAGCCCGGCGTGCTCGTAGTAGCGCAGTGTGTCCGGAGAGAGTCCGGTCCGTTCGGCGATCGTGAGCGTTGGCTCCCCCTGCGGGAGGGGTTTCCGTCGGCCATGAAAAGACCGTAGTACTTGGAGCGTGCTCCAGGTCAAACTCTGGGCGGTGTGAAGGGCGTCACGCTGCCCTGCCGTCCCGTCAGGCGCTGGCTGATGCCCCACGGGTCGGCGGGGTTCCGCTCACCGGGTGGGCGGATGGTTGCGCTCGGTTCGTGAATCGCTCCCGGAAGGCCGGCAGCCGTACCCGACGGACGCGGGAGAGACACGGCGCGATCCAGTCAAGGACGTCAGGCGTCCACGAACTCCTTGAGCATCTCGTCGAGATCGGCCAGCGTGCCGGCGACCGTCGTTCCGTACCGGGCCTCTCGGATGGTGACGCAGGTGGCAGTGAGGTCGGCCAGCTCAAGAATCAGATTGAAGAACTCCCCCTGATCGCGGGCGAACGTCATACCGAGCACGTCGCCCGCACTGTCCTGGTCCAGGACGAGCCCGCGGGATCACCGGAAGGGCGTTCAGCAGGGTGCCTCAGAGGCCTCGGTTCCGGGCGGCTTCCTCAGTCGAGTCACGAAGTTCGTCGACCCTCTGCGCGTTCTCGCCTGAGCCAAGACGTTGTGCCACGCCCGGTCATCATGCCGCTGGTACACGGCGAGCGTGATCCGGGGTCCAGAAGCTTGGCTGCTATGGGCGGACGCAGTAGTCGTGCAGGCCGGTGGCGAGGAGTTCGAAGGCCTGCTCGGCGTGGGCCACCGCGTCTGGGTAGACCTCATCGGCGCTCTCCCCGTCGAACAGGCGGCGCAGGTTCTCGGTGATGAGCGCCTCGCGGGTGCCGATGAGTTGGGACGCGGCAGCGCGCGCCAGGACGTCGGGGTGTTCGGTGGGCGCGGCCAACTCCTGGGCGAGTAGCTGCTGGTCGCGATCCCTGAGGACCACGACGCGCTGGGCAAGGGCAGGGGTCTGGTGCAGCAGACGGTGCACGCTCAGAACCTTGCGATCGTCGTTGAGGCCGGTGGAGGCGTCGCGCCGGGCGAGAGCGGCGAGGTAGTCACGGCGCAGCGCTGCGATGGCCGATTCTCCGCGAGCCCGCTCGCGCACGGCGCGTGCGGGATCACCGACGTGGTCGGCCATCGGGCGCATGGCCAGGTCTTCTTTGGCGGGGAAGTAGTTGAAAACCGTCATCTTCGAGACGTTCGCCGCGGCGGCGATCTGCGTCACCGTGACGTTGTCGAAGCCGTGCTGAAGGAAGAGGCCGATGGCCGTCTCCCAGAGCATCTGCGCGGTCTGGAGCTTCTTGCGCTCGCGCAAGCCGGGCTGAGCAGTCATGTCATCGACTATACCTCGTCAATCTTTGATCCAAGATAAAACATTGACTTGGTACATCATTCGGGGATACGGTCTTCGCCATGACAACGAACTCCACGCCCGAGGCCTCGGCCGCCCCCACTATGGCCCCGGCAAGCGTCTCCCCCGCCGGGGAAGGCGGCGCCTCCCGCAATGCCCTCGTCCCGGCCTGGACCCCGCTCGTCGTCGACGTGGGCCTACCCCTCGGAGGCTTCTACCTGCTCAGTGACGGCTTCGGCGTCGGAACCGTCACCGCCCTGGCGATCTCCAGCATCCCGCCGGCCCTCAGCGCCCTGTGGACGGCCATTCGGCACCGCAAGTCCAACGGGCTCGCAGCGCTCATGCTCGCCGTCAACCTCGTCGGCATCGCCTTGAGCACCGCCGCCGGTGACGCCCGCCTGATGCTCGCCAAGGACGCCGCCATCAGCAGCGTCATCGGCATCGCCATCCTGGTCTCGGTCGCGACCGCACGACCCCTGATGTCCACCGCCATGAAGCCCGTGATCACCAAGGGAGACGCCGCCAAGCTGACCGCCTGGGACCGCCTGAGCACCTCCTGCGCCGACTTCCGAACCGCCGAGCGGCACTTTTCCACCGTGTGGGGCCTGGCTCTGCTGGGCGAGGCCATCACCCGCGTCGTCTGCGCCTACACCCTGCCCGTCCACACGGTCGTATCCCTCCACGTGGTCCTGGTCGCCGGCGCCATCGTGGTCGCCATCCGCGGCTCGAAGACCCACGCTGAACGCATCGGCGCCCTGCTGCGGCGCGCCACCGAGAAGGACGCCTGACCGCCCCTCGCCGTCCACGGGCCTCGACAAGGGACCACGACGTGCGATGCCACGGCATCGACTACGACACGGCTGCGCCCCGTTCGGACACCGCACCGGCAGACCGCACTTCGGCCCAGACACCGACCACCGCGACATGGCGATCATCACCCGCGACCTTCAGCGCACCGCTGCCGATGCGGCCTCCGAGGCCGGCCTGGAGGGCTGGTTGTCCCCGGTCCCCCGCGACCTGCCGCCCGAGCAACTTCTCAGCCATTCCGCCGACTACGCCGAACGCGCACCGCGTGGGCTTGCTGGTCGCCAACGGCTCGACAGCAGTCGGTCGGTGTCGGCTCAAATGCTGTGACGCTGCCGGCCTCGAGCGCCGGGCGGAGCCGACGCCGAGCAGGTGGCCGGCGCGCACCACCTGTTGGCCCTGGTCTGGGCCGACGGCGGCTACACCGGCACCCTCTTCGAGTTCTGCTTCACCGCACTGGCGCTGGTGGTGCGGCGCACCACCAGCGCCAGTGCGATGGTGTGCTGGTCGATGACGCTGCTCATGACCCGTCGCCTGGCCGCGACGCGATGCCGTCGGCAGTAGCCGCGCTCGAACGCGATGATCTCCAGCTCGTCCGGGCTCTTGCGCCTGCGGGCCTGCGACGCGGCCGACATGCCGTCTCTGTACCTGATGCCTGACGTGGCAGAGTCCGTGAGCGGCGGACTGTTGAGCGGGAATGGCGCGTCAGCGGCATCGGTAGGGACACGGATCCGGCCGGGGCCTGCCCGGTCTCGCGCGCCGGGAGGCCGGCGCAGGGACAGGCCCCCGAGGGTGATTCGGACGCCCGCACACGCGCGGGCGTCCGTTCGCGTGTCGCGCGTCAGCCGGCCAATGCGCTGAGCGCAAGTATGGCGCCGAGGGATGTCAGGGACAGCAGTGTGTGGGAGGCCGTCCATGTGCGGAGTGTTCCGCCGACTGTGAGGCCGAAGTACTCCTTGAACATCCAGAACGAGGCGTCGTTGACGTGCCCGAGGAACGCCGCGCCGGAGCCGAGCGCGAGGGCCAGCAGGGCTGCGTGGGTGGTGTCCAGGCCGTGTGCCAGCGGGCCCACGATGCCGGCTGCCGCCACGGTGGCCACGGTGCCGGAGCCCGTCGCCGTCCGCATGAGCGCGGCCGTCAGCCAGGCCAGCAGGATCAGTGGGACGTGCAGGTGTTGGGCGGCCAGTCCGATCGCGGAGTTGACGCCGGAGTCGCGAAGGGCCTGGGAATAGCCGCCGCCGGCCCCGACGATCACCAGAACCCCGGCGATCGGCGGGAAGGACCTGGACAGTGTCTCGTGCACCTGACGGCGTGAGGCGCCGGCGGTCCAGCCGAAGGTGAACAGAGCCATCACGACCGCGACGAGCAGGGCGACGACCGGAGTGCCGAGGAACTCGACGGTGGTGAGGACGGCGCCGTGGGCCCAGCCGAAGGTGTCGCAGGTGGCCTTGAGCATCATGAGCGCGACCGGCAGCAGGATGGTGCCGATGGTGACCGAGAAGCGTGGCGTGCGGCGGTTGTCCTGAAGCCGGTCCGGGACCTCCTCGTGGTCCGGGAGGATCGGCGTGGGATGACCGGACACGGTCGCTGCGGTCGTGGTCGTCAGGGACGCCGCCGCGGTCGCGGTCGCCGTGGCCCTGTCCGCGAACTGTACGGAGAATTCGGCGCGGTTGGACGTGGTGTCGGCGGTGACGGTGCCCGCCGTGGTGAACGCCGCCAACGCGGACTCGGGTACCCGGGCGGTGACCCGCGGCCAGATGTACGCGGTGAAGAGCGGGCCGACGACGACGGCGCAGGGGACGGCGACGATCAGACCGTAGACCAGGGTGAGGCCGATGTCGGCGTGCACCGCGCTGATGGCCACCAGGACCCCGGGGTGCGGGGGGACGAGGGCGTGCACGGTGGCCAGACCGGCCATGGCGGGGATGCCGGCCCGCAGCACTGGTTGGCCGGCGCGCCGGGCGATCTGGAGCACCAGGGGAACCAACATGACGAAGCCGACTTCGAAGAACATCGGCAGGCCCACGACGCAGGCGATCAGGGTGATGGCCCACGGCAGCCGTCGGGGCCCGGCGACGCGGGTGAGCGTCGCCACGATCTGGTCGATGCCGCCGGAATCCGCCATCAGGCGGCCGAGCACCGCACCGAGGACGATCAGGACGCCGACCTTGCCGATGGTGGCGCCGACACCGGCCGTGAACGAGTCCGCCGCCTTTTCGACGTTCTCCCCGGACAGCATGGAGACGGTGAATGCGCCCAGCATGAGTGCGAGGAAGGCGTGCAGCCTGGCCCACCCGATGAGGACGACGACCGTCGCGATGGACAGGCCCACCAGGACCAGCAGCCAGGTGTCGTGACCGGACCAGGCCCCGGCCACGGTGGCCGATTTCGCGGACTGTGATGCCAACTCTGCCATCATGTGAATTCAGCTTTCCCTATGGGGGCGGTTGTCCCGTTTACGGACTTCCGGGATTTCCGTCGACGTCGGAGTGTTTCCCGTTCTCTGAAGTCCCCGCATTCGCCCAGTTCTTCGGCTCGGGCTTGCGGCACCGTACGTGCAGCTCGCAGCGCACCACCAGGGGTTCAACGGTTGCGCTGATTAAGAACGGCGTAAATCTTTCAGCGCGTTCTGCTCGTTTAGTGCACAGGGAAGTGTCCGCTGTTTTCCGGATACACTTACGTCATGCTCCGCGCCCCCCGTATGGCCACTCAGGCGTTGCTCGCCCAAGTGGCAGTACTCGTTGTTGTGCTGGGTGCCGGGCTCGCGATCACGGTGGAGCTCCTGCGGCACTCGTCCGAGAGGCAGTACGAGCAGCGCGCGCTGGCGGTGGCACGAACCGTGGCCGAGGACCCCGTCGTTGCACGGCGCGTCGGCGCCGGGGCGGACCCCGGAGGAGAGGTGGAGGACATCGCCGAAGCGGTGCGCCGTCGTACCGGGATGCTCTTCGTCGTGGTGACCGACCGGCACGGCATCCGCTACGCGCACCCGGACCCGGCCGAGGTGGGCAAGGAGGTCAGTACCCCGCCGACCGCGCTGGACGGCCGCGATTCCGTGTCGGTCCAGCGTGGGACGCTCGGCGTCTCCGCGCGTGCCAAGGTTCCGCTCCGCTCGGCGGACGGCACGATCGTCGGCGAGGTCAGTACCGGCGTACGAGTCGGGACGGCGCTGGAGGCCGCCGCTCCGCTGATTCGTGACCAGGCCGTGCTGTCGACCGGGGCGCTGTTCCTCGGCGTCGGGGTTACGGTGCTGCTGACCCGCCGCCTCAAGAAGCAGACCCACGGCCTGGAACCGGCCGAGCTCGCCGAACTGCTGCGTGAGCAGCAGGCCGTGCTGCACGGCGTCGGCGACGGTGTGCTCGCCGTGGACCCGTTGAACCGGATCACGGTGTGCAACGAGGAGGCGGCGCGGCTGCTCGGCGGCCCGGTGCCGCCGGGTACGGCGCTGCCCGATTCGGGCCTGCCGCCCCCGGTGCAGCGTGTGTTGGGGGAACGTCAGGAACTGCGCCAGAGCGTGGCGGTGGTCGGCTCACGGATGCTCGTGATGACCTCGCAGTCGGTGCGCCGCGGCGAATGTGACCTCGGTCACGTGCTGACCCTGCGCGACCGTACCGAACTGGACGAACTGGAGTGCGAGCGGTCCGCGTTGCGGGCACTCTCGGACGCCCTGCGCGCCCAGGCGCACGAGTACACCAACCGCCTGCACACACTGTCCGGAATGCTCGCCGCCGGGGATGTGCCGGACGCACAGGCATACCTGCGAGAACTGGCCGCGGCCCCACTGGCCACCGAGAGCCGCGACGGTGCCCGGATCGCCGACCCCTATCTGCGCGGCCTGCTCGCCGCCAAGACGGCGACCGCCTCCGAACACGGCGTGGAACTGCGCCTGGACGACGACTCCAACCTGCCGGGTCGGCTGACCGAACCGCTGGATGTGGTGAGCGTGGTGGGCAACCTGCTGGACAACGCCGTGCGCGCGGCCGCGAGCGGGCGGCGCAGACCCGCCTGGGCGGAGCTGAGCGTGCTGGCCGAGGGGGATACGCTGCATGTGGCCGTGGTCGACAGCGGTGACGGGGTGCCGGACGAGGACGTCGAGCAGCTGTTCCAGCGGGGATTCACCACCCGAAGCGCAGGGCAACGGCCCAGTCACGGCATCGGTCTCTTCCTCGCCCGCCAGCTCGTGACCAAGCACGGTGGCGAACTGCGCCTGGGGCAGGCGGGCGGGGCGGAGCACGGAGCCGTGTTCCTGGTCAGCGTGCCCGGTGCGCTGGAGCGGCGGTCCCGCACGAAGTCGGAACTCCAGGCGACTCACGGAGGTATGCGGTGATCCGGGTTCTGGTCGTGGACGACGACTACCGTGTCGCCGAACTCCACGCCCGCTACGTACGGGCGACCGACGGCTTCACCGTGGCGGGCACCGTCCAGTCGGCGGCCAGAGCCGTGGAGTTGAGCCGCACGCTGCAGCCCGATCTGATCCTGCTCGACCTGTATCTGCCCGACCGTCTGGGGACCGACGTGCTGCCGGCGCTGACCGGCGACGTGTTGATGGTGACTGCCGCCGCCGACGCCGCCCAGGTGCGGTCGGCACTGGGGCACGGCGCCGTCGGATACCTGATCAAGCCGTTCGACGACAGCGACCTGCGCAAGCGTCTGGCTGCGTACGCCCGTTACCGGACCCAGCTCGCCACCGACCGCCCCCTGGCCCAGGACCAGGTGGACCGTGCGCTGCGCACCCTGCACGGCGCGGACCGCTCGAGCCGAGCCCGCCGGCCGCGCACCACGCCCACGGGGAAGCTCGTCGCGGACGCCGTCCGCTCCACCGACGGGTCGGTCACCGCCAGCGCGGTTGCCGAGCGTCTGGGTGTCTCCCGGCCGACCGCCCAGCGCTACCTCGCCGATCTCGCCGCCGACGGCACGGTCCGCGTCGAGCTGCGTTACGGTGCTGCCGGCCGCCCCGAGCACCTCTACGCCTGGAGCGGCGAGAACCCGGCCCCGGATCCGGGCTGACCCTCAAGGACATGGGCCGGTGAGCGGGCTGGGAGAACGGAGTCGGGGCGGTCCGTTTCGGCGCGGTGACAGCCATCGGCAGCACGGTCTGCGGCCGTCCTGGCGTCAAGCTTCTGCGTACTAGTGCCGCATCAAGCAACGTTCGCCCTGTCGATGACCTCGCGGAGCCGCTCGTCGGCGGCGTGCTTGTTCCGCCAGATGATGTAGCGGCGGA
>NZ_JBEOVA010000073.1:0-15746 GCF_040295225.1 Streptomyces sp. NPDC002896 | reverse complement strand
CCCGGACAGCCTGGCGACACCGCGCCGTCCGGGCCAGTACCCGAACGGCGTGTCACATCACAACAGGGCAAAGGTTCTCTGATGCGGCACTAGCTGACGCTCTTGAGCCAGTCGCGCACCTGTCCTTCGGCGTCGTCCATGTCGTCACGCGAGATGGTGAACCCGTTGCTGAGCACCGTGGCATCGGAGAGCTTCTCGGTGACCGTTTCGACGGTTCCTGAAAGGCCGTTTCCGCCGTGCGTGGAGAAGAGAATCACTGTCTTGCCCTTGAAGTCGTTCTCCTCGAGGAACGTGTGGATGGGCATCGGCATCTCGTACCACCAGATCGGGTATCCGATGAAAATGGTGTCGTAGTCCTTGACGTTCCGGATCTTCGACTTCAACTTCGGCCGCTCGTTGGCGTCCTGCCAGGCCAGTGCAAGGTCTTCAAGTGCTCCGTGATCACGAGGAAGCTTTTCCGCCGTTTCTATGCGGAACAGCTCCGAACCAGTGAGCTGCCCAATGAGTTGCGCGACGTACTGAGTATTTCCGAGAACCTTGCCGTCGACGACGTGCGTACTGTTCTCCTCGTCCTCGGTCATGCCGTTCGGGTCGTCCGTTTCCGGCATCGAGAAGTACGCGATGAGGGTTCGGGACTTGTTGATCGGCTTGGGCGCCTTGGAGGGGCCAGACGCGGTGGAGGAATCACCGATGCCGAGTGTCGAGCAGCCCGTCACACCCACCCCGGCAATTGCGGCGGCGCTCAGTCCGAGAAAATTACGACGTGTCGTGTTCGTCATGTCAGAAAACTCCGAGTCGTGAGTGGTGCATTCACTTCCGGGGCCGCGGAATAGGCAGCGGCCTAGGGAATTTATGAAGCCGGTTGGATAGGATTCAACTCCGAACTGGCAGCTGGCGGGACGACGCCTACATGGTCAGGCGCTCATCGTGGATACGGCGTACGCCGACTCTGATGCGCCGCAGCAGGCGCCGATTCGCGAGGACAGCAGGGTTCGGACCCACGATGAAGAACTCGCCCTTCTCGACCTCCTCGGCGGAAAGGACATCGGTCAGGTCGTCGCGGCGGAAACGACCGACACTCGTGGTGACCTGCAAACGCCCGCCGGATGCCGCCTGGTATTTCTCAAGCTCGTCCAGGTAGTACGCGTCCTCCGGCTTGCGCACCGCCCACAGCAGGTGGATGTCACGCGTCATGTGGTGGGCCGCCGTGAGGCTGAGCAGCGGCGCCACACCCGCGCCCATGCCGAGGAGGACGAGCGGTGCACCCCTGTCCCGGCCCTGGATAATCGATTCGAAGCGGCCGAACGGCCCTTCCAGACGCACCCGGGTTCCCATGTCGACCCGGCCGAGGCCGCGCGTGAAGTCGCCGTGCTGGCTGATTGTGAACGTCAGCGTTTCCTGATCGTCGTCGGTCACGGAGAAGGGATGCCATTCCCTGCTCACCGCGGAGCTGCCCTCGAAGCGGAGGAACACGGAGTCGCCGGGCTGCAGCGTATCCGCCCTGCTGTCGAGCGCCACGGACACCTTGCGGGTGGACTCGCCACGCGCCTCATTGCCGATGACCGTTCCCGCCAGATACGTGTCGGGTGCAATCCACTTCTTCCACGCATACACGCCGAGTACGACCACGGTGTACAGGTCGAAGAGCACCATGAAGGAAAGGTGCTGATTCACTCGGAGAAGCAGGTGGGTGTGCAGCCAGATCATGGCGACGATCACCAGGTTCAGCCGATGGATCCACACGGAGAACTGGTGCCTGAAAACGGCCTCCAGGATCCGCTTCACCGAGAGAAACAACCTCGACCGATCGGTCAGCCACCCGCTCAGGAAGAACGCCGAGAAGCACAGCACGCTGAGCGCCCCGTAGAAACTCCAGTCCCCCAGGTATCGCGCCAACCGGCTCGGCGAGTAGGAGTTCTCGCTGTGAATATATGCCGCGAAGATCGCCAGGACTCCGAGCATCCCGTGCAGGCCGTAAATCGACGGCAGTCCTACGAAGCGGGCCAGCCAGGGCGGTCGTACGCTGAGAACAATGGACAGCAACCACCAGGAATAGGCGATCAAGCCGAGGAAGATGTAGAACCGCAGTTGCTCCGGCTCTGTGGCCACTGAGTCGTAGGTGAGCACCAGCGGAAGCGGAAATATGACCGCGACGCTCCAGAACAGAAGTTTACGCAGCATCGCTGAAACTCCACCCGGGTACACCGTCAAGATCCGTCGAGAAGGGACCGCCGCGGGTCTTCTCGTCTTCACCGGACGAGACGGCTCCTTGCGGGCCCGTGTCCCGTACGTGTTGCAGGTTGACATAGAAGAGCGCCGACAAGGCCAGGACAGCTATGACGATCAGGACCATCACCTTGTGTTTCGGCTTCACGCGCAATCCGTTTTCGGCGAGGGGTTGCGGAAATTTCCCACCCGGACCGCGCGATCTTCGTCATCGGCCGGATGTGAGGTCTTACTCATCGGGTGTTCTCCTGTTTTCGTGGAGCGGAGTACCTGGTCACGCCGGATGGCTGTTTCCGTACAGGGTGGGCCCCTATGCGTGGCGCACGCTGAGTGCCGCCATCGACTTATGCGGAGCCGGCGACGTTGTGGCGGTGCCGTCGCGGTGGGCCGGATTCGAGGTGCGTTTTAGGGCACGGGTACGAGCCCGGTCCCGCCCGGCTTCAGTGCCGGAGAGGTGTGCGGGCAAGCGCGTACTGCAGACGCGTCGGGCCGGTCATGGGCCCAAGTACTGGCATGGCGCCGGTGTTTCAGCGAGGCGGCGCGGTGGCGCTATAGCCGTGGACAGCTCAGCAGCGGAACACCTGAAGTGACGCGGCTGACTGCACGACTGATGCGGCTCTCGATGCGAGATGCGACGGCGGGAGGCTGCCTGGAGGCAGTGCGGTGTACTCGTGTTCCCGGAGGCCTCCCGCAGAGGCCTTCGTGTCGGGTGACGCGACGGGGCGATGGCGGTCCCGGCCCGCCGGCCAGGCGTCCGGGTCGGCGACCGCCCCGGCGTCGCCGCAGCTCGCCAACTCGTCGGTACTGTCTTCAACGACCCAGCTCGTGGACGACCCCACGGCCCTGGGCGACGCGCTCGCAGGTGCGGACGTCAGCACACCGATGAACGGCAGGGCCACCAGGAGGGCAGCCAGAGCCAACACGAGTAGCCTCTTCCGGTCTCGCGACATGCGCCTCCTCCCGTCCGTTCTCATTCACTCGGCATGTGTGCCGTGGGAGCGGATCAAGTCCCTGTCGGCGGTGGAGACCGCTCGGACGACGCACCGACCACAGGCGCGCGGGACTTCCGCACTTGAGGCCCCAGTGTGCTGGGAAACCGCAGCGCGTGGCAGGCCGCGCTGTGCCGGGGTGTGCCGATCCAGGGGTGTGCCAGGGCCCCCCAGACTGCCCCCAAGCGGGTCCGTCGTCTGCTACGCGCTCCTGCGGCTCGGCCTCGGGGCGCGCTCGGCGTCCTTCGACACCACCGTGCTGTCGCCGCCGGGGCCAGCCCGATCGGCCCTTACGACCCCTTGCCCGCGAGACATGCTGTCCATCGAACAGCCGCCACACCCGACCACCCTGGCGACCTGCACAGACACGCGACCCGCCATGGCCACGCACCGAACTTGTTCGATTCTGGAAGCGCCAATCAGCAACGCTGGCCGCCGGCGAGCCTCGGCGGCATCTCCACCCCCGTGTGAAAGACCGAGACATGTCCGCAGCAACCACCAGCTCAGCCCAGGCAGCCGTCAACTCGAGGTCCCGCGTCGTCATCGCGAGCCTCATCGGCACGACGATCGAGTTCTACGACTTCTACGTCTACGCGACCGCCGCCGTCCTGGTCTTCCCCGCGCTCTTCTTCCCAAGCAACGACCCGACCACGGCCCTGCTGTCGTCCTTCGCGGTATTCGGCGCCGCGATGGTCGCCCGCCCGATCGGCGCCGTCGTCTTCGGTCACCTCGGCGACCGGCTCGGCCGCAAGGGCACGCTTGTAATCTCGCTGCTCACCATGGGCATCGCCACGTTCCTCATCGGCGTGCTGCCCACGTACGCGCAGGCCGGCTGGATCGCGACCGCGCTACTGGTGCTGATGCGCCTCGCGCAGGGCTTCGCGCTCGGCGGCGAGTGGAGCGGCGCGGCGCTCATCGCCACCGAGAACGCGCCGTCCGGCAAACGCGCCCTCTTCGGCACCTTCCCGCAGCTTGGCGCCCCGCTCGGCTTCATCATCGGCAACGGCCTGTTCCTAGTCATGGGCGCGGTGCTGCCGTCCGCCGCGGGCACCGACCCGTCGCAGCCGTCTGAGGCGTTCCAGAGCTGGGGCTGGCGCGTGCCGTTCCTGTTCTCCGCCGTGATGGTCGCGATCGGGCTGTGGGTGCGGATGCGGCTCGTGGAGTCGCAGGTGTTCTCCAAGACGCGCGAAGCCGGGCTGGTGCGGAAGCTGCCGCTGGCCACCGTCTTCCGCAACCACTGGAAGCAGCTGATCCTCGGCACCTTCTTCATGCTGGCGACGTACGTGCTCTTCTACCTGATGACCACGTTCTCGCTGAGCTACGGCCGTACCGCGAAGGACGCCGCCGTGCCCGGCCTGGGGTACAGCTACAACACCTTCGTACTGATGATGATCTTCGGCGTGCTGTTCTTCGCCGCGTTCACCCTGATCTCCGGCCCGCTCGCCGACAAGTACGGCCGCCGCCGCACCCTGGCCTGGGTCACCGCCGCGATCGTTGTCTTCGGCCTGTTGTGGGTGCCGCTGATCGGCATGGGCACGCTCGGCGTGGTGCTGTGGCTGGTGCTCGGCTTCACGCTGATGGGCATGACCTTCGGCCCGATGGGCGCGCTCCTGCCCGAGATGTTCCCGACCAGCGTGCGCTACACCGGCTCCGGCATCTCGTACAACGTGAGCTCGATCCTCGGCGCGGCCGTCGCCCCGTTCATCGCGGTGGCGCTGTGGGAGGCCGGGGACGGTTCGCCGGTCCTCGTCGGCGTCTACCTGGCCGTCATGGGCGTGCTGACACTGGTCGCCCTGCTGCTCGGCAAGGAGACGAAGGACGTCACCCTCGACGAAGGCGAGGCCCCCGTAGCCCTCGACGAAGGCGAGGCCCCCGTCTCCGTCGGCTCCGCGGCCGTCTGAACCGTCCGGCGTCCACCGCGGCGCCCTTCCCCTCCGTACGAGGGCGAAGGGCACCGCGGTGTCTTTGCTCCCCCAGCGCTCCCCAAACTCCCCAGGAAACGCGCTGCAACGCCCCTCGCGGTCACCGGCGAGGCCTTCCCGTGAGTGCCGGTTCACGCCCGTGGCCCGTGTGGCAAGTACGGTCCTTATGGATCCCGCAGTGTTGGCCGCGATCATCCCGACGCCCGTCTCTCTGCTGGCAGCAGCTGCATACGCTGCGGGACGTGTCCAAGGCCGCGGCGCCTACCGCGGGGCCGTGGACGCCGTCCGACGTCAGCACCAGCGCGATGCTTACGCCGTCTTCCTCGCCGCTGCCAACGATTTTTGGGCAGCCGCAGTGATAGCTCTGGAGGGGCGGCGTCGCGCGCGGCGGCGACGGCCTGGTCCAGGTCGCGGTCCTGGGCAAGCCGCCCGACCGCCACCGTCTCGCGGGGACATGCCGGTGTGACGTCGATGAGTTCTTCGCCGTCGCCGGACCGCCACTGCCCCGCGACCAGATGACGCAGGGACCGGGCCGACCGGGAGACTCCGGCTGCCGTCACGCTGCTTCCTGCGCTGTGTCGCATCGGCCTGCCTTTCCAAGGTCCGTTGAGTCCGAACGCATTCTGGGGACCGTGCGGACTGTGGCGCACTGGACGGGATGTCCCGTCTCACCGGGTGTCGGCACGCCGATCCGTCCATGGCCCCGACAGTCGCGGCGGTGCTTGGCTCGACGTCCCCATCCCCGCACGTCCCGGAGGACGTCCCATGCCCGGTGATTCCCGACCGGCCGGCGGTCCCGATCTCGCGCAGGTACGGCGGATCGTCACTGAGATCCCCGGCCCGCGCTCACGTGAACTGCTGGCCCGTCAGCGAACCCTGGTCCCGGCCGACGTCGGCGCGACCCTGCCCGTGTTCGTGGAGGCGGCTTTCCCGCTGGTCCGTGGTCACTTGCGCAACGGTTTCCCGTCCACCGTCACCGGGAGCACCGCCTCGTCCTCGAGGCCGGCGGAGGACAGGATCTTCTGCCAGGTGCCGTCGGCGGCCAGTTCGTCGATGGCCTGGGCTACGGCGCGTTCCAGTTTCGTGGACTTGTCGGGGAATGCCCAGCCGGTGGGCTTGGGCTGTGCCTCCGGTACCTTTCCGGGGACGAGTTCGATTTTTCCGACGTATTTCTTGGCGTAGTACTTCGCGACGGAGGCGTCACCGAACAGGGCGTCGACTTTGCCGGCGACGAGGGCTTCGTTGGGGCTGTCGAAGTCGCTGACCTTTTTCAGTCCGGGCTTTCCGGCGGCCTTGCACTTCTCGCTGATGGTGTCGAGGATTTCAGCCTGGATGGTGGAGGGCGGGTATCCAAATGTGACACCGCAGAGGTCTTTCGGGTCGACGTCGGCCGGATTGCCGGTGCGCACCTTGAGGGCCAGGGGTGAGGCGACCCAGGCCATGACGTCGATCATCTCACGGTGCTCGGGGGTGTAGTTGAACACGCCTATGGAGAAGTCGTATTCGTGTGTGCTGACCGGGGAGAGGGTGTTTTCGACGCCGCCCGCGATCTGGTGGAATTCGATGTCGACGCCGAGCTTGTCGGCGACTGCCTTCGCCAGGTCGACTTCGAGGCCAGCGGGCTTGTGGTTCTTGTCCAGGTACTGCTTGGGCGCGTAGTTGAAGTTCGCGGCCACGCGCAGTACGCCCGCTTGTCTCACCTTGTCGGGGAGGTGAATTCCGGTGTCCCGGGAAGTGGCTGCGGCTGGCTCAGTGGTGTCGGTTCCGTCCGAGGTGGAGCAGGCGCTCGTGGTGAGCATCACGCACAGGGCTCCGGTCAGGAGTGAGGTGACGTACCGGGTTCGCAAGGGGTCCTCCACGGAAGTCGTGCCCACGGGATCGTCGAGTCGAGTGGTCTGTGCGGACGGGCCGCCGGAATATCCGACGGCCCGCCCCAAGCGAGAGAGCAAGGTCGCGTCAGCCCAGGAGGTTCTCGCGCAGCGTGGAGGCGGCGTATTCGGTGCGGAAGAGGCCGCGGCGCTGGAGTTCGGGGACCACGGCGCGGCAGAACTGTTCGTGGGAACCGGGGTGGGTGACCGGCATGATGACAAAGCCGTCACAGACGCCTGACTCGAACATGTCCTGCAGGGCATCGGCCACTACGACCGGGGTGCCGATGAGGGGCTTTCCCCGTGAGGCCTTCCCGGCGACCTGCGCCAGTGTGGCGCCGCTCTTTTCTGCCACCTTGGCGAAGTGCTCGGCCTTTCCGCGCGTTCCTTGATTTCCCCTGACTTTCGCGACTTCCTCGGCGGTTTGGTGCTTGCTGAGGTCGGCGCCGACCGAGAGGGAGGCATAGGCCAGGTCGTATTCCTGGTGTTGGAGGCTTTCGAGGTATTCGGCGCGTTCGCTGGCGATAGATTCGGTTTCGCCCAGGATGGGGGTGATCGCGGGCAGGATTTTGCAGGAGCCGGGCTTTCGGCCGGCTTCGGCGAGCCGTCGCTGCATGTCCTCGTAGAAGGCCTGCATGGTTTCCCGGTCGGTCTGCGGGGTGAAGATGAGCTCTGCCCAGCGGGCGGCGAATTCGCGTCCGCGATCGGAGCTGCCTGCTTGCATGATGACCGGGCGGCCCTGCGGGCTCTGGGGCGTCGGCAGGGGGCCGCGGGTCTTGATCCATTCGCCTTCGTAGTTGGCGTAGTGGACTTTCTCGGGGTCGCCGAAGATTCCGCGGGCCTTGTCGTGGACGAACGGGTCGGGGTCCCAGGTTTTCCACAATGCCGAACAGGCCTCGAGCACTTCGTCGGCGCGGTCGTAGCGTTCGCCGTGCGGCGGCATTTTATCCATGCCGGCGTTGGCGGCCTCCAGGTCGCTGGTGGAGGTGACGACATTCCAGGCGACGCGTCCCTTGCTCAGCATGTCGATGGAGGCGAGGGAGCGGGCGATGTGGAAGGCGTTGTGGAAGGTGGTCGATATTGTCACGCCCAGGCCCAGTCGTGAAGTGACGCGCGCCATGATCGGGAGGACGGTCAGCGGGTCCAGATAGCTGTTCTGGCCGCCGGAGCGGACAAACATCTCCAGGCCCTTGTAGGTGTCGGCCATGCCGAAGAGGTCGGCGAAGAAAGCGCCGTCGAATTTCGCGGCTTCGAGGGTCTGGGCGATCTGTTCGTAGCGGACCGGGTCGAAGATGTCCTGCAGGGTCGATTCGGGGTGCCGCCAGCCTCCGGAGTGCAGCGCGGTCGGGCCGGTCTTGAGGTAGGCCACCAGGTTCATCTTGCGGGTCACGGGCTCTCCTGTTCGCCGACATGCGAGGTCGGATCGATCGGACGGTGACGGGTGTTGCGGCAGTTCAGGCATCCTGCAGGTCGAGCTTGCGGTTGTCGCCGACGAAGAGAGTGCACGTGGCACTGAGCAGGCAGAAGCCGGCAACCATTCCGGCGACCGCGATCGGCCCCGGCCCGCTCGGCGCCAGGAACATGGAGGCGAACAGCGGGCCCACCCCGCCGCCGATCAGTCCGCTGAGCTGGTAGGCCACCCCGGCGCCCGTGTAGCGCTGCGCGGTGGGGAACAGTTCGGAGAGCAGCGTTCCGGACGTCGCCGTGCCGGCGGCATTGAAGACCGCCATGCCCAGGACGAAGGTCAGCAGGATCATCGGGGACGACCCGGTGCCGACCATCGGGAACATGAAGAAGGCGAAGACGGCAAAGCACACGGCGGTGGCGCAATAGAGGGTGCGCCGGCCGATCTTGTCGTTGATCCAGGAAAACACCGGAATGGTCGCCAGCATGACTACCAGGGCGACATTGAGCAGGGTGAGCAGGGTGTTCCGGGGGATGTCGTACTCGGAGGTCGCGTAGGCGATGAGGGAGGTCGTGATGATGGCCTGTGCCATGAACGGCCCCGAGGTGACCGCGGCGGCGAGTAGCACGCGTCCCGGTCGTTCGCGGAACAGGGCGACCAGCGGAATCGTCGGTTTCGACGAGGTGGTCTGGCTGTTTCTCTTCTTCTGCTGCTCGGAGACGAAGACCGGGCTCTCCTCGACGCGGAGACGCACATACATGCCCACCGCGACGATGACGATCGAGGCGAGGAAGGGCACCCGCCAGCCCCAGGCGAGGAAGTCTTCGTCGCTGAGGTTGTTCATCGCACCGAATGCGGCATAGGCGAGCAGCGTCCCGGTACCCGAACCCAGTCCCACCGCGCCGCCGAACAGTCCGCGTCGTTTCTTGGGCGCGTGTTCCACGGACATCAGCACGGCGCCGCCCCATTCGCCGCCCACCGCAATGCCCTGCACCAGGCGCAGCAGCACGAGCAGGACGGGAGCAATGGAACCGATCTGCTGCGAGGACGGCAGGAATCCGATGAGGAAGGTGCTGGTCCCCATCAGCAACATCGTCCAGATCAGCATCTTCTTGCGGCCCAGGCGGTCGCCGAAGTGCCCGAAGATGATGCCGCCGAGCGGGCGGGCCCCGTAGCCGATGGCGAGGGTGGCGAAGGAGGCGATCGTGCCGACGGCCGGTGAGGCCGATTCGAAGAAGACTCTTCCGAAGACGAGGCTGGCCGCTACACCGAACACGATGAAGTCGTAGAACTCGACCGTCGTACCGATCAGGCTGGCGAGGTAGACGCGTTTCGTTTGAGTCCGGCGGTCCCCACCCGCTTGACCGCCGGTGGGCTGAGGGCTGACTTGCTGGATAGTCATGTCTCCCTTTCGACTTATGCGGTAGCCGCCAGGGCATGGAATGCGCTCCCGTGGAACACCAGGGGAGCGGGCCCGTTCAGCCGGGCGGCCTGCATCCGGAGCAGGACGATGTCGTGGTCCCCGGCGCGGACGATCTCGTGCACCGTGCATTCCATCCAGGCCACCGAACCCGCGATGTACACGGCACCGTCCTCGTCCGCCGACCAGTCGACGTCGTCGAATCGATGCTGTTCACGGCCGGCCAGCGAGCGGCACTGGCGCTCCTGGCCCGCGGCGAGCACCGAGAGGCCGATCACAGAACGGTCGCGGAGTCGCGGCCAGGTGGAGGAGGTCAGCTGGATGCAGACGGAAACCAGCGGCGGGTCGACGGACACCGAGGTGAAGGAGCTGGCCACCATGCCGACGGGGGACCCGTCGACGAGTGCGGCCAAGGTGGTGAGTCCGGAGGGGAACGCCCCGTACACGCGGCGCAGCGCGGAGGTGTTGCTGGGGTCGACGGGATCGAGCTGCGGCACGGCCTGGATCATCGGGGCGGCGGACGGATCGGGCACGGCTTCCTCCTTGGCATGAAGATGTGGCATGAGGATCGATCGTGAGTTGGCGGCACAGCGACATCAGCAAGACCCTGAGTGCGCAGGCCTGTTCAGCCTGCCCCGCCCGGAGCGAGCCGCCTTCCACAGACGTTCCGGGGTCAGCGGCAGCGCGTTGAACTCCTGTCCGAGGGCGTCCGATACCGCATTGGCGAGGGTTGCCGGCGCGGCGACCGTCCCGCCCTCGGCCATCCCCTTGCTTCCGACGATTCCGTCCGGCACCGGCATTTCCAGGTGCCGGATGCGGGCGCGGGGTACCTCGCAGGCGGTCGGGAGGATGTACTCCATCAGCGAAGTCGACAGGGGCGTGCCGGCCTCGTCGTAGTGCAGTGATTCGTAGAGCGCCCCGCCGATGCCCTGCGCGATGGCACCTTGGGTCTGTCCCGCGACGATGATCGGGTTGACGACGCGCCCGCAGTCCTCGGCGACCACCCAGTCCAGGATCGTGACGTCGCCGGTCTCCGGGTCGACGCTGACCCGGCACGCGTGGGTGGCGTAGGAGAACAGCACGTGTTCCGGGTCGAATTGCCGGCTGACGTGGTACCGACCGGGTTCGGCGGTTTTGGCCAGGTCGGCGAAGGAAAGGGAGCGCGTGGGCAGGTCCCGGACCGTGATGCGGCTGTCCGTGATGTCGAGCTCGTCCGGCGCAGCCCCGAGCCGTGCGCCGGCGTCCTCCACCAGCCGCTTGCGCAGCTCCGTCCCGGCAAGCAGCACCGCACCGGCGCCGATGTTGGCGCTGCGCGACGCCCCGGTGCCGGTGCCCTCGATGTCGCTGATGCCAGTGTCGCTCTGCACCACCCGGACGTCCGCGAAGTCGGCCCCGACCGCGTCGGCGGTGAGCTGGGCGAACGTCGTCCTGGTGCCCTGGCCGATCGAGGGCAGCGTGTTCCAGACCGTGAGCTGTCCCTCGGCGTCCATTTCCATGTGGCAGCCGTCGAATCCGTGCACGGCGGTCATCCCCCGCGTGCGGAATATCTTCGAGTTCGTCCCGGTCCATTCGACGTAGCAGGCCATGCCAAGGCCGAGCAGCCTGCCCTCGGCCCTGGCCGCATCCTTGTCGGCCTCGAAGGTGTCGTAGCCGATCAGCTCCAGTGCCGCGTCGAGTGCGGCGTGGAAGTCGCCGCTGTCGTAGCGCTGGTTGGTGACCGAGGTGTAGGGCATCTCGGACGGGCCGACCAGATTACGGCGACGGACCTCGGCCCGGTCGACGCCGGTGGTGGCGGCCACGATGTCCATGATCCGCTCGTGGACCAGGGTGGAGACGGGCAGTCCGACGCCACGGTAGGCCGCCGAGGGGCACTTGTTGGTCGTGACCGAGCGGGCCCGGGCACGGTAGTTGCACAGCCGGTAGGGCCCGGGAGCCAGGCCGAAGACGCCGAGCACTTCCAGGACGTGTCCGAGAGGAAAGGTGCCGTATGCACCGATGTCGCAGACCGCGTCGACGTCGAGCGCCTCCAGGATGCCGTCCGCGTCGAACGCGGCGCGTACCCGAACCTCCATCTCGCGCGCATGCGAGGAGGACAGCAGACTCTCCTCGCGGTCCTCGACCCATTTCACCGTCCGGTCCAGCAGCATGGCCAGCCGGCCGACGGCGATCTCCTCGGGATAGTTGACTCCCTTGTGCCCGAACCCCCCGCCGATGTCGGGACACCGCACCCGCACGTTCTCGGTCCCGTACAGCTCGCGGGCGAGGCGCCGCAGGGTGTGCGGGAACTGTGTCGAGCACCAGAGTGTCACCCCGCCACCGTCCTCCGGGAGCGCGGCGGCACCGCAGGCCTCCATGGACGACGCGGTTAGCCGGGGGTGTTCGATGGTCCGCTCGACGACATGGGCGGCGCCGGCGAAGGCGCCCTCCGGATCGCCGAAGGAGGCCTCCTGGGCGAACACCACGTTCCCGGCGTCGTCCGGCTGCTCGTGCAGCGCCGGCTTGGACGCATCGAGCGCGCCGACGATGTCGGTCACCGCCGGCAGCGGGTCGATCTCCACCTCGACCAGAGCGGCGGCGTCCTCCCCGCAGTACCGCGACTCCGCGACGACGACCGCCACCGGCTCGCCGACGAAACGGACGCGATCCCGCGCCAGCACGGGCCGGGGCGGGCTGAAAATGCCTTCCTGCAGTGGCGTCACGATGTCGGAGAGCCCCAGGTCGGCCGCGGTGAACACCCCGACGACGCCCGGAACCCGTGCCGCCTCCTCGACCCGGATCTCGCGCAGGACCCCGTGCGCGACGGTGCTGCGCACGAACACCGCGTGGAGTGCCCCCGGCAGGTCGAGGTCGTCGAGGAACATTCCACGTCCGGTGAGCAGCGCCTCGTCCTCGACTCGCGGAACCGCCCGACCGGCCAGAGGTTCCTGCCCGACCCCATGCGCTTCCCGCGCCCCGTGATCTTCCAGCGAATGTCCCATTGCTCTCACCTTTCGGTCGCGACGCTCAAGGAGTCGACGGCTGCCGGCCCGGAACGATCACAGCCTTGATCGTTTCCTGGCGTCCGACCGCATCGAGGGCCTCTTGCGCCTGATCCAGCCGGAACCGGTGCGACACGACCTCGGCCAGGGGGAGTTGACGGTGGTAGTGGCGGGCCACACTGACCGCCTGGTGGAGATGGCGCGGCCGGGACAGCGCCGAGCCGATGATCTGCAGGTTCCTGTTGTTGACGAGCCGAGGGGTGACCGAGGACGCGCCGGGCGCCGACCAGAGCCCGACGATCAGATACCGCCCGCCCCGGGCGACCATCCGCACGCCTTCGGCGAAGGCCTCCACCCGGCCCGTCGCCTCGATCACGACGTCCGCTCCCCTCCCCCCCCGTCAGATCGTCAGGCCGCCGTCGACCACCATGGCCGCGCCGGTCACGAAGGACGCGGCGTCCGAGGCAAGGAAGGTCACCATCGCGGCGACCTCCTCCGGCTCGGCGAGACGGTTGAGCAGAACCCTGGAGACCAGCCGGCTCTGCTCCTCCTCCAGGGTGGCGCTGCGGGCCATGCGCTGGGTGTCGAGGGAGGCCATCATGCGGGTGTCGACGGGGCCGGGGCAGACGGCGTTGACGCGGATGCCGCCGGAAGCAAGATCGCTCGCCGCGGTGCGGGTCAGTCCGATCACCGCGTGCTTGCTGGCGGTGTACGGGGCGAGGTTGTTCGATGCCCGGATGCCCGCCACCGAGGCGATGTTGACGATCGAGCCTTTGCCCTCCGCCAGCATCAACGGCACCACGTGCTTGAGGTTCAACCAGGCGCCTCGCGCGTTCGTCGCCCAGACCGCGTCGAACTCCTCCTCCGTGTACTCGTGGACGGCCCGTACCCGGCCCTCGATCCCGGCGTTGTTGACCAACAGCCCGGGCGGACCGAGTTCGGCGGCGACGCGTGCCACGTACGCCTCGACCTCGCTCCCGCGGGTCACATCCGCGCCGATGGCCAGCAGCGTCGCCTCCGGCAACGTGGCGTGGATCTTCTCGGCGAGCCGCTCGGCGGCTTCCAGGTCACGGTCGACCAAGGCCACCGTCGCGCCGCCGCAGGCGAGTTCGAGGGCGGTCGCGCTGCCGATGCCGCCGGCGGCTCCGGTCACGATGGCCACCCCGTCGAAGGGTGCCGACGATGCTGCGCTCACTGCTTCCTCCCCGCTTCCACCGGTGTCGGTGACGTGATCGTGCTCGGGCCGCCGAGGTGCAGGAGCGCCTCGGCCGTGTCGACGACGTCGGCGTATTTCGCGTCGAGGTCGGCGAGATTGTTCTCGTGCAGCTCGGGGGTGCGGTCGCCGCAGGCCTGGCGGACCACCTGCGGCCGGATCCCGTGGTTGAGCGCGTCCATCGCGCCGGCTCGTACACAGCCGGATGTCGAGACCCCGGCGATGACCAGGGTGTCCACGCCAGCGGTGTACAGCGTCGAGGCGAGCGAGGTGCCGAAGAAGGCGCTGGCGTACTGCTTGACGACGATCACGTCCTCGGGATCGGGCGTGAGCGTCTGCTCGCCCCAGCCGCCGTCCGCGTCCTCGGCGAAGGCGCGCAGGGCAGGCACCTTGCGTGCGAACAGACCGCCGTCGGCCATGTCCGGTGCGTACCGCGTGGTGGCCCACAGCACCGGGTGACCGCCCGAGCGGGCAGCCGCGACCAGTGCCGCGGTCGTCTCCACCACCGCGTCCGCCGCCGGCAGCGCGAACGGTCCGTCCGGCTCGGTGTAGGCCCGCACCAGGTCGATCACCAGCAGCGCCGGCCGACTGCCCCAGCCCACCCGGCCGGAGAACGCACTCCCGTGCACGCCGGCGGACTCCGGCGTCTCCTGACTTCTCATCACAACCTCCTCGTCGACGCCGTCATGGCTCCTCGCGCCGTTCGGCGAGGGGTCATTCACCGGCGCGGATCCAGTCGGTGAGCACCTCGCGCACGACGGTCATGGCCAGCTCCGGGGCGTCCCAGAACACCATGTGGCCTGCACCCGGTACGCCGATCAGTCGTGCGGAAGGGTTTGCCGTCGCCGCCTCCTCGACCCCGGCGGCGGGCACCATGGGGCTATCTTCGCCGTACATCAACGCGGTCGGCGCGGCGACCTTTGGCCAGTAGTCGAAGAAGTCCTCGTGCTCGAACCCGTGGTGCGTTTCCTCTACGGCCGTGACATCGCACGAGGACAGCCACCGCGCCCGCAACTCCTGTTCCCGTCGCGGCCAGTCGGGCCAGAGCGCCGCGACATCGTCCGCGGTGATCCCGCCGGCCGCCGCGTCCAGCTGCGCCCGGAACGCGGCGCGGGTGACGGGATAGGGCCCACGGCCCGGCCCGCTCATGGGCGGATCGACGAGCACGGCGCCCCGCAGCTCCATGCCCCGAGCCGAGGCTGCCGCGGCGACCCGCGCACCCATCGAATGCCCGAGCAGCACGGGCCGCTCCAGCCCGAGACCGTTCACGACCGCAACGACATCGTCGACGTACCGGTCCAGGACGTAGGACTCGCCCGAGTCCGAGAGCCCTCGTCCCCGCATGTCGACCACGACCGGCCGGACCAGGCCGCGCAGGGCCCGTGCGACGAAGTCCATGGTGATCGCCGGACTGGTGATGCCCGGCAGGATCACCAGCGGCACGCCGTCGCCGCCGTAGTCGAGGACGTGGATCCGCACCTGCCCCGAGTGCACCCACCGACTGGTGGCGGGGACATCGGCGAGATCGGCCAGCGCCGGTTGCAGCACAGTTCGCACCGTGCCCGCGGCAGTGACAGGGGTGTTCATCGAGTCGAGCCTCCACGTGGTGGGTGATCAGCGACGGGACGACGCCGGACGCATGTCCTCGACGGTGAGCTCGCCCTTGTCCACGATCAGCTCGTCGTCCAGGTAGAGCGAGCAGCCGTGCATGGGGATGTCCAGGTG
>NZ_JBEOVA010000072.1:0-16393 GCF_040295225.1 Streptomyces sp. NPDC002896 | reverse complement strand
CCCCACTCGGACGAGTTGAACCCAAGGCTCCAGGCGCATCGCGAGAACCGGCCGGCGCACGCCACCCAGCGGCTTCGAGCCCCGGGCACGTTCGCTTGGCCGTCTTGTGCGCCATCTCCACCGTGGAATCATTGCTGTTACTCGGCAGTTCTGAGCAAAGGGGACAAGGCCGCCGGACGTTCGAAGCGCTGAAGAACCTCAAGGACAAGGCCGAGGACCTCGCCAAGGCCCACGGCGACAAGATCTCCGAAGGGCTGGAGAAGGCCGGCGACCTCATCGACGACAAGACCGACGGCAAGCACAACGACAAGATCGACACTGCTGTCGACAAGGCGCAGGACTACGTCGTGAAGCTGGGCGAGACGAAGGACTGATGTGCCCTGCGAGCCGACAAGGGGTCCGGACGCCGCATCGCGGTCGGGCACCCGGACCCCAGATCTGAACCACGCGCACAGCGACTCGGCAAGTGCCGACTCGCCGGGGCCGGTTCAGGGCAGCGAGAGCGCCACGATGACGTGGCGAACCGGCGCGAAGAACCGGTCGGCGCCCACGAGCCCACCGCACACGCCCCCGCGGTGCGGGCCATGCTCCGGGGACCGGACAACACTCGCGTGCCGGGCCTCAGGGACGTACTACTTGCTGACGGCGAAACGCATCAGGGCATGCTCGTCCCCCTGCTTGATCTTGCCCGTCACGTTGATCACCTCGAGCTTCCAACTGCCGCCGACCCGTATCGCCTTGGCCACGGCGCAGCCGTTGTCCTGGGTGAGCAGGCTCGGCCAGATGTCGGCGACCTGCTGAGAGCTGCCCCCGGTCGCGTCGTAGACCTTGAAGCTGATGTTGCGCGCCTTCTGGAAGGAGCTGCCCTTCTTGTACGCGGCGGCGACGAACACGATCGACGTGATGTTGGGCGGGACCCGGGCGAACTCGACGGTCACCGTCTCGTCGTCCCCGTCCCCGCGCCCGGTCTGGTTGTCGCCGCTGTGGACCAACGAGCCGTTGCCCATCGGGTCGAGCGAGTCGAGACCCGCGAGGCGCACCGGGTCCCCACCCTGCATGGCGATGGCGATCAGGTCGAGGTCGGTGCCGGTCTTGCGGCGCAGCGCGCCCAGCATCCCGCCGCTGCTGCCGGCGGTGGGATCCCAGGAAACCCCGATGGACAGGTGGGTCACTCCGTCCAGGTCTGCCGGGCCGTCTTCCTTAGTGAGCGTGATCATGTATGGCTCATCCTTGTGTGAAAGGGACTACAATACGCAGAGTCTGCCTGGCACCTTCGTGGTTCCACGTGACGGGTCCCAATGAGCAACGCCCGGCGGCCAATCCTCCATGGACGGGCCCCGCATCCGCACCACGTAGCAATCCACACCGTCCACTGCGCGGAACCACCCGCGGTTGCGCTGCCGTGACAAAGCCACTCGGCGGTGCACTGGGACGGGCGCACCGAGCAGATCGCGATGCGGCTGACGGTCGACGGAAACGCACCTCAACGCTGCCGTCCAGCACCACCATGCCGAACGTCCTGGCACGGCCGGCGGCCCTGGACGGTGCCTGACTAAGGCACCGCGCCGCTGCCCGTGGCTGCTGCCGCTGGGCGCGCAGCGCGGCATCGTCGCTGACCACACTCGAGACGATACTCTCGTGCGCCATCCGCATCGGCCTCTTCGCCGCGCAGAGCGGTCCCGGTGGTGAATAACTGGGCGAGCTCCCACGGGCGTTCATGCGCCTGCCTGTTCCTGATCAGGGCCGGCCACGCCCTCGGCGAGAGAGTCGACCGGCGGCGTGACCGACCGGTCACTTCTTCCTGGCGTCCCACGAGCCGGCGCCGAAGCTGCGCAGCAGGACGACCAGCGCGGCCCCAAGCCGCCAGTCCAATCCCGGCGCGTGCAAATGCAGCTTGTTGCCGCGGGATCTGAACTCCAGCGGGATCTGCCCACCCGCGCGCCACTTGATGTGCCGGGGGCCGCGCGCGACACCACCCTCATTGCCGGGGACACTGTCGAAAACGCTGAACACGAGGATCAGCAGCTGCATGGGCAACGACAGCCACCACATGCACCACCAGAAGATCCGGCCCTTGAAGCCCACTGCCTCAGGGCCGCCGGGCTGAGTCACGGTCCAGCGGGTGCGCAGGCCCCTGCCACGGAGCGCCTTCTCGCGCACGAACGTGCCGATGAGCTCGCCGTGCGCACCGAGCGCCTGAAACGTCGCGACACCACCGGTGGCTGACAGGGTCACCAAGGTGGCCACGCGCTCCCGGCGGTGCTCGTCGGCCCACAGGACGAAGGAGCGAGCGCCGCTGCTGCGGGCCGCGAGGTATGCGGGTATGCCGCCCGGCGGCAGCTCGCGCTCCACGTACGCGACCACCCGGGCCGGTCCCGATCCGTCGGAGAAGTCGACCCAGTCCTTGACCGGCGCCGGAACGCCGTCGTGGACTCTTTCCCGGGAGGCTCTCATGGTCAGTACATTGCTCACCCGACGTGCTCCTTCGTACTTGGGCAGGTGCGGCTCCAGTCGCGCCCACTCAACATCTGTCAGATAACCCCGCCCCACAGGGGACGGAACGATTCACCGGTCGGCCCGCCACGTGGCCCGTCGGACAGGTCCTAGAGGCCGTAGTGGTCGTGGATCTTCCCCAGGGGCCGCGTCCCGTTGAAGCCCGCGTCTGTAGGCCCCACCGCGATGGTGCCGTCCTAGCTCACATCGTCGACGTACGCGACCGTCGCGTCACCCATGTCCGTCTCCGCGTAGGCGCGGAGGACGGACTCCATGAGCGCGACCGCGTACTCCTCGATCTCCGCATCGAGAGTGACCCTGCCCTTCTTCTGCGCGTTGCCGAACGAAGATGTGCACGTGAAATCCGCGGTGACCACGCCGGACACCGACAGAGCCGCGGACTCGAAGTCCTCCGCGCACGCCTTGTTCTTCACATCGAAGGCGTAGGAGATGACCGACACCGCCACCACCACCGCCGCCAGCACCGCGACGGGCACCGACCACCACACACGTCTCGCAGTGTTCCCTACCACGCACAGTCCCCCCCGCCGACGTGAACGCCGACCGCATGGTGTCCCTCGCTGCCAGGGCAACCGCCGTCGCGCCGCGCCGCGTTCGCCGCGCATGGACGGGCAGCGCCGCAGCCACCGCGCCTTCCCCGGGACGATGCTGATCACGGTGAGCGTACCCAGGTGGCGGCTCGGACGGAGCCGTTCCGGAGCTGGCGAGGGTGGCGCAGCACCCGCCGGTGCCGGCCTGGAGTCCTGCTGGCCGACCGACTTCTGAGACTTCGTCACGCAGAGCTTGAGCGCGCCAACCAACCCGGTGCAGTGGAGAACTGGTGCGACGTCCCACTGGAGACCGCCCGGCGCCGCTTCGAAGCCTGCCACCCACGCAACCCGATCCCTGTCCTGCGCACAGGCCGACGACGTCCCCTGCACCGTGCCGTACGACATCTACGCCACGGCCTACGGAAGAAGTGCAACACCGGACGGACCCACGCTGATGCCGGGGGCCGGCACGGCCCGCCGCTCCGTGCGGGTCGGCCCCCGGCGTACACTCACGGGCGTACCGTCGAGCGATGGCGAACCCGGGGGAAGACACCGTCCGTGCATGACTACGACGACCCGGCCTGGGGGCCGCTTCCCGTCCGCCCGGCCGCACTGCGCTGGCTGCTGCTTCTCCCCCTGACCCTGGTGTTCCTGCCGCTGTGGTGGGTGGTGTGGGTCTTCCTCGCGATCTGCTTCTACGGCGTAGCGACGGTGGCCGAGCTGATCGTCTACATGGTGCCGCGTGCCGAGAACGGCGCGATACGGGTGCTGGACGCCACGCTGGGCCGGGTGCCGTTCGTCCCACTCTGGTGCGTGACCCCGGTAGCGCTGGTGCGGGAGGGCGACACGGCGTACTACCAGGCGCGCGTGGACCGGCGCATCGAGAAGCAGACCCGGCGAGTGGAGACCTCCCAGCATCGTCGCGAGTACCACCGCGACCTGGAACTCGGAGCACACTACTTCCGGGGCGCTGGCGCCGGTTACGTCCTGCGCGTCGCCTCGCAGCGGGGCTGGAACCTCCATCCGGTGCTGCGCTCGCACCCCCGGCGTCGGCTCCGGCTGCGCCACAACGGTCGGCCACGGCCGGACTTCAGGAACTGACGGCCCCGGACGGTCCTCGGCAGGGGTCGCCGCCCTGCCTGATTGACCAACGGCGAACCAACCGGCGTACTCCGGGCCCAGGGCTTCGTCACGAAGGTGACTTGAGCGGTTTCGTCCCAACTGACTGTGCTGATCGGGTTGGTGGAGATATGCGGCGGTCACGGTCGCCAGCGATCATGTGAGTGTCTACGTCCCATGAGCCTGCTGGAAGACCGTGCCTGCCGTTGTCGGATCGTCCCCCATGCCCGCCTCGCTTGGCCAACTCCTCGCCGCGCCATCGCTGACGGCCGAGGAGTGTCCCGACCTGTTGACCTGTCTCGCGGCGGTGGCGGACCCGCGTGATCCACGGGGTCGGCTGCATTCCTTGGTTGGCGTACTCGCCATCTGCGCCGCGGCGGTTCTGGCCGACGCGACCTCGCTGCTGGCGATCGGCAAGTGGGCGGCCGATGCGCCCCAGCCGGTATTGGCCCGGCTCGGCACTCGCCGCGATCCCTTCACCGGTCGCCGCCACGCTCCGTGCGAGGCCACCATCCGCCGGGTGCTCACCCAGGTCGACGGCGACGTACTGGACCGGGCCGTCGGCAGCTGGCTCTCCGCACGATGTCCACAGGCCACGGGCCGGTTGCTGCGGGCGATCGCGGTGGACGGCAAGTCCCTGCGCGACGCTGCCCGCGCACACGACCGGAAGATCCACCTGCTGGCGGCCGTCGACCACGCCACCTCCGCCGTCCTGGGCCAGGTCGATGTCGGCACCAAGACGAACGAGATCACCTGCTTCCAGCCGCTCCTGGAATGCACCGACCTGACCGGGGCGGTCGTGACCGGCGACGCGCCGTCGGCGCGACGTCTCGTGGATGCCGTCGACACGGCCGGCGTCGTCTCCCAGCTCGTCCTGACGAGCCGTTGCAACCCGGCCACCCGGCGGTTCCTGGCAGCCGCCCAGGGCGTCGACACGCGGTAGGGTCGAGCGCCATGGCCAGCCAAGAGCGAATCCGCGCGGCAGTGGTGTTCGGCGGGCAGAGCACGGAGCACTCCGTGTCCTGTGTGTCGAGGGCGAGCGTGCTCGCGAACCTCGACCCGGCGCGCTTCGAGGTCTCCCGGTCGGCATCACACCGCAGGGCTCGTGGGTGCTCGGCCCGGCCGACCCGTCGACGCTGGCGATCGACGGCCGGACCATGCCGACCATCGCCACCGGCACCGCGCTATGAGGACGACTACGACGGCGAGTTGCGCTACGACGTGGCGCCGCTGCCGCTTCTGGCCGCGCTCGCCCGGACGTCGTCGTGCACCTGGGCACCACGAGCAAGATCCACACCCCGACCCTGGGTGTGGGCTGGATGGTCGCGGCGCCGGAGGTCGTCACCGTGATCCTGGCCTACCGCGACCGCACCGGCAGCGGCCCGGCGCCGGCTGGCCAGCTCGTCGCCACCGAGTTCGCTCGCAACGGAGACCTCCGCCGGCACCTGCGCCGGCTGCGCCGCTCGTGGTCGACACACTTGTGCGCGGTGGGGTCCCGGTGCTCGGCGACGAGGCGGGCGCGCACCTCGTGGTCGACCCTGGAGTGAACGTGCTGGAGATGCAGCACGAGCACGACGCCGTTCCCCGGCTGGACCTGGGGGACTCGTGGTTCCCGTTCCTGCCCGGCGGGCAGAACGAGAGCGCCGACCACACGAGTGTCACGTTCGACGATCCGGGGTCCAGGTGGGACGCGATGGGTAACCTCGACCACAGCGAGAACTACTCGAAGTCCATGAACAACAGCGCGGATCCCGGATACCTCGCCTACGAGCAGTCGCTCCGCGACAGCGGGTTCCTGATGGATCCTGACTCGTCGGGTAGCGACGTAACCGCCGTGGACGTCCACGGCGGCCGGAAGCACTGATGGGCAAGGGCTGGGAACGCCGCAGGCGTCGGCTTGTGAACCGGATGTCTCAGGCGGGGCCGGTCGGCGGCGTGCTCGCCGTTCTGCTCAGCCTGGGGCGGGCGAGGAACTCCGACGGCGAGGACGTGTTCGCGGAGACGGCGCTCGCCGTCGACGGCGTGGTGTCGGCCGAGTTCGACTGCAGCGACATGTTCGGCGGCGGCTGGAAGCGGGGCAAGGTGGTCCTGCGGGCCTCATCACGCGACGAGGCTGTTCGCATCATGGACGCGCTGTTGCGGGCGTTCGCCGCCGAGCCGCGCCTCGAACCCCGGTGGGCGACGCCGCAGGAATACCGCAACGAGGACGGGTCGATCGTCGTCAGCGCGGGGGCCGTCGGATTCTCGGCAGTTCCGACGATCCGTGAGGTGCGCGAACACTACGGAAGGGACTGACTGAGTGATACCACGTGAGCGAATGCGGTTGTTGCCGGCCGTCGTGGCGGCAGCGCTGATGCTGTCCGTCTCGGCGTGTTCGTCCGGCAGTGCCGCCAAGTGCGAGGAGGCGTTCACCGCGGCGACGATGTCGGTACCGGGCGTGGCCTCCGCGGAGTGGGACTGCAACGACAGCTTCGGCGGCGGCTGGCAGCGCGCTGACATAGTGATTGAGGCGACCACCGAGGACGAGGCCATCACGGTGGTGGACGCGGTCCTTCGAGCCTACGCCGCATCGCCCGACCTCGAGGACGGTTGGGGGACCCCGCAGGAGTACGTGACCGAAGACGGGTCGATCATCGTCAGCGCGGGCGACGTCGAGTTCCCCGCCGTGCCAAATGTCGGCGAGGTGCGCGAGCACTACGGCATCACGCCCGGCTGACACCGCCAGTACCTCCGGCCGGAGAGAGTCCCGGTCGCCTCGGCGGAGGCGCGTGGTTCCCCTACGCCGTGCCATCCCTGTGGACAGGCATGGGCGGAACCGACGCCGCGGCCGCCGTCGGCCCGCCCCACCTGCTGCTTGCCACGGCGGTCGCCCCGCTCGCCACCGCCGCCGTCGTGCACGCCTGGCGGCGCCTTACGAAGGTGTGATCCCCGCCTGCCGCTGCTGCCGCACACGCCGCGTCATGACCGCACCGGGGATGGCGACCGCGAGCAGGACTGGGATCGCGGCGGCGATCCCGAACCAGAGAAAGATGGCGAGGTAACCGTAGGCAGCGTTCCCCACGTCCGCGTCCGCCTGTGCAAGGAGGACAAGGCTCACCACGAACGCAACCACCACGAGGACCGCGATGATGATTGCGAGCCAGATGAGAATGCTGGCCCATCGCCGGTAGCCGGCGCTGATCCCCCGGGCTTGCGGTGGCGCGTACGCCCAGGGCGCACCGGGCATCTGGGCCGGGTGAGGGGCTGGCTGCTGGTCAGACATGGGGCCCAGTTCTACTGTGCGCGGCCCCGAAACACCACCCTCACCGCCGCAGCGCGCCGCGCCAGGGCGTTCCCCCAGCCAGTACTCGGCCCATCCGACCAGGTCGGAGCGCTTGACGGTCTCGCGTGAGCGGCTGCACTCCACCGGCGTGGAGTCCACGATCCACACGGAACACTGCGGCACCGGGGCCTCCTCAGTGGGCGTTTGATGTTGATTCGCACCGACCGTTTCAACATGCTTTACCGCATTTATCACCAGCGCGATCGACTCGAATGCCTGGAAGCTCCCTACCAGTAGGGAGCTTCCACCCATTGCTAAACCAGACGGAATTCGAGCGGCATGTGCGAACTAAACGGGTGCTCCGATCGACGCTTCAGGGCACGCAAATGCGCTCCTACGGAGCAAAGCATCACGAAAGCCGCCGACCTCAAACGCGACGTATCTTTGCTGAAGATACCTAAACGCCCACTTAGAGTCTGCACCGAGGCGCCGAGTACGGCAGCAACTCCAAAACCCATACACGGCAGATGCCATGGGTCTTCGACATCCTGTCAGCACAGGCAAGGAAAGCTCGTCAAGGGCAGCTCGGTCCCAACGGCGGGTCAACTCAGTTGGGTGTAGCTCCAGCTCTGGGAAGTCGGTAGGCAGGGCTGCGAGTTGGTGGTTGTGCTGGTTTTGGGGTGGGGTAGAGACGTTCGTGCTCCCGGGCGAGGTGGAAGGTCCAGTACTCGTCGAAGTCGTCGTTAGCGCGCAGGGCCCGGAGTTTGAGGACGGCTTCAGCGCCGGCCAGGGCCCCAGCGGGCACCGGTGATATCGAGACAGTCGCCGATGAGGAGCCGCACCCCGCCGACCTCGCCCTCATGCTTGGCACCACGCCCCGCATCCGCACCCAGAAGGTGTTGCAGCTGCTCACCGAACGCAACGCATGCTTCTATCGAGAGGGGACCAACAGCGACCTGAAGGAGTTCCTGGAGGGCTTCGACGCGGCCCCGCACAAGACCGACGGCGTCATGGTCGTCGACCACCAGAAGATCCTCGATGCGCTCGCACCGCTCGATACTGCGTAGAGGGAGGCGACAGGAGGAGGGAGTTCTCCCTGACCGCCTCCCTGAACCCACCTTCGTGGTGCCGAGCTGCGGAAACGACCGAAACAGGGAGGCAGGAAAGCGACCCCAGTGAGGCGCCAAGAGCCGGGCAGTACGCCGTTCGGACGGCCGCCGCGTCTCCCCCACTGGCCTCGCCCCGAAGGCGAACGGGTGAGCCGTCGCTGCTATCCGTCCGGCAACGCCGGGCCAACTGGCGTGTATGCATGGAGAATTCAGCTGTACGCAAGGGCTCTCGCATGCCATTCTCCACAGACACGTACTTTCGGGGGATCGGTGGTGCGATATGGCGACATCAACACGTGCCGACCGACTGGCCCTTGTCCTACTGCTCTGTCTCCCCACGGCGCTTGCTTGCGGTGATAATGCGAACGGCGGGGCTGTCGGAGGCAGTACGGGCGGCGGAGGCACGGGAGTTCCGGTGCCCAGCGCCCAGGACGGCGGCGCAGATGGCGGCAGCGGTTCCGTCGGCGGCAATGGGGGCAGTGGGGATGGCGGTGGAACAGGAGGTGCACCCTCCGGTGGGGTTCCCGCGCCAGGGAGCGGCGGCGTTGACAGTGGCGGGAAGCCGTCACGGCTGAAGATTCCGGAATGGGACGCGCGTACCCGACCCTTCGGTGAGGTCGGGGAGGGAAAGCAGCTCTGGGAGGTTCTGCAGGCGCGATTCATCACGGAGTGCGGGGGCCGCACCCTTTGCGTAACGCTCGTGCGCGACTACCGCGACGACGCCCCCGGCGCCGGCGGCGTTGTATGCGGCTACTCGCACATGGAACCCGCCTCGGGGAAGGTCATCGACCCTTCCGTGGTGAAGGTGGTGACGGTCGTGGGCAAGGGACCCTGCGATCCGAAGACGGATCAGCCTCCAGAGAGCCCGTCGCCGACTCAGCCCTCACCTGAGACCACGCCTCCCACCGACCCGCCGGTGACTCCTCCGTCTACCTCGCCGCCGTCGCCCACAGACAGCACGACGCCCTCGTCCAGCTCCTCATGAATGAGGGGCCCACTGGTCTCGGGCGGCTGGGATGGATCATTGGTGCCATCGCCGCCCCGACGAGCCTGGTCACCGGGTTGCTCTATTACTTCGGCTACTACCACGCGTATTGGTTCTTCGCCTACTTCGGAGTCAACTCGACCGTGCTCAACTTCAGTACGGCGGACTATCTGAGGCGCAGCCTGGATGCCCTGTGGGTTCCGATGACGTTGACCGCTGCAGTGGGACTTCTCGCGTTCTGGGCTCACGAACTGCTGCGTGGGCGGCTTGCTGCGGAGGCAGGTAGAGAGGTGTTGCGCCATGCCATTCCGGTTGTCGCGGGCCTCGGCCTGCTGTTGACGCTCGGTGGGCTCTGGTCGACGCTCACCGAGACCTTCCTCAACAGGGTGCTTGTACTGGCCCCGTTGAGTCTCTCCCTGGGCGTCACGCTGCTCGCCTACGCCCTGCACCTGAGACGCACGCTCGCTGCGGCGACACCTCCGCCCGACGCAACCTCGGCTGCCAACGCAGACCCTCCGGACGGCGAGGCCGACGATCGGGACTCCAGCGCCAGCGATCCGGATCCCCTTACCTCCGGCAGCCCTGCGGACAGCGACACATCCAACACTTCTTCCCCTTCGGTCACCCGCCCCGAATGGGTCGCGCTCGCAGAGTGGGCGGTCATCTTCGTGCTAGTCGCGCTCGGCCTTGTATGGGCAGCCAACGACTACGCCGCCTCGGTCGGCGAGACACGGGCCCGGCGACTTGCCTCGCAGCTGGCGAACTACCCGTCCACGGTGCTCTACAGCGAGCGTAGCCTGAGCATCAGCGCCCCTGGTGTGAGCGAGACGCGCTGCCACGACCCCAAGGCCGCCTACGGTTACCGCTACGACGGGCTTACGCTCGTCTTGCAGTCGGGAAACCAGTACGTCATGTTGCCCTACCGCTGGACACCAACCAACGGGGTTGCGCTGGTCGTCCCCCGCAGCGACTCCGTACGGCTGGAGTTCGGCCCGCCGCCCAGCGCCGACCCACAAGGCCCCGCCTGCTGAAGCGGGGCATGACACCACGACACCCACCCCATCCGGGCCGGTGCCAGGTCATGGAGTACCCGCACCCCACCGGCCTAAAGACCATCTTCCGGCCGGCCGGGTGCGGCTCTCACGCAGAACCTGTCGACGGCGCACTCGCGCCGCCGACCGGACCGGCTTCCACCACCTGCACACCACCGAGGTCCACCCTCTCACCCCGAGGTTCGGACCACCGGACGGCAACCGCAGACGACCACGCCGCGCCCGAAAAGCCCGGCAACCACAGGCACACACAGAGTTCTAGAGACGCTGGATGACGGCGCGAGCTATGCCGGGAGCAAGGGGACGGTGAGCAGGAGGCGCTACGTTGCCAGGGGTGTGCCCGGTGGCTACCGAATCTGGGACAACCGAGGACGCCGATGGTGGGGGCGACCTCTACGAGTTGTGCCCTGACGATCTCCTGGCCGAGCTCAATGGGCGGGCAGACCAAGCGCGGATAACCGCGCTGATGAAGCGTTACAGAGCGCAGAAGCGATAGGCAGCGCCGAGTACTGGACGGCGCGCACCACAACCGCACCGGATCGAGCGGGGAACAGCGGGGAATCACGGTGAAAGCCACCGAGCCAGCGCAGCCCTCGAACCGACCGCAGCTTCCCAAACTGAGAGCGCGAGTCGCCTCGAAGGGGAAAGGCGCCCGACAGCGCCAAGGCGACCTCGGAAGAGCAACTTATGCTGGCGCTCGACAGGACAGGGCGAAGGGGCAGCTGGTGGACTGGTTCTGGTGGCTCATCGCCTTCTGGACGGGTGGCTTCGCGTGGGCGGCCGACAACGTCCCGCACCGCACTGCGTAATCGGCATGAACGGAAGCTGCAGCTGCTGGAGGGGGCGAAGCAGGAACGTCTGGCCGTCGAGGCCGCGAACAGGCCGCCGGAGCCGGTCTGCGCACCATCTCGCCAAGCACGACACGCAGGGCCGGTGCCACGAGCGCGTTGAGGTGCCAACGGGCTGGGACGAGAACAAGAAGCCGCTGCGCTACGAGGCCGGCCGGTGCAACTACCAGCAGTACGTGGGACCGCAGCCTCTGTCGCAGGTATTCGCGTCGGACCTGACGAACCGGCTTTGACCAGGAACAGGACGGGGAGACTCGGTGACCGGACGTTGTGGGACACGGGCCGCCTCGGTCAGCTGCGGCCACCGGCCACTGAGCCGCCGACCGAACCCGAGCCGCGGTGATCGCCATGCGGTGGAGGGATCGTCCGGCGTGGGTCCGGTGCATGCGCCGTTTCCCTGGAAGATCCGGACTGACGTCCGTCGCCGCGGGCGACGCACCCTGACTCGCGGCCGAAAATCCTGCCCGTGCAGCCCATCGACTCGGGCACACCGGCAGCATGCATCAACTCACCCCACTCGGACGAGTTGAACCCAAGGCTCCAGGCGCATCGCGAGAACCGGCCGGCGCACGCCACCCAGCGGCTTCGAGCCCCGGGCACGTTCGCCTGACCGTCTTGTGCGCCATCTCCACCGTGGAATCATTGCTGTTACTCGGCAGTTCTGAGCAAAGGGGACAAGGCCGCCGCACGTTCGAAGCGCTGAAGAACCTCAAGGACAAGGCCGAGGACCTCGCCAAGGCCCACGGCGACAAGATCTCCGAAGGGCTGGAGAAGGCCGGCGACCTCATCGACGACAAGACCGACGGCAAGCACAACGACAAGATCGACACTGCTGTCGACAAGGCGCAGGACTACGTCGAGAAGCTGGGCAAGACGAAGGACTGATGTGCCCTGCGAGCCGACAAGGGGTCCGGACGCCGCATCGCGGTCGGGCACCCGGACCCCAGATCTGAACCACGCGCACAGCGACTCGGCAAGCGCCGTCTCGCCGGGGCCGGTTCAGGGCAGGGAGAGGGCCACGATGACGTGGCGAACCGCCGCGAAGAACCGGTCGGCGCCCACGAGCCCACCTCACACGCCCCCGCGGTGCGGGCCATGCTCCGGGGACCGGACAACATACGAGACAACCAGCGGCGGCATCTGGCGCCTGGCCGGGGTGACCGACTACTTCACCAAGGTCGAGCACGGCTGGCACATCGCCGCGGATGCCCGCTGGCCGAGGCCCTGGCCGATCCGGACACCGGTGAGATCCGGCGGATCAAGCTGGTCACCGACAACGGCGCGAAGTTCAAGGGCGCCGCCTTCGCCCGGTTCATCGCCTCCCGGCCCGAGCTGCTGCACATCCGCACCCGGGCCAAGTCGCCCGGACAGAACGGGGTCCGAGAGCGCGCCTTCGGTTCGCTGAAGTATGAGCACCTCTACCGGCTCGAGATCGAGGACCTGCCGACTCTGGCCCGTGAGGCCGAGGCCTACCGGCACGTCTTCAACCACATCCGCCCGCACGAAGCCCTCGCAGGCCGCCGGCCGATCGAGGTCTACAACGACCCGGCCCTGCATCCCCAACTTTCAAAGCAAGATCATTGAGCCATATTCTTGACGCGAGACAACTTCTCTATGCCGCAGGCCCTGCTGCATTGCCGATTCGGTTGGTGTCCCGATCCGGATGGGAGGCGAGCCGCTCGACGAGGGCGTCGGTGTTCTCCGGTTGAGCCAGGATGGACATGGCCGTCTCCTGCATACGGTGGAGCGCAGCGACTTCCCGACGCAGCGAGCGGATGTGCGCATGCATCCGCCACCGGCTCTGCCACGGATGCCACAGTGCTCGGAGGAGGAGTTGGGCGGTCGCCTGCCGGTAGCCCTCACATCGCGTCATGAGCTCTTCGAGAGACTCGCCCAGGACGCCGCCTAGACGGAGATCGATCAGCCGGATGACTTCGCATTGCAGGCGGCGCTCCTCGCCCCCTCCGGCGAAGTCCAGGACTCTCCGAGGTACACCGGCCGAGAGGGAGGCCACCACAAGAACCGACAGCGCTTCCCGTAGGGCCCTCTCGGCATCATTACCGTCGTCCAGAACCGCTGTGAGATGGAAACGCTCCGTGGCGAGTAGCTGGTTTCCGACGGAGTACGAGGCCGGGCGCCCCCGGCTCGGCACGATGTCACACACCCCGTCACGCACCGCTCCGACCCGGTGGAGTTCTTGCATGACCGTCGCGCGCAGTTGCCGACGCTCCTGGTTCCTGGACAGGTAGGTAGTCAACGCTGCGCCTATGGCACCGCCGAGCGTGGTGTATGCCAAGTCCATCAAGGGCATCGACGCGTCCTCACTGTGCCGGGCGTGGATGCCGGACAGCACGGCCTGCCCGGCATCCACGCCCGGCTCAAGCGGCGCCGCCTGCTGCCCGCCACGCACCTCGTCGACGGCGGCTACACCTCCGTCGCACTGTTCGACACCGCCGCCCGTACCCACCGCATCCGCGTGGTCGGCCCGCTCCCGCCCAGTCCCGCCTGGCGCAGGCAGGCCCCCGGCTTCACCCGCGAGGACTTCACCATCGACTTCGACCGCCGCACCATCACCTGCCCGAAGGGGAAGATCAGCGGCAACTGGCTGGAACTCCCGGCGATGGCCCCCTACACCGTCGTCCGCTTCAACCCCGCACACTGCGACCCCTGTCCCGTCCGCACCTCCTGCACCAGCGGCAAAGCGCCGCGCACCGTGAACTTCCTCCCCCGCCACCTCCACGACCTCTAGACCCAATACCGCGCCCACTAGGGCGCGTATTAAGTCGCGATCATCTGGGACGAGTCAGGCCTGATCTAACTCATCGAGGCACGGTGGTGCAGTCCGGTCGCTGGAGAACACCTTCGTGGTGTCCTTACTGACCTCGGTGTTCCCTGGCGCCTGCTACCTGGTGTTCCGCTGGGCCATCAGTGGGTGCTTCGGACGGCTGCTCGGATGTGCCGCGCCGCCGGTGTGTCAGGAGCAGCGGCCGACACCGCTCGGCTGACCTGAGTGTGATCTTGCCGCTGCCCCAAGCTGCAAGATCACATCTCGGTCCGAAAAAACGCGCGGCAGGGGAACCTGATCCGAGGTGCTGGCTTTAATCACGAGTCCTAGAAGTGAACGAAACCAGAGGTGCCGACGTCGAAGAACACGAGAGCCTCACCACGGGCACGGTCTCATTCCCGTGCTGAGCGAGGGCGAGGTCACTCGGCAAAGAGGAAGGCACTCCTCTTCTTTGCAGCGTCTACTGAGGGGGAAACACATGAGCTGGACCAGGCGATCCGCTGGCTTGCTAGGGGCGGCGGCCGTGGTGATGTCAGTAGCCGCGTGCACGGCCGACGGCGGTGGCGGTGGAGCCTCCTGCGTCGCTCAGTACACCTACCAGGACATAACGTATCAAGACGTGGGGAACGTGAAATTCACACTCGGGAAGAAGCTCGGAGTCGCCACCGAACCACCCTGCGAAGACACCGGCGGCCGGGGCAAGAGCGAGGAGCCGGCCGGTTTGACGGAGACTGCCTACGAAGTGGACGGCATCTCTCCCAAGGTCGCCATCGCCGTTGGGGACACGCCGGAGACAGCCAGGTTCTTCGCCGTTTCCTCCGACTCAGAGCTCCCACCCGAGGTACAGAGACTGATCGACGGTTCCTGATCTGAAACGCGGGGTTCGGTGTGGTTCCAAGGCTGACGCCACACCGAACCCCGCGCACCGGACTGGGCAGCCACGTGACGGCCGTTCGCAGCCTCGCTGTCCAGCCTGCACGTCCAGCGCGCTCACAGCCGCTATAGCGGGCGTTCCGGGAGGTATCGGGCGTGATCAATCTGCGCGTTTCGCCTTCGTCGAACGGGCAGGTCCGGTAGTCCGTAATGCATGACACGGGAACAACTGACTGACCTGGAGTGGGAGTACGTCGAGCCGTACCTGCCGATCGGCGAGTACGGCCCGTATCCCGCACGACTGCGGAAGCAGTTCGAGGGCGTGATCTGGAAGTTCCGCTCGGGAGCGCAGTGGCGTGAGATGCCGACCGAGTTCGGCCCGTGGTCCACCGTGCACAACCGCTTCCGGCAGTGGCGGGACGCCGGAGTCTTCGAGGCCCTGCTGGAAGGGTTGATCGCACAGGCGGCCGCGCGGGGTGAGGTGGACCTCTCCCTGGTCAGCGTGGACTCCACCACCGCCCGGGCCCACCATGACGCGGCTGGTGTGCGTCTGGCCCCCGGCGTGCTCGACGCCCTGGAGAAGGCCGCGGAGGAAGAGGGGGTCCGGTCAAAGGGGGCGCGCAAGGAGAACAAATCGGGCCGGTCGCCGATGGTGTCGCCGAGCGAAGACGTCTCCGGCGGCGCCTCAATCTCCGGCTGAAAGCCGCCCTGCTCGGACGCTCGCGGGGCGGGCAGACCACCAAGGTCCACATTGCCTGCGACCGAAAGTGCCGACCGCTCGTGCTGGCCCTGACCGCGGGACAGGCCGCCGACAGTCCGCAGTTCATCCCGGTCCTGGACAAACTGCGGGTCCGCGGCCCGGTCGGCCGACCCCGCACTCGGCCCGACGCAGTCGCCGGCGACAGGGCGTACTCTTCCCGTCACAACCGCGCCTACCTGCGCAGACGAAACATCAAGGCCGTCATCCCGGAGAAGAAGGACCAGACCGCCAACCGGAAGAAGAGGGGCCGCCGGGGCGGCCGACCCCTCACTCACGACACCGACCTGTACAAGGAACGGAACACCGTCGAGCGCCTGATCAACAAGCTCAAGGCCTGGCGCGGCATCGCCACCCGCTACGACAAGACCCCCGCGAGCTACCTCGCCGGCCTGCAACTACGCGCCTCGATGATCTGGATCAAAGACCTCACCCAGACCGCCGATTGATCACGACTCGATACACGCCCTAGTACTGCAACGGTGCTTGCCGTGACTGCTGGCCAGCTCAGTCGTTGGTGTGGTCATGGGTGGGGACCTTGCTGATGTCAGGCTGTGGG
>NZ_JBEOVA010000071.1:0-16400 GCF_040295225.1 Streptomyces sp. NPDC002896 | reverse complement strand
CGCCAGCATCAAGCCCGCATCAGCCACTACAAACGACGCGGACACAGCCCCTGAAAACTGCCCAGCACTCAGAACAAGCACCGTTGCAGTACTAGCAGGACCCGACGTGGCGCCGGCTCTACGCCTCCCGCTCCGGCGTCGAGGGCACCGTGAACGAACTCGTCAACGGCCACCAGATGCGCCGCTGCCGCTACCGCGGCACGGCCAAAGCCCACGTCCAGCACGTTCTGACGGCAATCGCCGTCAATATCGAACGCCTCAGCTCCCAGGAACCCACCGACACCACCTACCGCCCCCGCCCGCCGACCGCGTTCCAGCAGTACCTCGATGCCCACGGACTACCCCGACCCCGCTGGTGGCGTCGCCAGGGACAGTTACCTTCGAAAACCAAGATCCCCGAACAGAGTCACTCACTGCGGCAATCGCCTGACCTACTAAGGCAGTTGCATCCGCAGGGTCAGATCACAGTGACCGACCGACCAGCGCCCCTCACCGGTCCGTGCCTGACTCGCATACGCACTCACGTGTCGAACGGTGCCACTGACCAGAAACGATGAGGTGTGGACTCGTCGCTCACTCGGTTCGCCTGCCTGGGGTTGGGCAGCCAGCGGCTGCCCAACCGTATGAGGTCTCGGGCTGGGTACAGTCAGCCGCGACGGGCCGACGGGTCACTCCCCAGACAGCGGACTGTAGAGCTGCGCAGGGTCGGCTGAGAGGGCTGCCTTGACGAAGCGGCTGGGGGCATCGACCAAGACCTCCATGACTCCCTCTTGCACGCCGTCGAGGCTGGCCCGAGCGACGTCCGCCGGGTCGATCTTGGAGGTGTCACGTCCCGCCATCATGTCGGTGTCCGCAGCGCCCAAGTGCACCCCCTGGACAAGGGTCTTCTGACCTGCGAGCTCAACACGCACGCCATTGGTCATGTTCCACTCCGCGGCCTTGGCCACGGAATATGACCCTGATCCCTCGGGCGTGGCCACCCACGACAGCACGGAGAGGATGTTCACGATCGCTCCACCACCGTTGGAGGCCAAGACCGGTGCGAAGGCGCGAATGACCCGGAGAGTCCCGAAGAGATGCGTCTCCAGGTCCTGCCGGACCATGTCCAGGTCGTCGGTCAGGAGGTTGGCCCCGGTCGCGATGCCGGCGTTGTTGACCAGCAAGGTGACGTCCTGCGCTGCTGTGACTGCGTCCGCGACGGACTTCTCGTCCAGTAGATCCAGGTACAGCGGCGTGACCCGCGGGTCGGAGACACCGATCGATTCGGGACGGCGAGCTGTCGCGTACACCTTCGCGGCTCCCCGGTCCAGCAATTGTTCGACGAACCGTCGGCCTATACCTCGGTTGGCTCCAGTCACCAGCGCGGTGGTTCCGGCAATGTCCATGATCATTCCCTTTCGCGGGCGGCGAGAGGTTCGTTTCCGCCCTGCTCGCCTACGCTAAAACTTGACGTTGACGTGAAGGGCAAGTCGTCACGGGCGGCAGCACGAGCAGGAGGAGCCACGATGCGGATAGGCGAGCTGGCAGAAAGGACCGGGGTCAGCACGCGCGCCCTGCGCTATTACGAAGAGCAGCGTCTTCTGTGTCCTGGGCGCACCGCCAGCGGGCAGCGTGTCTACCCCGAGTCGGCCGTGGACCGTGTGAGGCTCATCCAAGAGCTCTACACGGCCGGCCTCAGCAGCCGCCTGATAGAAACCCTTCTTCCTGCCATCGACGCCCGCTTCGTGGGCCCCGAACTGCTGGACCGCTTGCTCGACGAGCGCGCCCGTATCAAGGCGAAGGCCTCTGAGTTGCAGGCCGCGGGCCGCCGACTCGATGTACTGATCGATCTCGCCATGCATCCTGACACCGATTCGTGCCGGGCCTCACTCGACCCGGCGGCGGTCCCCGAAGCAAACTCGCAGCGGTACACCCTGTGACGTATGAGATGAGTCGCTACCCGATCAATCTCGTCGACTCAATGAGTCGCGTGCATCGTGAATTCGCAGGTCATGGGCCTGGTATGCGTGGCGATTCGGGTACTCGCGCCGGTCGGCGGGCAGCCCGGCCGGGCTTGGTCCGCAGTTTGCGGGCCATGCGCTCCTTCAAGGTTGCGTCTTTGGGGATGCGTCCGCGGGGTGCGGGCGGGACCTGTTCGTCGTGGCCGAGGCGGCCGGTGGCCATGAAGGGGTGTCGTGCTGGTAGGAGTCTGTAATCGGGTGGTCTGAATTCGTCCGCCAGGGCGGTCCGATGGTGATCCTGCATAACCATCGGTAGGGGGCTGCCCGGCGGCGGCCGGTGCCGTTGCGGTTGGATGGCGTTGCGCAGAACCTGCGCTTCGCGTCCGAGCAGACGGAGGAGTGTGCGGCCCGGTGGATCACGTGCACGAGGTTGTGGCAGGGAACCGCTATCCGGGGCGGGGCGTACTGTGGGCGAGGACCCTCAGCGGTGCGTTGTGCGGCGGTTACTTCCTGACCGGACGCAGCACCGCCTCCAAGGCTCGTACCATTTGCCGCGGCGACCGGGAACTCATCGTCTCTCCGACCGGCGAGTCCGACCATGATCCGCTCCGGCACTATGCCGCGGCCCGTGAGCGGGGCGGGTGGCTGGTCTTCGGCAACGGCGAGCAGGTCGGGGTGGTGTCGGACCGTCTGCAAGAGACCGGAAGTCCGACCCAGGCGTTGGGCGGCCTGGAGTACGAACCCGACCCGCCAATCTTCACGCCCCGCATCACGGTGGTGGCGGACCTTAGCTCGAGCCGGGACGCATGGTTCGGGGCCGCGCGCCGCAGCCGCAGCGGCAGGACAGCGACCGACGTCCTGACACTCGCGGTCCGGGACCTGGAGCCGGGGGATGCCGTACTGATGACGACGTACCGCTCTGATGGTCACCACGTCGCGACCGGCGAGCCGTTCCTCGAAGCCCGGACCGGTGCCGCCGACCGGGACGAACTCTTGCAGGAGCTTTGGGGTTCGCTGACCCCGGAGCTCCGCGTGGCGGTGGCGGTCTTCGAGCCGGGACGGCTGGCCGACGCTGCCATCCGTAACGAGACATCTGCTTTGTGAGCTGGTGCACGGGGCTGTCGGGTTACCGGGTGTGGTCGCCAGGGGCGTATTTCTTCCAAGTCCCGCCAGCCTCAGTGGCGATGGCTTCGGCGTGGACGACGTGGTAGCCGAGCATCCCGGCGACCACGGATGGGGGCGCCTGCAGCACCAGTTGCCGCAGTGCGGCGGTGCGGCCGTGGAGGGTGGGGATGCCAGCGGTGGTGAGTCGCTTGCCGAGGGTGGCGGGGTCCATGGGTTGCCCGGCCCGGCGTCCGGGGAACAACCAGTCGCTGGCGGGAAGAGTGCCGCCTGGCCGGTTCGGCCGTCCGGTGCGTAGGTAGTCGAGGAGCATGCCGGCGAAGGGCTCGGGGACCGGTGTGGGTGGATCGCCAAGGCGGAGTACGACCTGGTCAACGTCGTGCTGAACGTCGTGAACGGTAAGCCGGATGAGCCGACGGACCGGCTGGGCATAGAGGAGGATCAGGGCGGCTGCGACCCGTTCCATGAGCGGGAGGTCATCGCTGGTCATGGCCTTGCGGATCAGGGCGATGCGGTGGTGCTGGCTGATCGGGGCCGGGTTCTCCGTGCGGATCGTGGGGACCTTCAACCGGGGCATCACCTGGTGGTCCATGCTCCAGCGCAGGAACGATTGGACGACGCGGCGGGCAGTGGCCTTCTCGGCGAACCAGGCGTCGAGGTCGGCCTGGGTGCACTCGCTGATGGCGCGGTCTCGGTCTGCGAGCCAGGTGAGGAAGGCGGCTGCCTGGATGAGCCGGGCACGGGCGGAGGTGACGGCCCCGGGGCCGAGGGGCCGCTTGGCGGCGGTGGCCCGGAGCTTGCGCAACAGGTGCCAGGCGGCGAAGCGGTTCAGGAGCTGACGGTGTTCGACGTCCTCGATGGTGTCGAGCCATTCGGGCAGGCGGCGTTCGAACAGCAGAAGGTGCCGGTCGCGGTGCGGCAGCACGCCGGTGTGCATGAGCAGGTCACGGACGTGGGCGACCGACCGCCAGGGCGACAGCGTGCTCAATCCCGCGTGAGTGAGGGGCACTTCGCGGCAGGCGAGGGCGCGCAGGATTTGCTGGACGTGTGGCTTGCCGACCCAGGTCAGCGTTGCCTTGGGACGGGGCACTGACCTGACCTCTTCGAAGAAGGGAACAAGTTCGGGCAGGACGAGGCCGACGCCGTCGTCAAGGAGCTCTTCCAGGCGTTCGGCCAGGACGCAGTTCCCGCATACTCCGCGCAGGTAGCGGCGGGCTTCGCGGCCGCAGCGTTCGCAGTGGAACTCGCCCAGGCCGCCCGCGCAGTCGGTGCACCACCGGCCGCCGTCCGGTGCGATGCCGGGGGTGAGACGGTCGACGCCGCAGCCGACGCACCGCCCATAAGTTTCCAGCGCGTGGTCGTAGCAGGCGGAGCACAGGTAACCCTCGGGCCAGTGGGCGGCTCCGAGACGGACGGCCCGGTGACAGCGTGCGCAGAACAGGTCCTCGGGCCGGACCCGGGTGCGGCTCATTTCTCCGGGCGGACCCGTGCCCGCTTGGGACGGACCGTGGCCGCGAGGTCGACCACTTCGGCGCCGCCGGAGGCGGCGGTGCGGCGCGGGGCCGCGTTCTCCGCCTTGGTGGCGATCAACTCGGCGGGAGTGACGTCGAGGATGTCGCAGAGGGCGGCGAGGACGGGCAGGGACAGCCGCTCGGGGGTCTGGGTGACCAGTCGCCAGACCTGGACCGAGGACAGCTCGATGCCGCGGTCGGCCAGTAGCGGCGACAGGTCGGAGGCGACGAAGATGCCGCGCGTGGCCATCACCTCGCGCAGCCGCCACTGGTAGCTGACCTGGCGCTTCATCAGGCTCTCCTTGCCGGCCGCAGGGCGGCCTCCATCGTCGCGTCCAGCGCTCTGCGCAGGGTGCGGGTGCGGAAGTCGGAGGATACGCAGGTATAGATCGCGGTCGTGGACGCGTAGTCGTGACCGACTTGCTCCTGGACGAACCGGGCGTCCCAGCCGTCCTCGATCAGGTGGGTCACGTACGACCTTCGAAACGAGTGGAAGTCCAGTCCCTCGTCCAGGCCGAGCGCGTCCCGGTAGGCAGCGAAGCGGGTGTTCATCTGGGAGAAGCCGATGCGGGCCGAGCGTTCCGAGGGCCACAGAGCCCCGGTGCCGGACGTGGCGAACAGCGGCCGGACCTCCTCGTTCCACTGCTGGAGGATCTCCGCCGACCAGTCCCAGACCGTCAGCACGCTGCGGCGCTTCGGGGGCGAGCCCTTCTTCGCCTTGCCGTGGCGGATATAGCAGACGCCGTAGTCGCCGAACTCCGGGCCCTCGGGGTTGCGGCCGAAGTCGACCGTGTCCAGCATCCGGGTCTCGTTGCGGCGCAGGCCGAAGGCGTACGCGGTCTTGAAGAGCACTGCGTCACGGAACGCGGGCAGCCAGCCCTTGCGGCCCCGGCCCCGAACCTTGGTGACCTGGTCGTCGGCGTAGTCGAAGAACGCCTGCAACTCGTCCTGGGTAAAGGGCCTCTTCGCCGCGTCGGCTTCGGCGTCCTCCACGTGCACCGCGGCGTTCCACTCGTGCACGACCTGTATGGGATGGGTGCCGAAACGTTCTTCGCAGGTCGCCGCCCAGCCGTAGGCGGGGTCGACGGCGAACTCGCAGAACGAGCGCACGGCGCCTTGATAGTTGCGCAGCGTGGAGCGCTTCAGCCCGCGGACCGCTCGCAGATCGCCCATCCACTCGTCAAGCATCTGCGGCGACCAGGTCCACGGGAAGGCGTCGGCGTGCCGAGCGAAGGCCCGCACCGTCTTCTCCCGGCCCTCGATCGTGGAGAACGCCAAGTTGCGTGCCAGCTGCTGGTTGCGCCAGCCGTCCAGCATCGCGGTGAAGACCTGCTCGTCGGGCCGCAGCAGCGGCAGATCGCTGACCAGATGCAGTCCCGCTGCCCCCGGTGCGAGGCTGTTCCTGCTCATCAAAAGCACTCTCCGTCACCTACATCAGACGAAGGGATCTTTCATCAGATGAAAGCTGATCGCAAACGTGCAGGTAGGAAGCCTGCCCATGGTCGCATTGAGGGCTACGGAAGCGACCTGCCCGGCTGGAGAGACCGCATGCACTGAGGCCCTGGCCTGCGTCGATGAGTGACAGATCCTCCGACGTGCAGCACGACCGCAGTGCTGCATCAGATGAAATTGCGGTCGCTTCCGAGGTGAGCCCAGAAGCCGCCAATAGTTGATCTTTGCTGCTTGGTGAGGGCCCTGTTCACTTGTCGGCGCTGTCGGCTGCGTTGGCTTCGGCGAGGATGCGGTAGACGGTGGCGACCGAGGGGTGTTCGCCCTTGTTCTTGCCCGCGGTGATGACGAGCTTGCGGGCGATCTCAGGGACGGAGACGCCGTTGGCCCGCAGGCTGCGAGCGTAGTCGGCCATGTCGTCGTCGACGACCTTGGGGCGCCCGCCGTGGCGTCCGCGTTCGCGGGCGGACGCTTGGCCTTCGAGAGACTTCTCCCGGATGTACTCGCGCTCGGACTCGGCCATGCCGGCGAAGAATGCGAAAAGGGCGGCGCCGTGCCCGGACGGGTCGTAGACGCCCTGGAGGGGGCCGGTGAGGAGTTCGAGCTGGATGTCGTGGTGACGCAGTTCCTCGGCGATGGCTAGGAACTCGGCGGCGCCGCGTCCCAGGCGCTTCATCTCGTGCACCGTAAAGATCACCCGTTGGTGGGGGGACGGCCTTCTTGATGGTGCGGGCGAAGTCCATCGCCTTGACGAACTCGGGCCGCACCTTGATCCGGGTGCTGATCTTCTCGGAGAAGACCGGGTCGCACCCGGCCTGGGCGACGGTGTCGAGCTGGCTCTGGAGCTCTTGCTGGGCGGTACTGCACCTTGCGTAACCCACTCTGGTGGGCTTCGTCGCGGCCTCCGGCGCCGAGGCGTCGATGGCCGGGCCCCTCTCCCAGGCGTGGCCGGGGCCGCGGTCGGCGGGCTTGCGGACTTCGAGTTCGGCGCGGAGCTGGGGCACCAGCATGAATCGCGGAGTGTGGTACTTCGGGGCGACCTTACCGCCGCGGGTGCGGCAGGTGCTTCCGGCGGGCACTTCACAGGTGGGGCAGTCGAACTTGTCCTGTCCCAGTTAAGTGTGGGTAATGCGAGGCGATGACCTGCAGTGCCTCGTCTTGTCTGGGACGTGCTAGCCGAGGCTGTCCCGCGTATGTGTGGGCAGTTCGACGTGTGGCATGTCCGTCCCGGACGTTCAGTAGCGTCAGTGGGCAGGGCGGGTCGGCTTGCGAGCCAGGAGCTGGATTCCCGCTGACTCGTGCCCGTTCATGGTGGCGACGGTGATTCGGCGGATGTCGGCGATCTCGAAGTCAGCAAGCAGGGAGGTGAACCAGTCGCTCGAGTGGTGGCGGCAGACTCCGCCGTCGCCGGTCTCGAACACTCCGTAGGTTCCGTAGCGTTCCGCGAACCTGGCATAGCGGTCACGGTTGCGCTCGTCGTCCTGGAGCAACAGGTCGCTGAGGTAGAGCATTCCGCCCGGTTTGAGAACGCGACTTAGCTCGCCGACCAGCCGTCGCTGTGCGTCGTTGCTGGGTATGCAGGTCAGCACCGCGAAGAGGATGACCACGTCGATGCTTGCGTCCGGGTAGGCCAGCATTGGCGGTGTGTCCAGCACGGCGAAGTGCATCGTGGGATGCAGGGTGCCGGCCCGGGAGATCATCCCTGGTGAGGTGTCGACCCCGGAGAGGTTGTTGAAGTCCTGCTGTAGGAGGGCTTCCATGGTCCGGCCGTAGCCGCAGCCGTAGTCGAGAACCGCAGCATGCCGATCGGTGCCGTCCAGCCATGGCATGTGGAGCGGGTGTGTGAACGTCTTGGTCGTCGCACTGGCGTCCCAGTAGGCGGTCTGGCTGTCGAGGTCGGACATGGCGGATACCTCCATCGGCGCCCTGAAACGGCGATCACGCTGTCATGATCTCGGATTCTGTGGCCTGGCGTCGCGTCTCACTCAACTCCGGGCAAGTGCGCCTGGTTTTCATTAACTCTCCAGAACTTGCCTACACATGAGCGGGACGCAGCCGCACATGCCTGCAGAAGAGCGGGACTGCCTACACATCGCAGAGACAGGACAGAACTGTTCGACGGCGGCGGCCGGTTCGGCGAGCTGGGGCATGTCGCAGCACCTACCGCGAGGGGCTTTGTGCGAAATCCTTTTTGCGAGAGGTTATGAGAACGAGGATCGGGGGCAAATCGAACACGGCCCGGTGGGGGTCCGTGATCTCTCAGAACTACTCATTTCTGAGAAGGCAGTTGGGTGTGGATCCAGGCATGGCAGGATCCACAGCCATGTCCCTCAGCGTTCCCCGCCTCTGGATCGGCTCGACCGAGATCATCGCCCTCGCCGACGGCGAGGGCCCGTTCTTCTCCCCGCGCGCCGAGGCCTTCCCTGAGGCCGCGGCCGCTCAGTGGGCCGAGGCCGACCGCTACGACCCGGGCGCGGTCGACGCCGAGGGCCGCTGGCGGCTCCAGTTCCGCGCGTACGCGATCCGCGGCGACAAGGGCCTCACCGTCGTGGACGCCGGGATCGGTCCGGCGGACAGCCCGGCCGGCTCGTGGGCGCCCGTGCCCGGTGCGCTCCCCGAGTCGCTCGCCGCCGCGGGCATCGACCCGGCCGAGGTCGACACCGTGGTGCTCACGCATCTGCATACCGACCACGTCGGGTGGGCGGTCGTGACCGAGGCTGCCGTCCCATCAGCGGGCGGCGCGGTGGGCGGCGCCCCTTCGCCCGGCAGTGCGACCAGCGGCCGCCGCCCTTATTTCCCGAACGCCGAATACCTGCTCCAGCGGGCCGAGTTCGACGCCCTCGACGCGCTCAACCCGCAGCTTCGCGAGACCCTTACCGACCCGCTCGCGGCGGCCGGTCGGCTCCGGCTCCTCGACGGGGACACGCCACTGCGCGCCGGGCGCGCGGTCGCCACGCCCGGTCATACGCCCGGACACCAGAGTGTGCTGGTCACCGACGGGCGCGAGCTGGCGCTCGTCACCGGTGACCTCCTGGTGCACGCGCTCCAGCTGCTCCACCCCGAGCTCGCCTACGCGCACGAGGCCGACCCTGAGGCGGCCAGGCGCTCAAGGGAGCGCATGCTCGGCCGCGAAACCGCCACCACGCTGCACTTGGCGACGCCGCATTTGACGGAGCCGTTCATCTCGGCGTGATCGCGGCCGTTCGTCGCGGGTCAGGCCGCGAGGGCATGCAGACGCTCCAATTTCTCGGCGCTCTCGTCGTCGACGGGACTGAAGACCGTGAGGCGGCAGCCGCCTCCGGACTGGAGCCACATCCGGTCCGCGTGCAGGCGCAGCACGCCGACCTCCCGATTGCGGAAGATCTTGACGTCCTTGACCTTGTCGGCGACGTTGCGCCGACCCCAGATCTCGCCGAACGCCTGGAGGAGGCCGGGCAGGAAGCGAAGGTCAGCTTCGAGGCTCAGCCCAACGGCCGGTTGAAGCTGAACGTCGACCGGCTCGGCGCGCTCGGCGAGAGCGAGTCCCTGAAGTGTCTGCTGGTAGGCGGTGCCTTGGTCGTGAGCGCCGGATCAGCGTCGTGGTCGTGCCGATCCCGCTCAACCTTGTTGACGCTTCGGAGAACGGCCCGGGGCGGCTCTGCTGCCTGGCCGGATGGGCAGGGGGCTTACGGTGCAGGTTCGGTCGAGTCGTGCGCCAGGAGCGCCAGTTGCACCCGGTTGTCCAGGTTCAGCTTGGTCAGGGCGCTGGACAGATGCGTCTTGACCGTGCCGACGGACAGGTGCAGGCGGGCGCCGATCTCGGTGTTGGACAGGCCCTCGGCTACGCCCGCGGCCACGTCCCGCTCCCGCTGTGACAGCAGCGCCAGGCGCTGTCGTGCTTCTTGCCTGCGTCCGCTCGTACCGGTCGCGGCATGCGCGATCAGGGCGCGGGCCGCTGTCGGGGACAGCGCCGGTTCGCCGCGGGCGGCGCGCTGCACCGCCTCGACGATTTCCTCGGGCGCGGCGTGCTTGACCAGATATCCGGCGGCGCCCGCGCGCATGGCCTCCAGTACGAGGGCGTGGTCGTCGAAGGTGGTCAGGACGATCACCTGCGGGGTGTCCGGGCTGCCGTCGGCGAGTGCCCGAGTGGCTTCCAGGCCGTCCATGACGGGCATCCGGATGTCCATCAGGACGACATCCGGGCTGTGCTGCCGTACGGCCGCGGCCACTTGGGCGCCGTCCGCCGCCTCCCCAACGACCTCGATGCCGTCGGCCCCGCGCAGCATCATCGTCAAACCGGTGCGCACCAGGGGGTCGTCGACGGCCAGCAGCACTCGGATCATTGCGTCACCTCGCGGGCCACGGTAGCCGGGCACGCAGCCTGAATGCGCCATCCACGGAGGCGTGCTCAAGGATGCCGCCGTCCAGGCGGACGCGCTCCGCCAGTCCGGACAGCCCGGCGCCGATCCCCGGGATCCCGGCGCTGGGTCCGACCGCGGTCGGGTTGGTGACCTGCACGGTCAGCCCGGAGCCGGGTGCACCCGTCAGGCACACGGTGACGGGTATGCCAGGGGCGTGCTTGCGGGCGTTGGTCAGGCCCTCCTGGACCGTACGGTAGGCGGTGCGGTGCAGCTGAGGCCGCAGGTCACCGGTTGCGCCGGCGTCGAGTTCGCTACGGAAGACGATCTCCTGCCCGGCGGCCGCGGCGGCCGCCACGAGGTCGTCGATGTCCTCGATCCGCGGCAGCAACGAGGTCGGCTCCGCCACGTCGCTCTCGGCACGCAGCAGGTGCAGCACCTCCTGCAGCTCGTCCACGGCCGCGTGCGCGTTACCGCGGATGATCTCCGCGCTCTCGGCGACCTCGGCGCCGCTCAGCCCGGGCCCAGCGCCCTCCTCGGCCCGTCTGGTGCGGTAGGCCAGTGCACCGGCGTGGCCAGATAGCAGCGAGACCCGGTGGGCGAGCACGTCGTGCATCTCTCGGGCGATGGCTTCCCGTTCAGCGCGGCGGGCATCGGCGAGCCGCCGGGCGTGATCCGCCCGCTCGCGCTCGGCGTCCGCACGCAGGCGCTGGAACAGCAGCCGCCGGTTGCGCATGGCGCTGCCCCAGGCGAAGGCCGCCAGCAGCGTCGCGAGGGCGAGGGCCACGTTGGTCCAGGAGTCCTCGCCGCCGACCAGCAGCACCTCGACGGAAACCACGGTCACCACGTACAGGCCCAGTAATTGCAGCGCGCGCTGCCAGGGGACGCGCAACGCCAAACTCAGCACGATCACGAGGCCGGCGGGCAGCGCGCTGCTCGCCAGCGCCAGCAACGGGATAGCGAGCAGTGCGACCGCCAGCGGGAAACGTCGCCGCCACCACAGCGCCAGGCATGCCACCAGGCCAAGGAGCGGGTCGATCGCCTCCAGCCACGTAGGCATCGCGTCGTGCTCCTGGGCGAGCCCGAGGGCAACGAGACCGAGGAAGCCGCAGCCCGCGAAGATGACGGCATCGGCCAGCCAGTCGCTGCGGGCACGCCGGGCCGGAAAAGGGGGTTCGCTGGCGCTGCTCACGCCATGAGCGTAGGCGGATCCTCCGCGGCGCCGCCTCAGCCGACCGGCCAAGGGCGTCTGTGCCACCTGGCCAGAGGAACCCGGCCCGACGGCGTATGCCCGGGCAACAGTCAACCCGACGCGATGGATGCGTCCCTCGGGGCAGCGTCCCGCACGGGCGGGGTCATAGACGAAAGTCAGGCGAGCCTGGACAGCTGGCCGATGCCCGGGCGCCGGGTGAATTCCTAGCGTCGAAGTATCAACGTCGCCAAACGTCGCCACCGGAACAGGCCTCAGGAGCGCGGCCCCCACCACGCGGCTGCGGCTGTCTCCGTAGCGGCGGCTGGTCGACAAACCGTCACACCTAGAGCACCCCGGTAAAGGATCATCAATGCCTTCAACATCCGCTCCTACCGCCCTGCCAAGATTCCGCCGCCGCTGGGCGGCGGTGGCGGGGCTGATGGTGCTGTCACCGATCAGTGCGGAGTACCTCATCGGCTACGGCGAGAGCCGGCCGCTGGAGCTGCTGGTGGGCCTGCTCGTCCTCGCCCCGCTGTACGGAAGCGTCGCGGTGCTCATCCGCGAGATCACTCGACGGACCGGGCGCGGCTGGCCAACGATCCTGCTGTTGAGCGCGGCCTTCGGGGTAATTCAGGCGGGCCTGATCGATCAGAGCCTGTTCAATTACGAAGTCCATGCCGGTGACCCCGACTGGGCGAACGAGCCGCAGCACACACTCATCTCTGGTCTGGGGGTCGACGCCGCGAGTCTGCTGACTTATGTCGGTGGACATGTGATCTGGAGCTTTGCCGCCCCGATCGCGGTGGTCGAATCCTGCGCCGCGCGCATCGCAGACCGCCGCTGGCTCGGCCGGGCCGGCCTGAGCGCGATGGCGGCGCTGTGGGCACTGGGTGCCGTACTCGTCCACCTCGACGCGGCGGCCGACTCCACCGCCAGTGCGGTGCAGCTCAGCGGCGCCGCACTGGTCGCCGCCGCATTGATCGCGGCCGCCTTCACCGTCTGGCCCGCCCACCACCCTTCGTCGTCGAGGGCACCGTCGTGGCGGCTGGTCGGCACCGTCACCGGAGTCGCCTGGGGCGCCAGTCAGCTGCTGCCGGCGACCTGGCTCGGCCTCACAGTGAACGTGGCCACCTTGGTCGTGCTGGGCCGACTGTTGCTGCGTTGGGCGCGCAGCCAGGGCTGGGGCCGCTCTCACATGCTGGCCGCGGCAGGCAGCGCACTCGTCGTACGAGCCGCCCTGTCCTTCCTCGTCGAACCGCTCGCCGGCGGCACTGGCGCAGTGAAGTACGCGGTCAATGCCATCATGCTCGCAGGCGTCACCGTCCTCCTCTACCTCGCCGCCCGGCGCCTGCACCGAGAGGAACCGAGCACATTCTGACCGTCCGCGGCATCTCCTACCTGGTCGGCGAGGCGGACACCGACGCCGTCCGGCGGGACATGGACATCATCGCCGAGCAGTTGCACTGCACCACGGTGATGCTCATCGGCAGCGATCAGCAGCGGCTGATCACTGCCGCCCGCACCGCGCTGGAGGCCGGTCTCGGCGTCTACATCCGGCCCCACGTCCCCGACCTCGCGCAGCCGAAGCTGCTCGCGCACCTGGACGCCGTCGCCCAGGCGGCCGAAGAACTGCGCCAAGACCATCCGGAGAAGCTGACGCTGCTGGTCGGCAGCGAGTTTTCGCACACCGCACCCGGCATCGTCCCCGGGCCGAGGTCGTTCCTGCGCCTGAAGCTCATCCTGCGCTACCGCCGCATGCTGCGCCGCCGGATCAACCGGCGCCTCCACGACCTGCTCACCGCCGCTGCGGCCACCGCCCGGCGCCGCTTCCACGGACCGCTGACCTACTCCGCCGCCGGGTGGGAAGACGTCGACTGGACGCTGTTCGACCTCGTCGGGGTCAGCCTCTACCGCGGCCGCCGCAACCAGGCCACCTACACCGACCGTCTGCGCGGCCTGGTGCGCGAGCACGTCAAGCCCGTCGTCATCACCGAGTTCGGCTGCGGCGCGTTCACCGGCGCCGACCAGCGGGGGGCCGGCTCCTTCCAGATCGTCAACTGGTTCGCCGCCACCCCACGCATCCGCGGCGACCACCCCCGCGACGAAGCCGTCCAGGCCCGCTACCTCGGCGAGCTGATCGACCAGTACAACGCCGAGGGCGTACACGGCTGCTTCGTCTTCACCTATGCCATGCCCGACTTCCCCCACCGCAACGATCCCCAACACGACCTCGACAGGGCGGGCTTCGGCGTCGTCGCGGTGAGCGAGGACGGCTCCTGCCGGCCCAAGCAGGCGTTCCACGAAGTTGCCCGGCACTACGGAAACTTCGCCGGGCACGACGACCCAGCGAGTGGCACCAGGAGGTGATGCGCCTGGCCGGACTCCCGAAGCCGCTCCGAAGTGACCAGCGCCCCTGCGGCACCAATGTGACGCAGGGGTGCTCTCACCCAAAACCCGTTGGTCACCGCTCGATGCTCTGACAAGCGCTCAGAGGACGTTATATCCGATCTTCCTCGGTTCGTGATCGCTCGATCGTGGTACTGATCGCCACCCGGCCCACCGACTGGACATGTTCATGTTGAGATGCGGCGTATGGATAGAGACCCGTACCTCAGCGACTTATCGGATGCGCAGTGGGCGCTGATCGAGCCGATGATCACGGCCTGGAAGCAGGGCCGGGTGGCGCGGTCGGCGACCGGGGATCCAGGGTCCTGCGACCTGCGGGAGGTCGTGAACGCGATCTTCTATCAGAACAGGACGGGCTGTCAGTGGCGTTACCTCCCCCATGACTTCCCGGCCTAGTCGGCGGTGCTCTACTACTTTGGCCTGTGGCGCCAGGACGGTCTTGACCAGCGGATCCAGGAACTTCTGCGCTGCCAGGTGCGGGAGCGGGCCCGCCGGTTAGAGGACCCGTCCCTCGTGATCCTCGACACCCAGTCCGTCCGCGCGGCGGCCGGTGTCCCGAAGACCACGACGGGGCTGGACGCGAACAAGAAGGTGTCGGGGCGCAAGCGGGGGCTGGCCGTCGACGTGCTGGGGCTGATCATCGGCGTCGTCGTCATGGCCGCGTCCGTGCACGACAACGCCGCCGGCACCGCTCTGCTCGACCAGGCCGCCGAGCGGTGCGGCAACCGCCTGGAGAAGGCCCTGGTGGACCAGGGCTTCAAGGACGAAGTCATCATCCACGGCACCCTGTTGGACATCGACGTCGAGATCGTCCGCCGCAACCGGGCAGATCAGGGCAAGGGCTTCGTCCCGCAGCCGAAGCGGTGGATCGTCGAGCAGGTCAACGGCACGTTGATGCTGCACCGGCGACTCGTCCGCGAGTACGACCACCGGCCCGACACGTCCGCCTCGCGCGTCTACTGGGCGTCCATCGCAAACATGAGCCGCCGGTTGACCGCACCCACACCGGCCTGGCGCGACACCCTCGGGCTGGCCGCGTGAACGTCGCAGAACTCCTCAAGGATCTCCAGGCCCAGCACGACGAGGCCACCACCCGGGCCGGTGAACTCCGCAGCCAGATCGAGCACTTGACCGCCGCGCTCGCCGAGACGGAAGCGCGTCTCGGCGAGCTGGCCACCACACGAAAGGTCATCACCGAACTCGCACCCGCTGGCGTCGAGGCCGAACCCGATCCGCCCGAGACGAGTACCGCCTACCAGGCCATCGTGAACGCCTTCAACCAGCACCCCAACCAGGAGTTCCGCGCTCGACAACTACACGAACTCCTCGGCATGCCCACCGACGAGGCATCCATCAACATCACCCGCAGCCGCCTCGGACGCCTCACCCGCCAAGGCTTCCTCACCCAACCCGGACGAGGCCGCTACCAGAAGCGGACTTAACGCCCACTAAGAGGGCGACGGGCTACTGCATCAATTCGGTGTGGGGATGTTCGGGTGCCGCCGGGCAGATGTAGAGCTGCTGCTTGTAGCCGCTGCCGATCTGGACCGCAGTGGGCTGCCCGGGGTCGAAGTGGTCCAAGCCGGGGGACGGTTCAGTAGCTGGGTCCTCGTACGGGGACCAGCTGTGCCCTTCGTCGTCCCCTTCTTCGAACGTGGCGATGGTCAGCAGGGCATCCATCTCACTGTCGCAGGCGGGGCAGGGCCGCGGGATGGGGTCGGTGGGGCCCCAAGAGGGCCAGCCGCCCACCTTCCAGCCGGGTGCGCTGGACAGCACACAGTCGTAGAACGTCTGCGGGTCCATATCCTCCTCGGCTGCCTGCGACAAACTCCACTTCCCGAGCTGCTCCTGCAGTTCCGTACCCAGTTCCATGTGGTCGGGGTATTCGGTGACCTGCTCCGGGTTGAGTAGGCACGGCTCGGGCAGGTAGCTGTCGAACTGCATCGCGGGCGGTTCGGGGGGCGTGCTGAGGATGTCGGTGATGGTGGCTGCCGACCGCCAGAACAGCACGGTCCTGGGCATGATCGGATGGTCGAAGGGGCACCACAGAACCTGCAGCAGGTCCGCTCCTTCAGGCGTGCGCAGATCGGGCACATCCCGTGCGTACAGCTGCGCGACGGGCAGCATCGCTATGGAACCGTCGTACGGCTGAACCGCCACCGTCAGCGGATACTCCCGAGGGGGCCGGATTCGCTCAAGGGTCTCTCGTTCCTGCGGGGTCAGGCTCCTGCCGTGCGAGGCGGCACGGATCCGTCGTTCCAGCCGTACATCCGCTGGGGACAGGGCCGGGTTCACCCCGTCCACCACATGGGGGCCCTCGCAGTGGGGCCACGGCTCGTGGGGGGGGGCCCCGGGGGGGGCCCCCCCCCCCCCGGGGCCCCCCCCGCGGGGCCCCCCCGGGGGGGGGGGGCCGGGGCCGCGCGGGCGGCACCGGGCCCCCGGG
>NZ_JBEOVA010000070.1:0-17198 GCF_040295225.1 Streptomyces sp. NPDC002896 | reverse complement strand
CGACTACCTGGAGAGTGCCGAACCCTTCGATGCCGCGTACGCCATCGGCACCCTGGCCTTCATCGACCCATACCGTGCCCTGCCCGCCCTACGCGTACAGCACACCTCCGGCGGCGACCGCAGCTGACGGCATCGCATGACCTCCGATGCGGACTCGAGCCAGGGGCCGGCACCGGGACTTCCGCCTGCTGTCTGTGTCATGTGGCAGTCTCCGGCCATGACTTGCGACCTTGCCGCCTGGGAAGGCTCCCGTCCGGCCGATGACGCCACTGCTGGCGGTCACGTCCGCTACCCTGCTGGCCAGCTCTTCAGCGAGCTCTACTGCCGGTACATCGACATTCACACCGGCGTGGACCACCCTCCGACCGAGCGCATAACGGCGTATGTCGCGGCACTTCACCAGCGATGGCCCGCATGACAGAGGACGAGGACGACGTCTCGCCGTGGTGCAGAGGGCCGCTGATCGATGAGTCGAGCGGCCCGCTGAATCGGGTTCGAGGCGGGTCTGCAGCACCGACTGCCACCACTCCCACGTTTTGCGGCACATGCTCGGGGAGTCGGCGGAGGCCATGTCCTGTACCGGGTCGTCGACAAAGGCGATAGTGGCGCCCTTACCGGTGAGGCTGCCCCTGTCCCGACCCCGGACCAGACACCATCCAGCAAGATCTACCTCGACCTAACGGAGTCCTACCAGGTCGGGCACCAACTCGCAGGCGAGGATGGGTTTGACGTATCCGTGGAACAGGAATGTGCGGCCTTGGTACCCCTATGCAAGATCAAAATAATGGACAAAGGTACGTCACCTCCGAGATGTACGCGGCCTTCGGCCGTGAAATGCCGGGAGGGAGGGGCGCCGCCGAATGGCCTCGGTCACCGGGATCGTGGATGACGAGCAGGTCGAGTACCGCCTCACCGGTCATTCCGGTTGTTACGTCCAGCACGACGGCGAAAGCCTCGCCGCGGTCGGCCAGACCTCGGGCACCGTCCTCGACGAGGCAGACAAGACGACCGTCCGCACCCTGAACAACGTCCACCCCCTCAGCGGCGAGCAGTTGGTGTGCCGGACCGCGCGCACCCGCGCGCCAAGGCGACCGGTGCCCGGCTGGTCGAGGCGATCGAGGCGGCCGCCGAAGCCGCCGGGTGTGAGCCAGCCGACCTGTTTGCCGACAAGCCGAAGCAGATTAAGAAGTACGCCACCTTGGCGCGGATGGTGCACTGCGGGCACTGGACCTCGCAGGGGTCACGGCGCAGGTCGGCCGCCGAACCGCGAGGTATCCGGAACGACGCGGACGCTGACGCGGTCCGCTTCACGCCCTCCGGGGCTTCGGGCCATCGGGAGGGATCACCTCCTGATGACCACCCCTCGGCGGGAGCGGCTGTGTAGGCGTGGGCGGTGCCGATGGAGATGCCGAAGCTGGCCGCGATCTGCCGGATCGGCCGACCGGCGGCATTGAGGTCGAGGACCTTGCGCCGGAACTCGGGCGGGTAACTGCGGGGCAGTGGAGCCTCCTTGAGTGTCTGGAGCATCAGCGGTCCAGCAAGGTGACTCCACCAGTCCCGGGGCACATCACCGCCGACTGTACTGCCTCAACGATTCTTCAGGATCATGTTGAGGTCGATCGCGTCGGCCATCGCGTCGTAGCCCAGATCGCCCGGGTGCAGGTGGTCGCCCGAGTCGTAGGCCGGGAGCATGTACGACGGGTTGGCGGTGTCGCGCACCGCCTTGTCGAAGTCGATGACGCCGTCGAACCCGCCGCTGGTACGGATCCACTGGTTGACGGCCAGGCGCTGCTGCTCACCGTAGGCGGTGCCGTAGTCGCCGCCGAACCGGCCGTTGGAACCCATGAAGGGCACCAGTGTGCCGCCATAGATCTTCAGCCCGTGGGCGTGCGCCCGGTCGATGATCTCCTGGTAGCCGGAGATCAGGGACGACGCGCTGGCGCCAGCCGCGCCGATGTCGTTGATCCCCTCCAGCATGATCACAGTCTTGACACCGCTCTGGTCGAGCACGTCACGGTCCAGGCGGTGCAGGGCGCTGATCCCGAAGTAGACCGGGACGCGGTCGACCAGCACCTCGTTGCCGCTGATGGCGGCGTTGGCCACGGCAGGGACGGAGCCGGGCAGCGCCGACAGGCGGCGGACCAGGTAGTTCGGCCAGCGGTGGTCGGCGTTCAGGGTGGAGGCGGCGCCGTCGGTGATGGAGTCGCCGAGGGTGACGATGGTGCCGTCGGCGTCGCGGTTGCGCACCACGTCGACGCCGTCGACCAGCATCATGCAGGTGATGGACGTCGGGTAGCCGGAGCCGCCGCTGCTGTCGGCGTGGTCCCCGGCGCCGGATATGAAGCTGTGCTGCATGCCGAGGCGGTGGTTGGTGACGGGGCCGGTAGCGCCCGGCACGTACACGCTCACCGACAGGTGCGCGAGCTCCTTGACGCTCAAGTTCACCGGGTCGCTGAACCGCTCCGCCCCGGCCGGCACATCGACGGACTTCTTGCCCGAGAAGGTAAGTTCGCGCAGCGTGCCGGGCTGGAGGGAGGCACCGGTGCTCTGACGGGCCACGGTGGCGTGGCCGACGTGCAGGTCGCTCGTCCCGAACGAGTTGCTCAGCCGGACGCGGATGCGGTCTCCGGCCGCCCCAGTGGTGACGACGTTGCGGACCGTCTGGTCCGTCAGACCCTCGGCGCTGGGGCACGTGGAGGTCGAGGTGATGCCCTGCACCGGGCTGCCAGCCCAGGCCGTCGACCACTGGCCGACGGCGGCCCCGGAGTCGGCCGAGGAAGGGACGGCCACGGCAAGCGAAGCGCCCGCGGCGAGGGCAGTGGAGAGGGCGACGATGGCGGTGCGTAGGCTCGGTCTGGCCATGGAGTCTCCTGATCCGATGCTGGCGTTGGTGCTTGCGGTCGCGCACGTGCAGTGGGGATGGGAGTCGACGCGCCAGGTGACGTGCCATCACCTGGCGATTGCCGGATCGAGTCGGCCCAGGACTCCTATCTGTGACCTGGCCGCAAGGTAGAGGCTCCCTGGCTGGTCAGCGCACCGAAGGAGGTGCGCAGTGCGACGGAGCTCCCCGAAGCGTCGGGAATCGACCGATGCGTTTCCGCAGGTCGGCAGTGTCGGCAACCCGTGCCGAGAATCAACGTCGGTAAACGGTCCGATCCGGCACTCGTACCTTGCACCTGGGGTCACGAATAGGAGCCCTGGGCCGAACTTGGCCGGGCGGGGGCCCTTGGCGGGCCCGTCATGCTGCCAGGCCGAGGACCGTGGAGGTCCTCATTGCCCGCGAGGAGTGACAGCCACCCGCTCGAAGGGGGTGGGGGTCTTGCCGGTCCAGCGGTAGAGGTAGACCTCGCCCTCCGACTTCTGCACGCCGCCGTCGTCCACGGGCCGGCCCTCCGCCACGTAGTAGTAGCCGCCGCCGAGGACGTGGAAGCCGTAGTTGCCGTGGAACTCCCAGCCTCGGATCCCGGTGGCCGGGTCATACAGCCCGTCCGGGCGGAGGGTCAGCAGCTCGCGGGTCTCGGGCTCCGGCTGCCCGACGATCTCGCCGCGCTCGGGCTCGGCGGTGGCGTCGACGGTGAAGAAGGAGTAGTTCGGGAAACCCTCCTTCTTCCCCCGGTAGACAGCCATGATCCAGCTCTTGGTGTACGGGTCGTACTGCAGGTTCTGCACGCCGTAGGTGGTGTTGCCGGTGTACACGAAGTACTTCCCGTCGGGGCGCTTGGGGCCGCTGCGGTGCGGTGCGCTCTGCGTCAGCGGCCGCTCGTACTTCTGCCAGTCGCTGATGTCGTACTCGAGGACGACCTGGTGGTCGTTGTCGGTGCGGGAGGTGTTGGAGTAGATCCCATAGGCGACCATGAGCTTCTGCTCCCCGCCCCGCTCGCCGAAGCCCGGGCCGAAGGAGACGCCGTCGATGCCGCTGCAGCCGTAGCGGTGGTCGGCCGTGTCTGCGGTGTCGCCGTCGAAGACGCCGTCGCCGTCCATGTCGGCGGTGAAGTCCTCGACCACCTCGTCGAGATGGACGGCGGTCATGACCCCGTCGGTCTCGGCGTCCATCCCGACCCGATTGATCCGGTCCCCGTCGAAGACGGCGATATAGAACGCCTCCGCCGCCTTGTACTCCAGCGACCCGTAGACGCGCCCGTCCTCGTGGTTGAGGTCGATGTCGCCCAGGTGGCCGGTCAGGCCCTTGACCGTTCCGACGACGTTGCCCTGCAGATCGGTCTTCACCAGCATCTGGGTGAACGACCAGTACGCATAGCCCTTCTTGGTGTCCACGGTGACGCCCTGCAGATGACTGGTCGGCCACGCCCCGCCGTAGATGTGCGTCGGCAGCGAGGGGGCAGCCCGCTCCGGAGCTGCGGTGGCGGTGACGCTCGGTGCCAGCAGGGAGGCCGATGCGGCCATCGCGGCGACGACGACTGCTCTGCGTGTGTGCACGCGCGTTCCCTTCGTCGGGTACGTCGATAGATCGCTATGAGGCAACTCACAAGAAACTCAGGAACCATATGAGTGTCAACTGATCCTGAGAACTGAACAGCCACGGTGCTACTTTGATTGACCATCATGTTCGCTCAGTTGGTGTTCACGAACATTGATGTGTCGTGCCTCCTTCGCAGGACGTAGGGCAGCGCCGCTCCGCGAGGCGGAAGGCACCCGCACGGAGAACGCGACACGGGGGACGAAACCGACACGCAAGGACCTGTTCACTTCACGTGAGACGAACAGGAGCCCTCGCGAGGGCAGTTACCGATCAGACCTGCTCGCGGAGAAGTCGGCGAGCAGGGTGATGGCGGCGTGGGAGGCCGGGTGCAGGTCGTGGCTGCGCCAGATGAGGTGAACAGGGACGGACGGTCCGCGGCGCGCAGCGGGCGGTAGGCGATGCCGTCGGCGGTACTGGGTGACGGTGGCGTGAGGGGTGACGCCGACGCAGCAGCCGTGTCCGCGCTGCTCTACCTGCCGGTCGGCATCACGGTGCTGTGGCACCGTCCGCTCACCCTCGCCCCCCTGGCCTACGTCCTGCCCCCGGGGTGCTGCGGCCCGCAGCCAGCGCCTGACCCGCAGGCCCACTCGACCAGCAGCCACCCCGTCTGCGTGCGCAGTCCTCACAACCGCCGGTGACGGGAGCACGGCGCCAGCCGGCGTGCGCGGGCGGGTGTGTCGCCATGGCGCGCTGCTCGGCGGCGCGTGCGTCTGCTGCGCCTGGCGGGCGCTGCCGCCGTGCTTGTATCTCGAAGCAACCGCCCGCGGCCGATCTTTGATCTGGTCGCGTGCCGGCGTGTGGGGCCGACTATATGAAGCCGTCCTGCATCGGCTGGGCGACGCCGTTCTGAAGCCGATGGTGGCGGGCCACCAGGTCCAGGCGCTGGCGTTTGACCCCGAAGCGTGCGCTGTGGCAGGGACTCCGGCGGAATGGGCCATACCGTGCACCCGATCCGGACTCCGTGCCACATCCGCTCCCCGAGGTTGCGCTGCACCTGGCGGGCGGGTCCAAGGACGGCGGATCAGGCGGGGCGCGCCAGGGCTTGCGGGTTGGCGCAGTGCCGCAGGGTGCGGCCCGTCAGGTAGCGGTCCACCTCCGCGGCGACGATCGCGGCGGCGTTCAGCGCGGTCTGCCTGCTGGCGCCGGCGAGGTGCGGCGTCATGACGAGGTTGGGGGTGGTCAGCAGGCGCGAGTCCGCGGGGAGAGGCTCGACGGGGTAGACGTCGAAGGCGGCGCCGAAGAGGCGGCCGGCGTCGAGGGCGTCGCAGACGGCGTCGTAGTCGACCAGGGAACCGCGGGCGCAGTTGACCAGCACGCCGCCCGGGGGCATTAGCTCGATCCGCCGCCGGGACAGCAGGCCGGCGGTCTCCGCGGTGGCGCGGGCGTGGACGGTGACGAATGTGGCGCGCCGCATGAGGTCGTCGAGGTTGGTGAGCTCGTACGGGGCGACGTCGGCCGCGGCGGCAAAGGGGTCGGCCACCAGTACCTGGGCGCCGAAGCCGCTGACGATGCGGGCGACCCGGGAGCCGATGGCGCCGTAGCCCACGATGCCGACCGTGCTGCCGGCCAGCTCCGGGCCGACCTTGTCGTACATGTAGTAGTCGCCCCGCCAGGTGCCGGCGGTGAGGTCTGTGTGGGTGGCGGGGACGCGGCGGGCCGCGGCCAGCATGAGGCCGACGGTGTGCTCGGCGGTGGCGGTGGCGTTGCGGCCGGGCGCGAAGGAGACTGCGACGCCGTGCCTCGTCGCCGCGTCCAGGTTGGCGTTGACCGGGCCGCCCCTGCTGACGCAGAACAGCCGCAGGTCGGGGCTGGCCTTCAGGACCCGCTCGGTGAGCGGCGCCATCTGCGTGACGCAGATCTCCACCCCGTCGAGTGCCTCGATGAGCTGGTCCTCGGTGCCGGATGCCTCGTGCACCTCGGCGACGTCGCCGAAGGGCTCGACGGGCCAGGGCAGGGTGAGTTCGCGGACGGTGGCGTCGGGGGCGACGGGGCGGAGCCGGTCGCGGAACAGGGAGTTGCTGACGAAGTGGTCGCCGGCGGTCAGGATGGTGGTCACGTGGGTGCTCCTGAGGTGACAGAGGTCACGGAGGTCACGGGGCAGTTCAGCGCCAGCAGCGAGGGCACGCCGTCGCGGAGGATCAGCTCGTTCAGCGCGCAGTTGGCCAGGAAGGGGAAGAACTGGCGGTAGGAGCGCAGCGGCAGCCCCAGCATGCGGCAGAGGGTGAGCCGGATCGCCGTGGAGTGGGCGACGACGAGGACGCGGCCGCCCTCGGGGTGGGTGGCCTTCAGGTCGGCGAGAAATGCCAGATAGCGGTCGGTCGCGTCGAGCGGGTTCTCCCCCTTGGGGAAGTGGTTGCGCACCGGGTCGTCCTGGAAGGCGGCGAGGTGGTCGGGGAAGCGCCGGCTCATCTCGTCGCGGGTGAGGCCTTCGGCGATGCCGAAGTCGAGCTCGCGCAGCCGCGGGTCCACCTCCAGCGGCAGCCCGGTGTGCGCCGCGCTGTCCCGCGCGGTCTCCTGGGACCGCACCTGGGGGGAGGCCCAGATGGCGGTCAGGCCCGCCTGCTTGGCCCAGGCGGCGAGCGCGCGGGCCTGGGCGTAGCCGCGCTCGGTGAGGGCGATGTCGGTGCCGCCGGCATACCGGTTCTCGGCGTGCCAGACGCTCTCCCCGTGCCGTACGAAGATGACGTGAAGGCTCATCGCGCGGTCCTCTCGCGCGCGTGGGCGGCGACCGGGCTGGGGAGCCAGCCGCGCTCCGCGAGCAGGTCGAGCAGCTGGAGGTAGCGCTCCTCGTGGATGGTTTTCACAGAGCTCCGTGGTTCGAGGGTGTGGTCGGGGCGCACCATCGCGGCGGCGGCGACGTCGAGGGTGTCCCGGGTGGACGCGGCCAGGACGGCCATGCCGAGTGCTGGCTGGGCGTGGCGCGGCAGGGTGACCGGGCGCTGCAGCACATCGGCGCGGAGCTGGTTCCACACTGGGTTCCGGGTCGCGCCGCCGGTGAGGACGACGGCGCCGTCCGTCGGGGCGCCGAGGTGGTCCACATAGTCGAAGCAGAGCCGTTCGACGTACGCGGCCCCCTGAAGCAGCGCAGCGAACGCCTCGGCCGGTGAGGCGGGCTCCCGGCTGGAGAAGGCGCGGGCGTCCGGGGCGGCGAAGGGGAACCGCTCCCCCGGCGAGACAAGCGGGTAGCGCAGCAGGTCCGTGGGGAGCAGCGGCGCGGCCTCGGCGGTGAGCCGGTCGAGGCCGGCGTGCGCGAACTCCCGGGCGATCAGCCCGGCGCCCACGCTGGAGGCGCCGCCGGGCAGCCAGTGGCCTGACGGGGAGCGGTGGGAGTAGACGACGCCGTGCGGGTCGCGTACGAGGTCCTTACTGACGCCCTTGAGTACCAGGGTGGTCCCCATGACGGAGTTCCAGCTGCCGACGGCGGTCGCGCCGGAGCCGAGCTGCGCGGCGCAGCCGTCGGTCATCCCGGCGACGACGGGGGTGCCCTCGGCCAGGCCGGACTCGGCGGCGGCGCCCGCGCAGACGCCGCCGATGACCGTGCCAGGCAGGACGAGTCCGGGCAGCAGCCTGGGCGCGATGTCCAGCGCCGCGAGCACCTCCTCGGGCCACGTCACGGCCGCGGCGTCGGCGCCGGTCTTCAGGGCGTTGCTGGTGTCGGTGGGCACGTCGTGCCCGACGAGCGCGCGGTTGACCACGTCGTTCTGGTGAACCAGCCGCCAGCCGTCGGCGGCGGCCCGGGGGTGCCGGTCGAGCAGCCAGCGCAGCTTGGGCAGGCCCCAGGAGCGCTGCATCCGGCGGTAGCCGGCCTTCTTCCACTGCTGTTCGCCGACGGCGTTGACCTGGTCCGCCTCGGCGGTGGCGCGGCCGTCGTCGTACATCAGGGCCGGGGTCGTGCACCGGCCGCCGCGGTCCATCAGGGCGATGGTGCCGGAGGTGGCGTCGACGGCCATGCCCCGGACGCGGCCGAGGTCGGCGCCGGCGGCGCGGGCCTGGCCGAGCGCGGCGCACACCGCCGGCCACCAGGACTGCGGGTCCTGCTCATGGCGGCCGCCCCGGCGGCGGCTGCTCAGCGGGGCGGAGCCCTGGCCCAGGAGCCGGCCGTCGGAGGCGGCGACCACAGCCCGGACGCCCTGGGTGCCCAGGTCGATGCCCAGCCAGGCGTCCTCGTGGTATTCGGTCATGCGCCGGCACCACCGATGGGGCCGCTCCCGCCGCCGTCGTGCCAGGCCGGCTGGTGTGTCTCCCGCAGCCGCAGGAAGCCGCGGTACCGGTCGCCGTAGCCGTCGGCGGCCTGCGCATCCGGTTCGTAGGTGGCGGCGGTGCGCACATGCCGGGCGGCTGCGGTGCAAAAGTCCGGCTCGCGGCCGGTGGCGACCAGGCCGGTGAGCCAGGCGCCGCGGGCGCCGACCTCGGCGTCGACGGGGATGGTCACGGGCAGCCCGGTGACGTCGGCGATGAGCCGCATCCAGAAGTCGCTTCTGGTGCCGCCGCCGCAGAGCGCCAGCCGGTCCGGCAGGGCGGGCGATGCGGCCAGGCAGTCGCGGATGGCCATGGTCACTCCCTCCACCAGCGCGCGGGCGACGTCCTCCCGGCCCGCCTCCAGGGACAGGCCGGCCAGCGAGCCGCGGGCGGCCGGGTCGAAGAACGGCGCGCGTTCGCCAGCGGGCGAGAGGTACGGCAGGAACCGCACGCCGGCCGCGTCGGGCCGGCCCTGTGCCGCCAGGGCCATGAGCGCGGCGACGGAGTCGAGGCCGAGCATCCGGGTTCCCCAGTCCAGCACATCGCCACCGCTCATGGTGGGGAAGGCGCGCAGATAGCGGTCCGGCACCCCGAGGGTGACGGTGATGCCCACCGGGTCCTCGGTGACCACCTCGTCGGTGACGATCTCCGTGGACAGGGTGGTGCCGAGGATGCAGCAGGCCTGTCCCGGGGACACCGCGCCGGCGCCGATGGCGGTCGCGCAGATGTCGTACGGGGCGAGCACCACGGGGATGCCGGCCGGCAGTCCGGTCTCCTCGGCCGCCGCGGCGGTCAGGGAGGTGACGCGGTGGTCGTCGTCACGCAGGTCGGGCAGCAGCCGCCGGGCCCAGGGCATGCCGTACAGCTCGAGCAGCCGGTCGGACCAAGCGCGCTTGCGCACGTCCAGGAACGGCGCCGAGGCGTCCGACTCGTCGACCGCCGGCTCGCCGGTCAGCCGTAGATAGAGCCAGCCGCCGCAGGTCAGCACATGGCTGGAGCGCTCGATCCGCTCGGGGTCGTGGGCACGCAACCAGGCGAGCGCGGCATGCGGCATGCCGGTGGACAGACGGGAGCCGCAGATGCGGAACGCCTCCTGCACGGTGCCGTCATGCTCCCAGTCGGTGAGCAGGTCCGCGGTCCTGCCGTCGTTCCAGAGCACGGCTGGCCCGGTGGGGCGGTTCCGGTCGTCGACGAGCCAGGCACCGTCGCCCTGGGCGGTGACGGCGACCATGCCTGGCGGCTCGGGCAGCTGGGCGGCGACCTCGCGGGTGGCGTCGGCCACCGCGGCCCACACCTCGGCCATGTCCTGCTCGGACCAGCCGGGGTGCGGGCGCAGCACCCGGGTCGGGCGGCGGCCGACGGCCAGCTCGGTGCCGTCGTCGGCGTAGCCGACGGCCTTGACGAGCGTGGTGCCGGCGTCGATGGCGATCGCGGTCACCTGCCTCATCCCCTTCCGTGCGCCTGCCGCGAGCGGCGGGCGGCAGAGTCGAGGGCGACGGCGATGAGCAGCACCGCGCCCGTGATCACGAACCGGTACGAGGAGTCGAGGTTGAGCAGCGTGAGGCCGCTGGAGATCGACTGGATGACCAGCACGCCGAGGAGCGCGGCGAAGGCCGTGCCGCGCCCGCCGAACAGGCTGGTCCCGCCGATCACCGCGGCGGCGATGGCGTTGAGGTTGACGTCCGCGGTGCCGGTGCTCTGGTTGGCGGCGGCCAGTCGGGAGGCGAAGAGGATGCCGCCGAGCGCGGCCAGGCTGGAGCACATGACGAACGCCGAGGTGTAGACGCGCGGCACGTTGATGCCGGCCCGGCGGGCGGCCTCCGCGTTGCCGCCGACGGCGTAGATCGACCGGCCGAACTTGGTGTGGCCGAGCGTGTAGTGCACCCCTAGCACCAGGGCGACGAAGAGGACGAACATCCAGGCGACGCCGCGGGTGCGGTTCAGGTAGTAGACGGCGAACAGCAGCACCACGAGCAACAGCAACGACTGCGCGAGCAGCCACTGGACCGATGAGGAGGACAGGTCGGCGCGGCGGCGGCTGCGGGTGCGCATCCACCCGGCGGCCAGGAACCCGCCGGCGGCGGCGACGGCCAGCAGATAGGACAGCCAGCCGGGGACGAACCACACCTGGGCGAACTTCACCAGGGCGGAGTCGTACGGGATGTTGATCGCGTTCTGCCCGCGCAGCAGCCACAGTTGGGCGCCGAGGAAGGCCAGCAGCCCGCCCAGGGTGGCGACGAAGCTGGGCACGCCGAAGCGGTTGAACGCCTGCCCGTAGATCCCGCCGATCAGGCAGCCGGCGGTCACGGCCGCGAGGATCGCCAGCACCATGGGCTGCTCGTACCGGACCATGACGACCGCCGTGGTGGCGGCAGAGACGCCGCTGACCGAGCCCACGGAGAGGTCGATCTGGCCGACCAGCAGCACGCAGACGATGCCGAGCGCGATGACGCCGATCGGCACCATGTCGAAGGACAGGTTCACCAGGTTGGTGCTGGAGAGGAACGTCTGGTTCAGGGCCTGGAAGATCGTCCAGATCACCACGATGCCGGCGACGACGGGCAGCATGCCCAGGTCGCCGTCCCGCGCCCGGCGGGCCGCGGCGCGGATGTTCCCGCCGATGCCCTGCGGGGCGGCGAGGCGTTCGTCCTGCAGGTCGGTGGCCGGTGCCACCGAGGTGTCGAGGGAGGTCACGGCACTTCCTTCTCTGTCCGCGGGGCGGCGGCACGGCGGGCGGCGCGCCGCGCGACCACGTTGTCGGCCGCGCCGGTGATCGCGGCCACGACGTCTTCCGAGGAGACGTCCGCGGCGTCGAACACGCCGTTGTTGCGGCCCAGCCTGAGCACCGCGACGCGGTCGGCGACCGCCCGGACGTCATCCATGTTGTGACTGATCATCACCACGCCGAGCCCGTTCTCGCGGAGCCGCTCGATCAGGTCGAGCACCTCGGTGGTCTGCGCGACACCGAGGGCAGCCGTGGGCTCGTCGAGGAGGATGACCTTGGGATCGCCCAGCAGACAGCGGGCGACGGCGACGGTCTGCCGCTGGCCGCCGGACAGGGCGGCCACCGGCACATCGAGCGTGGGGATCTTCGCGGAGAGCTCGCGCAGCAGCCGCCAGGAGTCCTTCTCCATCGCGACGTCGTCCAGCATCCAGGGCCGCATCTCCTGGCCCAGGAACAGGTTGGCCTTGACGTCGAGGTTCTCGCACAGCGCCAGGTCCTGGTAGACCGTGGCGATACCCATCTCGTGGGCGGCGGCCGGCGAGTCGAGGCGGACCTCCTCGCCGCGGAAGAAGATGGTCCCCGCGTCTGGTGTGTAGACGCCCGAGAGGACCTTCACCAGCGTCGACTTGCCGGCGCCGTTGTCCCCGACGATGGCCACCACCTCACCGGCCGCGACGTCGAGGTCGATGCCGGTCAGCGCGGCGACCGCGCCGAACTGCTTGCAGATCCCGCGCAGCGACAACACGGTGTCCGTGGCCGCGCCGGGAGCGGCGGGGGCTGTCATCATGACCCTTCCTCGATCCGGGAGCTCGCTACTTGATGCCCAACCGCTCGCAGTCGGGGGCGTAGTGGCGGGTGCACACGTCCTCGACCTGGAGCACGCCCTCGGGACCGAAGATGACCTTCTTGAGGTTCTTCTGCGTCACGACCGTCGGCTGGAACAGCTGCGACGGGGTGTCGAAGAGCGTGGTGTCGGCCTTGGGCTTCTTGCCCTGCATCAGGTCGTACGCGACCTCGGCGGCCGCCTCGGCGACGATCTTGATCGGCTTGGAGATGGTGTTGTACTGGTCGCCCGCGACGATGCGCTGGACGGCGGCCAGCTCGGCGTCGTTGCCGGTGATCGGCGGGACGTCGACCTCCGCGGCCTTGAACGCGGCGATCGAGCCGCCGCCGGTGCCGTCGTTGGCCGCCACCACGCCCGCGATGCGCCCCCGGTACTGGGCTATCTGCCCGCTCACCCACTGCTGGGCCTTCTCCGGCGACCAGTCCGGCGTGTCGTACTCGGCGAGCAGCTTCAGACCGCTGTCGTCGATGGCCTTGTGGATGCCCTTCTTGATCAGCCCGGCGGCCGCATCCGTGGGCGAGCCGTTGACCTGGAGCAGCCCGCCCTTTGCCTTGGTCTCCTTCAGGTGGTCGACCAGGGACTTGCCGATGGACTCGCCGATGGCCTCGTTGTCGAACGACACGTAGAAGTCCGCTGGCTTGGCAGGGATGGGGCGGTCGTAGGCGACCACCTTGACGCCCTGGGACTGCGCCGTCTGCACGATCGTCGCCGCGGACTGCGAGTCCACCGGGTCGAGCACGAGCACCTTGGCGCCCTGTGCCATCGCGGAGTTGGCCTGCTGCTGCTGGAGCGAGGCGTCGCTGTCGGCGTTCTGGTAGATGACCTTGCAGTCCGCGCACAGTTCGGCCATGCGCTTCCTGAACAGCGGCGCGTCGTACTGCTCGTAGCGAGTGGAGGCGAGGTCGGGCATCAGGAACGCGACCTTGCCGGAACCCGAACCTCCGCCCTTCGCGGCGTCCGCGGTGCCCGGCTCCTCGGCGCACGCGGTGAGGCTGCCCAGCGCGAGGATGCCGGCGAGAGCGAACCCGGGCAGTTTCCTCATGTTCCACTCCTTCGTGGGGCCGTTCTGGGGACGGTAGATTGCTGTGAGGTGACGCACACGTAACCGGTGGGCTCGCGAAAGTGTCAACCATTCCTGAGAATTGAACTTCAAGAGTTCACATTTGATCACTTACGATGTTCGCTAAGCTGGCACGTTCTAACATCCGCATGCCGTGCTCGTTGCCAACTATGCAGCGACACAGGTCAGTTGCGTCCGCGCCGCCTCGGGGGATTTCACGACAGGCGGGACGAAACCGACGCGCCCGAATGTGTTCTCTTCACAGAGAAGGAACAGGAGTCGTCGATGGGGCAAGAAGTGCAGCCGCCGGCCGACGAGGGCGGACGAAAGCCGCGCGAGCGGCGGGAGCAGATCAAGAGTCGCGTCGTGGACGAGGGCTTCGTCCGGATCGAACAGCTCGCCGAGGAGCTGGGCGTGACCCCGATGACCATTCGGCGCGACCTCGACCACCTGCAGAGCAAGGGATGGCTGCGCAAGGTGCGCGGCGGGGCGACGGCGCAGCCGTCGACGGCGTTCCACGGGGACGTCCGCCACCGCACGCAGGCCATGGCGGAGGAGAAGGAGGCCCTCGCCCGCACCGCGCTGCCCCTGGTCAAGCCCGGGCAGTCGGTCATCGTCGACGACAGCACCACGGCGCTCGCCCTCGCCCGGCTACTCACGCAGCGCGCGCCGCTGACGATCATCACCAACTTCGTGCCCGCGACCCAGTTCCTCGCCGGCAGCCCGGGCATCGAGCTCATCTCACTCGGCGGCACCTACTACCCGGCCTACGACGCCTTCCTCGGCGTCCGCACCGTCGACGCCGCGGGCAGCCTGCACGCCGACATGCTCTTCGCCTCGACGACCGCCATCACCCGCGGCCACTGCTACCACCAATCACAGGAGACAGTGGCGGTGAAACGGGCCCTGATGGCTGCGTGCCACCGCAAAGTCCTACTGGTGGACCACACCAAGTTCCGGCGCCGCGGCCTCTACCAACTGGCCCCTGTGACGGCGTTCGACCTCGTCATCGTCGACCCCGGCATTCCACCGGCTGACCTCGATACCCTCCAGGCACAAGGTGTGGATGTCATCGTCGCCGGCCGGGAGTGACCCGGGGCCTGTCAAACGAACGGCCCTGGCTCAGATGCGGCGCGTCGACCGGCGGATGACGATGTGCGTGCCCAGCATCAGGTGCTGGCCCTCGGGGCAGTTCGTCGCGGTGCAGCGCGAGCCGTCCAGAGGCGCGATGCGCGCGGGTGTGGGCGTTGACGACGTAGTCCAGCTCACGCCTGGCCCGCAGGACCTTGGCCTTGGTGGTGGGGGCGACGGGGTACGTACGTCCCAGGACGGCATCGAGCCGGATCGCCGCTGCGCCCGCTTCTGCGCTCCCCCTGCGATGACCTGTGTGTCCGGTCACGCATCGCCGCGTTCGGCCCGCATCGGCCGAGCGGCAGGACCAGTGCGAGCGGTCGGTGGCACGGGCACTGGGCGAGGCAGGCAAGGACCAGGGAGGGGTGGGCACTTGGTCAGTTCTTGCCACGTCTGTGCCGCTGCCGCCACGACGGCAGAACCGACGAACTGCCCGGTGCTGGAGCGACGGTGACGGAGCCGGGTGGCCGCTGTACGTCGGCGGTCCGCCATCGGCTGGGTGGCGAGCCGGCGGAACGGGCGCAGTCGCGCCTCGCGGCACGTCGCCGGCTCGTTCGGCCAGCCGCACGCATTCCACGGTGTCAGCAACCGGTTGTTTCGAAAACCCGCCGAACGCTTGACACAGATTTTACCGGTGTCGCAGATTCCCCCTGGCGGATCAATCCGCCTCCCACACGCCGCCGCAGCGTCGGGCTCTCCGCCTTTGTTCATGGATAGCCGCCGCGTATGTCCCAATAAGGAGCCCCATGAGCTCGTTCCTGTCTCGGCGAACCGCCCTCCAGGCCGCCGGCACCCTCACTGTGGGCGGTCTTGCGGCCGGTGTCGCCGGCACCGCGCAGGCTGCCGCCGCCACGGAAACCGGTTCCACGGGCGATATCGTCGTCGTCCACCCGACCCTTCCGCAGGTGCCCCTCAACAACTCCTTCACCGTCAAGATCCGCCCCCTCGGTGGCAGCTGGCAGAGACTCGACGTCTACCTGGCCAAGCTGGCGCTCATCGACCCGATCACCGGCAGCAACAAGGCGCAGAGCTCCTCCTGGGCCGCCTTCGACTTCTCCGGCACAGTGGAGGTGGAGGTCACCTACAACCCGGGCAGCGCCGAGAGGTTCCGCGTCCGCCCGGACTCGTACGGCATCAAGCCCGAGGTGCTCGGCAGCACCGCGCGCTTCACCCTGGACCGTCCCCGCAACATCGTCGTCCAGGTCGACGACAAGATCTTCGACTGCCTGCACCTGTTCGCGAACCCACTCGAGCAGAACCCGCCCGCCGAGGGCGACAAGCACGTCATGTACTTCGGGCCCGGTTTCCACACTCCCACCGACGGGGAGCTGACGGTGCCCAGCAACACCACCGTCTACCTGGCCCCCGGCGCGGTCCTCAACTCGTTCGTGCGCTTCGAGGGGGTGGAGAACTCCCGACTGATCGGCCGCGGCGTGATCTACAACTCCAAGTGGGGCGCGATGTTGATCCGCAAGTGCGAGAACATCACGATCGACGGCGTCACGATCCTCAACCCCCGCTACGAGAACATCAGGGTCGCCGAGTGCCAGAACCTCACCATCCGGAACCTGCGCGCCTTCAGCCAGCAGGGCTGGGGCGACGGCATCCAGCTCTACTGCTCCGAGAACGTCACGGTCGACGGCTGCTTCCTGCGCACGTCCGACGACTCCATCGCCCTCTACACCCACCGCTGGGACTTCTACGGCGACACCCGCAACATCACGGTCAAGAACTGCTCCCTGTGGGCCGATGTCGCCCACCCGATCAACATCGGCGTGCACGGCAACTCCGACGACCCGGAGATGCTGGAGAACCTGAACTTCGAGAACATCGACATCCTTGACCACCGCGAGCCGCAGGTGACCTACCAGGGTGCCATCGCTTTCATGGTCGGCGACAGCAACCTTGTCCGGGACGTGAAGTTCGACAAGATCCGCGTGGAGGACTTCCGCTGGGGCCAGCTCATCCACATGCGGGTCGAGTACAACCCGAAGTACAACACCTCGGCCGGCCGCGGCATCGAGTCCGTCTACATCAAGGACCTCAGCTACAACGGCAAGAACACCGACCTCTCGCTGGTGATGGGCCTGAGCGAGGAGCGCCTCGTCAAGGACGTCACGTTCGAGAACCTCCGCGTCAACGGCAGGGTGATCGCCGACAGCACGGGCAAGCCGAGGTGGTATCTGGCCGCCGACGGCGTGCCCATGCTCGTCAACGAGTACGTGCAGAACCTCCGCTTCCTCACCACCGAGGAGGCGGCGGCCCTGTGACCGCCGACGGTCGGCCCCGGCGTCTTCCGGATCGAACGCCGGGCTGACTCAGCCCCCCGACGACGAGCGGCCCAGGTCATTGACCTGGGCTTTCGCTTGGAGCGGGTAACGGGAATCCAACTCGCGCTCTCAGCTTGGGAAGCCAGAAGCCACGTTCATCCAGGGCCTGTTGGTGGGATTACTTACCTGGCAGAGCCACTGAACTCGGACACTGGCCCGTCACGGCGAGCAGGACGCCAGCTGTCGACAGACGGCCTCAGCTGACGGCGCCGCCCGCGGGCGTTTCCCCTGCCTCAACACGCTTTCGAAGTCTGCTGCTCCACGGAGTTCGTCATGCGGTGGAGGGGATCGTTTGGCGTGGGTCCGGTGCATGCGCCGTTTCCCTGGAAGATCCGGACTGACGTCCGTCGCCGCGGGCGACGCACCCTGACTCGCGGCCGAAAATCCTG
>NZ_JBEOVA010000069.1:0-17990 GCF_040295225.1 Streptomyces sp. NPDC002896 | reverse complement strand
ATCATCGCCATCGACCCGCTGCCCGGCGCCCGGGAGCGTGCCCTGGAATTCGGCGCGGATTTCGCCCTGGACCCGGCCGCCCCCGACTTCGCCGAGCAGGTCCGCGCGGCCACCGCCGGGCAGGGCCTGGACTTCGCCTTCGACTGCGCCGGCGTGCCCGCCGTCCGTGAGCAGGCCGCCTCCGTGCTCGGCCGCGAGGGCTCCCTGATCCTGGTCGGCATCACGCCCAAGCCGCTCACCATCACCGAGGGCCTGACCTTCAACTACATGATGAAGCAGGTGCGCGGCCACTACGGCGCCACCCCCGAGGGCGTCACCGAGCTGGTCCAGCTGGCCTCCAACGGCCGGCTCGACCTGGCCCCCTCCATCACCGACCACATCCCGCTCGCCGAGGCCGCCGACGCGGTCAACCGGCTGGAGAACAAGATCGGCGACCCGATCCGCCTCATCCTCGTCCCCTGACAACTCCGCCTCGTCCCCTGACGACTCTGCAGAAGGACGACCAAAACCACCTCGGGCAGGGGTGATTGGGCGCCGGTGCTTGAGAGAGCACCGGCGCCCACGGTCTTGTATGGACGGTCAGTTCACAAGGGTCTTGGTGAGCGCGGAGCCGACAGGGGTGTTGGCCGCTCGGATGAGGGTGCGGCGGGCGGCGTACCCGAAGCGGTGGGCGGGCATGAAGAAGTGCCGCGTGCGCAGGGCCTCCCTCTGGTGGCGGGGGACGAACGGGCGCAGCCGTTGCTCCCACACGCCGAGGGCGGCGGGCAGGTGGTCCGTGTTCGGCGAGCAGCCGGGCCAGCAGTTCGGCGCCCGCGATGCCCATGCCGGAACCCTGCCCGGAGTGCACGGTCATGCACCAGGCGGAGTCGCCGAGCAGGACGACCCCGGCCCTGGCTCCATCGGTTGATGTGGATTTGGCTGACCTGGTCGAAGAGGACGGGGGTCAGGCGGTCAGCTCAAGCCGGTTGGCGAGCTTGCCGGTCGCCTTGCCGAAGCCCCTCGGTGTCCAGATGGTCGGGGACCGGTCCTCAGTGAGAAGTCGTCGGCAACCTTTTCGCTTCCTGTGGCCACTGAGCAGTGCACCGTCGACTCGATCTTCCGAACGGACAGGCATGAAGACAGCGAGGCAGGCCGCGCGGCAGCGCAGGCGCAGACACAGGCTGATGTTGGGCGCCACGGTGGCGCTGGCCGCCGCGGGTCTCCTCGCCTACCTGGTCACGGCGTTGCTCCCCGACCGCGAGGAAGGTGTGGGGCCGACCGCGGCCGCACCCGTCGCCAGTGCTCAAGTGAGAGCCACGACCGCGACAAGCACCCCGACCCCGACAGGCACGACCGCGACAGGCAGCCCGACCCCGACGGTTGGTGCGACGACCGCGGCTGCGCAGCCGTCGGCCACGCAGGCCCCGCGGAGGACGTCCAACGCGGCTTCGTCGGCAGGGCGGATTCAGCCCAGGACCACCTACCAGGGAGTCGCCACCGTCTACGAGGCCGGGAACGGCGACGGCGCCTGTCTGTTCGGCCCGAGCGACGACCTCATGATCGCGGCGATGAACACCACCGACTACGAGTCGTCCAAGGCGTGCGGCGCGTACGTGCTCGTCCGCGCGGCGAACGGCGCCTCCGTCACGGTCCGGATCACCAACGAATGCCCTCTGCCCTGCGCACCCGGGCAACTCGACCTCAGCGAACAGGCCTTCGCCGAACTCGCCGACCCCAAGCTCGGCCGGATCCCGATCACCTGGAGCCTGCTGAGCCCCAGCACGTCCGACACGATCTCCATCCGGTACAAGACCGGGTCCAGCTCCTATTGGTGCGGCATCCAGGCGATCGGCCACCGCAATCCGATCGCGCGGCTGGAGGTCCGCACCACCAACGGCTGGCGGCAGTTGCCCCGTACCGACTACAACTACTTCCTCTCCGCCGACGGCAGCGGGTGCGGCGGTGCGATCAGGATCACCGACATCTACGGAGAACGACTGACAGTCAACGGGATCGCGCTGCGGCCGGACGTCGTGCAGCCGACCCGGGTCCAGTTCGCCCGGCACTGAACCCGCCATCTGCGCGGACGACAGGCGGAGCGCCCACGCACGCCCACCCGCCGTCAAGCAGCAACCGGGCGGGCGTCGACCTCGCGGCCTGTGGCATCGGGACGTCCGTCCCCGGCCTCGCCGCATCGAACCACTGGCTCGCGGTCACGGGTTGAACTGTCCCTGGAGTCCACCATCGGCGTGGCCTGGCGGCCGTGGCACCCCCGCGCCGACTTCGAGACGCCCTCACCGACCTCTCGACAGCGCTCTCCGAAGCCACCGGCCCGCTGGACGACATCGCCGACACACTTCTCGCCCGCGCCCGGCCGGCAGGAGAGCGTGCCGACGACACCGCCCTCCTGCTGGTGGAGGTCCGTTGAGGTGGGCGCCGGTGGCTGCCGTGATGGCTGGATATCACCGGGGGGTGATAGCCGGGCCGCTTGCCGGCGCGGGGGATCAGGCGTGGTTGAGCCCGTACCGGGGGCCGAGAACGGCGATTGCCTTCTTGAGTTCCTCGCCGACGTCGTCGAGGCGATCCGCTTCTGCGGGGTCGACGGCTGCGCTGATCGCCGCTATCGGACTGCCGTCGGATGCCAGTAGGGGCGTGGCCACGGCAAAGGCGTCCTTGAACGTGACTCCGCGGTTGAAGGCGAGTCGGCGGGAGCGGATCTCGGGGAGCTCGGCGAGGAACTGCCGGACCTCTCCTGTCTGTTCCGCACCGGCCAGCTCCAGGAGCCGGTACATCTCCTCGTCGGGGACGTTGGCGAGCAGAGTCTTGCCGGCAGCGGTCGTGAAGAGGGGGCGACGGGCGTGGGTGCGCGCGACGAAAGTCAGGCTGGGCGACTCCTGACCGGCATGGTCGGCGTGGACGAGGGCGTCGCCGACGCGCACCCCGACGAGGACGGTGCAGCGGAGGACCTTGCTGAGCTCGGCCAGGAACTGGTGATCGAGTGACAGCGCGGCCAGCTTGTTCGCACGAGCGGCGAGGATGAAGGGCCCTGGTCCGAGGTGGAACCGGCGGTCGTCCTCGATGAGGTAGCCGCGGGCGAGAAGTCCGTTGGTCAGCTCCTGAACGGAGCTCTTCGCCGCGCCCAGGGCGGCTGCCAGCTCAGCCAGCGTCACTCCCCGCGGGCTCAGGGCCACGGCTTCGAGGATCCCGATCACTCGGTCGACCGTGCGATGCGGGCGGACAGGCATGCGGCTGATGCTAGCACCGCCCTGTCCGCCAAAAGTCAGTGCACGAGCTCTTGTCAGGGCGGCGTGGGTCACCGTAGCGTCCCTGCCATCCGGAAACCCGGTCCACCATACGGAAATCCGTACGCTGGCATTCTCCTACGTAGCACCTCGCACATCGCATGTCCGGAAGATCGGCACTCATGCCGAAAGGCCCGAACATGACCGCACCCGTGTCTCCCACGGTGATCAGCACGTACGGCGGCCGCGCTCCGCTGCCGCTCGTCTCCCTGCCGCAGGGCGAGCTGCTGACCGTCAACATCGACCAGATCCCGCTGTTCAAGGATCTTGTCGCCCCCGGCATTCACATCCAGACGCTGCGCCTGGACCCCGAGCGCGGAGAGTGGGTTTTCCTGTCCACCTTGGCACCCGGTGTCGAGCTGCCGATCCACTACCACACCGGTACGGCTCAGGTGTGGACGATCCAGGGCCGCTGGCTGTACCGCGAGTACCCCGACCAGCCGCAGACGGCGGGCTCCTACCTGTACGAGCCCGGCGGCTCGGTGCACACCTTCTACACCCCCGAGGACAACACCGAGGACACCGTTGCCCTGGCCTGGATCGAGGGTGCGCAGGTCAGCTTCAACGAGGACGGCACCTTCCACTCGGTCATGGACGCGGTGACCCTCCAGCACCTGACCGAGACCGCGGCGGCGGCGCAGGGCACCGGACCGGTCGGCTACATCCACGGCGGCGCCGCCGGCGTGATCAAGTCCTGATCGGCAGGGGAGCAGCCATGCGACCGGCGTTCGACGGCATCCGGGTCCTGGAACTGGGCCAGATCTACAACGGCCCCTACTGCGGGCTCCTGCTCGCACAACTGGGCGCCGACGTCATCAAGGTCGAGCCACCCGGCGGTGAGCCACTGCGCTTCCGCTCGCACGAGCCGATCGAGTCCCACGAGTTCGTGATGCTCAACTCCCACAAGCGGAGTGTGGTGTTCGACCTGAAGACCGACGCCGGTCGCCAGGCGCTGCTCGACCTGGTCGAGACCGCCGACGTGCTCATCGAGAACTACGCGCCGGGCACTATGGAGCGCCTCCAGCTCAGCCCGGCGCGGCTCCTCGAACACAACCCGCGTCTGGTCGTGGCCTCCGGCAAGGGCTACGGGTCCACCGGCCCCTACGCCCACATGTCGGCCATGGACATCACCGTGCAGGCGATGTCCGGCAGCGCCTCGGCCACCGGGGAGACCGACGGGCCGCCCACCAAGGCCGGCGCCGCGTTCGTGGACTTCTCCGGCGGCATCCACCTGTTCGGGGCGATCAGCGCGGCCCTGTTCCAGCGCGAGCGCACGGGACGGGGGCAGATCGTCGAGGTCTCGATGCACGACACCGTCTACCCGATGCTCGCATCCAGCCTGGGCGGCCTGCACAACAACCCCGGCCGCGAGCTCCCCGAGCGCACCGGGAACCGGCATACGGGCATGGCGATCGCGCCGTACAACATCTACGAGGCGAGCGACGGATGGCTGGCGATCATCTGCATCGCCGAGCGGCACTGGCGCGGCGTGGCAACCGCACTGGGCCGGCCCGAGCTGATCGACGACCCCAGGTTCCGTACGCAGAAGGACCGGGTCGCCCACATCGACGCGGTCGACGAGCAGGTCTCTTCCCGCACCAGGACCCGGACGCGTGCCGAGCTGGTACGGGACCTGCAGGCCGCCGGTGTGCCCTGCGCGCCGGTCAAGTCGATCCGCGAGGTCGACTCCGATGAGCACCTGATCCAGCGCGGCATGATCCAGTACGTCGAGCACCCGGCCAGGGGACGGGTGCCGGTCCCAGGATGCGCCCTGAGGCTCAGCGACTCGCCGGTGGGCCCGCTGCGGACCGCCCCGCCGCTGGGCGAGTCGACGCGGGAGGTTCTCGCGGAGCTTGCCGGCCACGCGGATGCGGCCGGCGCAGCCGGCACACAGATCAATGGTGAGGAGCCCAGGCATGTTCACACCTGAACCCGGTACTCCGCTGGCGGAGTACTACGCCCAGACCCAGCCGCGGACCGGAGCCGTCCTCTCGCGCCGGAGCCTCGGCACGCTGGACGCGGTGAGCATCGGCCGCTACGCACTGACCATCGGCGCCGCGGACCCGGTCCACTACGACGCCGCGGCCGCACGTTCGGCCGGGTACGCGGATGTCGTGGCGCCACCGAACATGCTCGCCGCGATCGTGGAGTGGGGCATCGGCACCCCCGAGGCCCAGCTTCAGCCCGACGGAACCCCCCTCAGCGGTGACACACCCCTCGGTGACGGCGACCTCGGGCTCCGCGTCATGGGCGCCGGCGAAGAGATGGAGCTGGTCACTCCCGTGACTGCGGGGACGGAGGTGGTGCTTGAAACCACCCTCGAGGCGGTCACTCCCAAGCAGACCCGCGCCGGCACCTGCGTGTTCGTCACCACCCTCCACACGTTCACGTCCGCCCAGGGTGCCGTCCTCAACCGCAACCGGCGCACCGTCGTACTGCGCAACCCCTTGCAGGAGTCGTAGTGTCCATCAACTACCAGGTCGGGGACACACTCCCACGGCTCAAGCACACGGCCACGACCTTTCAGCTGTTCCGCTACAGCGCGGTCACCTGGAACCCCCACCGCATCCACTTCGACGAGCCCTACGCACGCGAGGAGGGCCACGGCGGTCTCGTGGTGCACTCCCACCTGCGAGCGGCGCTCGCCCTGCGCTGTGTCACCGAGGCTCTCGGCCCCAAGTGGCGCGTGACGAAGGTCGCCTACCGCCTGCGCAAGCCCGTCTGCGCGCCCGCCAACCTGGCCTACACCGCGCGGGTGACCCACATCGAGGGCGACAGCATGACCCTTGAACTCGCCGAGGAACACCCCTCCGGCGAGGTGGGGTTCGAAGGGACGATACGGGTCAGCAGGGCCGAGGGAGAGAACGGCGGCGGTCTTCACTCCTCTACACCGGAAGAGTTGGCATGACGTCAGCATCAGAACGGGGCCGGCGCCCCCTCCGCGTCGGGAACTGCTCCGGCTTCTACGGCGACCGCGCCTCGGCCATGGCCGACATGGCCCGAGCGGGCGGCATCGATGTCCTCACCGGTGACTACCTCGCCGAGGTCACGATGCTGATCCTCGGCAAGGCGCGCGCCAAGGACAGCACGAAGGGCTTTGCGACCACCTTCCTGCAACACCTCGACGCGGCGCTCGAGCACCTCGCCGCCAACCGGATCAGGCTCGTCGTCAACGCCGGAGGACTCAACCCCGCCGGGCTGGCCGCCGCGACCCGCGAACTGATCGCACGACACGGTCACGACCTGCGGGTCTCCCACATCGAAGGCGACGACGTCTTCGGCAGCCTCGACGATCTGCGGCAAGCGGGCCATCGCCTGCTGCACCTGACGAGTGGTCAGCCCCTGTCGGACTGGCCGCACCAGCCGCTGACGGCCAACGCCTACCTCGGCGGCTTCGGCATCGCGCGCGCCCTCCACGAAGGCGCCGACATCGTCGTCACGGGCCGCGTCACCGACGCCTCCCTCGTCGTCGGTCCCGCCGCCTGGTGGTGGGGTTGGACGCCTGACGACCACGACGCCCTCGCCGGCGCGGTCGCCGCCGGACACGTCATCGAGTGCGGGCCTCAGGCGACCGGCGGCAACTTCTCCGGGTTCCGTTCCGTCCCCGACCTCGTGGAGCCGGGGTTCCCGATCGCCGAGATCGCCGCCGACGGCTCCTCGGTGATCACCAAGAATCCGGGCACCGGCGGCGTGGTCACCCAGGACACGGTCACCGCCCAACTGCTCTACGAGATCGGTGAACCCGCGTATCTCAACCCCGACGTGACCGCCCATCTGGACACCGCGACGCTGACAGACCTCGGCGAGGACCGCGTCGGGATCCACGGCGTGCGAGGCACGGCGCCGTCCAGGACGACCAAGGTCGCGATCACGGGGGTGGGAGGCTGGACGAACAGCGCGATCCTCGCGCTGACCGGCACGGACCTCGACGCGAAGGCCGCCCTCGTGGAGCGATTCGTCCACCGCTACGCCGAGGCCGCCCGCGGGCTCGACGCGGTCGCCGTCGAGCGCATCGGGCGGGCACAGCCCGATCCCGACACCCAGAACGCGGGAACCGAGCTGCTCAGGATCACCGTGCAGGGGACGCAGCAGGCCGCCGGGCGCGCTTTCTCGTCGCGCGTGGTCGAGCTGGCCCTGTCCAGCTACCCCGGGCTGTACTCCCTCGGCCCTCCGCAACCGGGGTCCGCATTCGGTGTCTACTGGCCGGCACTGCTCGACCAGCGGATGCTCCAGCACACGGTCCACCACTACGACGGCACGACCGAGATCATGGCCCCCGGCAACCCGGACGGAGCCGGTGGCGAGGTAGTGCCGCAGGCCGAGCCGGCGCTCGCGCCATCGGTGCCTGCGCCGCGGGCAGACGAACTCGTCGTCGCCCCACTCGGTGAGATCGTGCACGCCCGCTCCGGCGACAAGGGCGGCGACGCGAATCTCGGCGTCTGGGTACGCGACCGTGCGGCATGGGACTGGCTCAGCTCCACCCTCACCGTCGACGAACTGCGACGCCTTCTTCCCGAAACACGCGGACTGGAGATCTCGCGCCACGAACTCCCCAACCTGGGCGCGGTCAACTTCGTCATTCGAGGACTGCTCGGGACCGGCGCCACCTCGACACTGCGGCTGGACTCGCAGGCCAAAGCACTCGGCGAATGGTTGCGCTCACGCAGCATCAAGGTGCCGCGATCTCTGGTGCGATCCTGACGACGCCATGACCCACGACGGGCCTCACATATGGATGGGCACGGCACGCCTGGTCCTCGACCAGGCGTGCCGTGCCGAGGTGGTTCGAGGGACGCCGTCAGGCCGGTCGGATGTCAGCCCAGCGCGCGGTCGAGGTTGAAGGCGGCGATGAGGGCGAGGTGGGTGAACGCCTGGGGGAAATGTGGCGATCGGTATGGGCTCGGCGTCCGGCGGCGGTGTTGACGTACTCGGCGAGCTTGAGCGCGCTGCGGGGCAGCGGGCGGGTGCCGACACGGTGCGCCCTGGCCGAGCTCAGCACCATCCTCGCGACCTACAGGTCCGTATCGGCGTTGCCCTCGTCGTTCCAAGAGTCTCGCCGCTTGGTCTTGCCATTGGCGGAAGCGCCCTTCTCGTGCCCCTCCAACAGCTCCAGGAGCGCAGCGTCTGCCTTTTTGCAGTCTTCCTTCGTCAGTTCGATAGGGGCGTTCTTGCAGACGGTGTACTGGTCGGGATGAATGATGTTGGTGGTCCTCAAGGTGAAGGTCAGAAGCGAGCGCCACCCCTTGCGGTGGCCAACCCTCACTTGGATTCGGAGCTTGTAGTCACGGGCCTCCGGAACCAACCCGGAAAACGGTGCCTCGAACTCGATGAAGCATTGTTGCGCTTCTCTGCCGGCCACGATGAATCCGGCCGGCAACTCCGGTTCCTCGTCCGGCCCGGGTTGGAGACGGGATGGTGAAGCCGTCCACAGGAGTGGCAGATGAGAGGCGGGCTCATCAGGGAAGGCCAGCCTGAGATCCTGCACGACTATCGGCTTGGCACCGGTGTTGTGAAGGACGAGCGGAAGCCGCAGTCGAACCATGGAGCCGTGGACAATCGCCGCAAAGGAATGAGGCTCCCACGACTCCAGGCGCCCCTGTCTGGCGTTGAGCCACCAGAACGAGGCGATGGTGAAGAGCAATGCGCAGATCGACAGGAAGCCCGCGCCGGAAATCGATGAGGACGCATTCTGATCGGCAACGGCCATCGGCAAAAGCACGAATTCACCTCAGGGTGGGCACGGTATCAGGACTCGGTGAGGCGGGGATCTCGAGCGGCCCGGCCTCTTGATGAGTGGCAACTTGATGAGTGGCAACTGGGCCGACTTCATCCTTCGGCGAGGAAGTGCGCCAGCGAAGCGTCCAAGTCGATGTGCCCGAGCTCGGCTCCCCTGGGCACCATGGCCTGCGTTTCCTGCAGGAACGTCTGGATCTCCTGCGCCCGGGCTTTGAGCAAAGCCGCACCGGCCGGCGGGTTGAGAAGGATGTACAAGTCGCAGCGGTCAGGCCCGTCGGCGGGCCATATGCGTAGGTCCCCCTCGCCGGCGGGGCCTTCCAGCCCGTCGATCAGAAGATCTCGTCCAATGATCCATTCCACCGTCTCGTCGCTGTCGACAGTGGTGAATGCGGCACGGACGACGTAGGGATCACTGGGCTCGTACCGCAGCCTCATGCTCACGGGCAAGAACGTCTCATACGAGACGACATGCTGCACAGGCAGCTCCTGGATCACGGTTCTCAACGACTTCATTGGTTACTCCTGGTGCCCCGACTCATACCGGGAGGATCATCGGAAGGGCTTATCAAGGGGGCCTGAACAGAGAAGCGGGTACTACGGGGACCCGGTGGCGGACGGCAGGAGAACGCTCGCAGGAGCTACATCTCCTGCCGTCGCGAGGGTGCCCGGCCGTCAGCAGCAGGCGAAGCCACCACTGATGGCCGGGAGCATCACAGGGATGCGACGAACGTCGGTTGCCGGGTCACGGCGACCTTCGTGTCAGCGACCGGAGCTCTACCGGTTGTGGTGGTGGCTCGCCTTGTCGCGGTCTCGGCGGTCGTCGTGGTCACGGTCCCGGTCGTCGTGGTCACGGTCCCAGCGGTCGTGGTCACGGTCCCAGCGGTCGTGGTCACGGTCCCGGTGGTCGTGGTCACGGTCCCAGCGGTCGTCGTCGTAACGGACCCAACGGCCGTCGTCAAAACGGCCGTCGTCACGGCCCCAGCGGTCGTCATCGCCGCCCCAGCGGTGGTCGTTGGCCTCGACACTGGCGGCGGGGCGCTGGACGTGCCCTGACGTCGACGTCGCAGCCGACGCGGTACCCCCGGCACCAATAACGGCTCCGCCGGCCACCGCCAGGGAGGCGATGGCGAGAGACACGCGCTTCGCGAGGTAACTCACAAGTTTCTCCTTCGATTCAAAGCAATCCGTCCGTGCGACGGACGTTAAGATCACTAGTGCAATTCACTGGGATTGTTCGGTGCAGTGACCGGGGGTCGCTCTCCTTGATGAGCGTCAGCCGGCTCTGCACGGCGCCACCGGGCGCGAGAGAGGTTGCCGATGCGGCAACACCCTCGGATTCCATACAGTGTACGAAACCTCCCTTCAGTAATGCCATACGTTGTATGGAAAATCAATGACGGCGCCACCAGCCGTGGGAGAGGCTCACCTCTCGGTCGTGATGGCGGCGACGCGGCGTAGGGACCCGGGCGTCGCACCGGAAGCCGACGCCCCGCGTGGCGAACTGGATCGCCCGACTGGGGCCTGCGCAGTGTCCGAGAACGGCCGTCACGGAATACCGAGGCACCACACGTAATCAACGAAGTCGAGATCTTCTTGATTGCGAACGTTGCTCGTCAGCAGTGCAGGCTGCGGCCGCCATCCTCGACGGCTGGTGGATGGCGCCCGGCATGAGGGGCAGGCGAGGCCGACGTGCCCGGCACGCCAATGAGGTGCTCCCGCCCCGCCCGGCGTCAGGGGGCAGGACAAGAAACTCCGGACATGGAGGATTCAGTGGGGCAGTGGGGCAGCCACCAGCTCCTCCTGGCAGTCCGTTTCACCCGGACCTCGCCCGGCAGTGGATGTCCGAGTGTGGGGGCCTGGGGACGGTCGCTCCCAATCGCGACACGACAGGTCACCACTCCCGCGGAATCGCCGAGCCATGCCCCATCGGAGAGAACGCGCTCATCACGCCGGAAAGACAACAGCTCCTCAGGCATTCCAGTGCGCCTCGAGGGCTGCGGCGACCTCGGCCGGCTTCTGGATCAACGTCCAGTGGCTGCAGTCGAGCTTGACGACCCGGGACGCTCGCACAGCTTCGCCGAGTTCATCGGCGAACGCGATCGGACAGGCCGGGTCGAGCGTCCCCCAGAGGACCAGGCACGGCGCGGACACGTTCGCCAGTTCCGGTTCCCACTCCGCGCCCACCGTCACGGCGGAGCGGTACAGCCTGAGGATGCTGTCCCTCATCGACCCGTCCACGCGACGGGCCATTTCCTCGGCCACGTCAGCCGGGACATCGAGTTTGCTCAGGTCCTTGGCGAAGGATGCTGGGTCAAGCTCGTTCATGAACCGGTCCCCCTCGACCGGGTCCTGCCAGATCTTGGCCAGCGGATGCCAGCCGTACTGAGCACTGACCGGAGCGCTGCTGCCGGCCCACGTACGAACCAGGTCCGGCCGTATCGAAGCGACGCGCGCGGTGAGAATGCAGCCCCAGTCATGGCCGACCAGGTCCACCGGCTCGCCGACTTGCTCCAGCCAATCGATCAGCCAATCGACGTACTCCTCTTTGGTGGAGCCGAAGCCTCGCGGCCGCGGTGCGCCGAAGCCAGGCAGGTCCCAGGCCTCGACGTCACTTCGGCTCAGGTGCTGGCGCACGCCGTCCCACACACGGTGGGTGTCGGGGACGCCGTGGATCAGAACTGCAGGCATGGACGAGCTCCTCCGTAGGACAAAAGCCTCATACATGAGGTTTTTATCATTATTACGCCCTTTGGTCCAGAAGTGTGCATCGGGGCCTTTGGGGCGGTATGTCCCGTCCCCCTGCCGAACGCATGGTGAACGCACGGCCCAGGGGGTGTCGCCGCTCCGGAGGCATCGTCAGACCGCTGAACAAGGGCACGACCACCGGCACCCCGGCTCTCCATCCCAGCCTGCGGCCGGTGAGTGTGGTGGGGGCGAGAAGGGGAGAGGCACCCTTCGGTGGTGTGCCATCAATCGGTGGTGCCGGCGAGCCCCCGTAGGACCGCTCGGGCACCGAGAGCACCGGCAACTGGCACCTGTTGGCGGCGCCGGCCTTCCGCTGCCGGCCGGGTCGCCGCCTGATCGTGGGAATGCGATGCCTGCCGAGCGTGGCGGTGCGCGTCAAACTGAGCAACGGCGCCGCGACCACGGCGGGCGATCACTCGGCTCTCGGTGTGACCCGTGAGTAGCGTGGGTTACGGACCAACCCACCTGGAAGGGGCGTGTGACCATGGTCGAGCACCGCACCGCCATGGTTGGAGGGCGTCGGCTGCACATCGCGGAGGAGGGTGAAGGACCCCTGGCTCTCCTGCTCCACGGCTTTCCCGAATGCTGGTACAACTGGCGCTACCAGTTCACGCCCCTGGCCGGGGCCGGATACCACGTCGTCGCCGTTGACCAGCGCGGTTACGCCCGCAGCGACCGGCCCGCCGCGGTTGAGGAATACACCATCCTGCACCTCGTCGGCGACGTCATCGGCCTGATCCGCGAACTCGGCGCACAGCAGGCCGTGGTCATCGGCCACGACCTGGGCGGCATGGTCGCCTGGTCCACCGCGCTGATGCGGCCCGACGTCGTCCGAGGGGTCGTGGGCCTCAGCGTCCCGCCGCCGCAGCGCGGTCCGGTTCCTCCGCTGCAGGCGATGCGCGAACTGTTCGGCGGCCAGTTCTACTGGAACTACTTCCAGACCCCCGGCGTCGCGGACGCCGAGCTCGCGAAGGACCCGCACGCCACCTTCCGTCGCGTGATGTACGGCCTCTGCGGCGACAACCCGCACAGCGACCCGCCGGTCGAGCCGCTCGTCCCACCGGGCAAGGGATTCCTGGACCTCTTCGAGGACCCCGAGGAACTTCCCGCCTGGCTCACCGAGGCCGACATCGACACACTCGCGACGGAGTTCACCGAAGCCGGGTTCACCAGCGCCCTCAACTGGTACCGCAACTTCGACCGCAATTGGCAGCTGACCGCCCCATGGGACGGCGCGCAGTACCGGATGCCCGGCCGCTACATCACCGGCGATCGGGACCTGGTCTACGGGTTCCCGGGGATGGACCAACTCCTCCCCGCCCTGCCCACGCTCCACCCGACCGTCGGACCGGCGCACATCCTGCCCGGCTGCGGTCACTGGATCGCCGAGGAACGCCCCGGCGAGGTGAATGCGGCGCTTCTGGGATTCCTCGGCGCCCTGAACAGTTGATGATCAGTCGGCTGCGGTCAAGTCGGCACGTCTGTTGGCAGCTGTCCGCGGGAGCGGCGGGCGCCCACAGTGGTGCGGGCGCCGTCACAGCCTTGATCGCGGCCTGCGGTACAGCTGGCATCTCGACGACGTCACATGTTGCTCCTCGCCGCGTCGTCCGCGGATGGAGTGCCGCCGCGCTGCCGTCGGCGATCGGCTCCCAGGCGGGCGAAGTAGGCGACGGGGTCGGGGTTGTCGACCGCCGCAGGGTTGAGGACCTGCTCGGCGGGGGTGCCCTGGAGGAGGCGCTTGACGGGGACCTGGAGTTTTTTGCCGGTCTTCGTGTGCGGAATGGCCGGTACAGCGAGGATCTCGTCGGGGACGTGGCGCGGTGAGGCGCCGGCGCGGATCGCGTCGCGGATCCGGTCGCGCAGGGCGTTGTCCAGGCCGACCCCGTCGGCGGGGACCACGAAGAGCGGCATCCGGTAGCCGCCGTCGGGTTCCTCAGCGCCGATGACGAGGGCCTCGGTGATCTGACGCCAGTTGGACACCGGCGCCCACATGGTCGCGGACCCAGGGGTAGGCGGAGGCGGGCAGAGCCGAGCCGGTGCAGCCGACGACGCGGATGGCCGACAGGTCGTGTGCGGCGCGGCCGCGAGTTTGCGCATCGTGAGCGCCTCGACGCCGTCGGCGTCGATGAGCCGCAGCGCCATGGCGTAGATGTCGACCTTGGTGAGCGGTACGTCCCTGTTCGTGGTCCCCGAGGGGCCTTCTTTTGCGTTTCCATACATCGTATGGTCCACTGGAGGCAGTTCCGTACGACGTATGGAAACACGGAGATGCCGCTGCTCAGCGGCATTCCCACGCATGCCTACCGAATGCCCTTGCCCCTCCCCTTTCTCCGCACAAAAGGAGCAAGTCGATGACCACGCAACCCGTGAGCGACCGCCGTTCCACGTCCCCTGGCGGGATCCCGATCCTCGGAGAAACACCGCAGATCCCCGACACCAACCCGGTCGCGTACTTCGGCGAGCTGTCCAAGCAGTTCCCCGAGGGCATCTTCAGCCTGGACCTCGGTGGTCAGAAGAACGTCTTCGTCTACGACCCGGACCTGGTCACCGAGGTATGCGACGAGACCCGTTTCGGCAAGCCGATCCTGGCGCCGCTGTCCCATGTCCGGGACTACACCGGCACCGGCCTGTTCACGGCCCATGAGGAGGATGACGGCGAGCTGTGGGGCATGGCGCACCGGATCCTGATGCCGGCGTTCAGTCAGCGGGCGATGAAGGGCTACTACGGGCAGATGCTGGAGGTGGCCGAGAACCTGGTGGGCAAGTGGGAGCGCAGCGAGGGCCGGCCGGTCAACATCACCAATGACTACACCCGGCTGACGTTGGACACCATCGCTTTGTCGGGGTTCGGTTACCGGTTCGACTCGTTCGCCAAGGAGGAGTTGCACCCCTTCCTGAACGCGCTGCTGGAGGCGCTGACGGAGTCGATGCGGCGTACGGGTGAGCTGCCGGAGATGACCGCGGCGCGCGCGGACGACGACCGGAAGTACCACGAGAACATCCAGGTGATGCGCGACCTGGTCGAGAGTGTGATCAAGGAGCGCCGTCAGGGCAGGAACAGCGGTGACGGCGACCTGCTGGGTCTGATGCTCGAGGCCACCGACCCGGAGACGGGTAAGCCGCTGGACGACGACAACGTCCGTGACCAGGTGGTGACGTTCCTGATCGCCGGTCACGAGACGACCAGTGGTCTGCTGTCGTTCGCGACGTACTCGCTGATGCGTAACCCGCACGTGCTGGCGCAGGCGTACGCGGAGATCGACCGGGTGATGCCGGGGGACACGGTGCCGGACTACGACACGATCATGAAGCTGGACGTGATTCCGCGGATCCTGGAGGAGACGCTGCGGTTGTGGGCCCCGATCCCGCAGATCATGAAGGCGCCGCTTGAGGACACCGTCATCGGCGGTAAGTACGTGCTGGAGCGGGGCACGCAGACGAACCTGCTGATGGGTCCGCTGCACACGCACGTCAAGGCGTGGGACCGGCCGTTCGAGTTCGACATCGACCGGTGGCTGCCAGAGAACCGTGACCAGCAGCACCCGCACGCCTACAAGCCGTTCGGCAATGGCCGGCGGGCCTGCATCGGCCGCCAGTTCGCGCTGACCGAGGCCCGCCTGGCGCTCGCGCTGGTGCTGCAGAAGTTCAAGTTCGCCGATGTCAGCGACTACAAGATGGACGTCAAGGAGGCGCTGACGCGCAAGCCGGGCGGCTTCGAGCTGGTGGTGCGCCGCCGCAAGGAGCACGAGCGGACCGTCTTCAGCGTCGCGGACGTGCAGGGCGACAGCGCCCAGCAGCAGGCCGCGGTCAGCGGTGTCGGGGTGAACCTGACCGTCGCCTATGGCTCCAGCCTGGGTTCCTCGGAGGACCTGGCGCGCACGATCGCCGACCGCGGCGAGCGTTCCGGTTTCGCCACCACCCTGACCAGTCTGGACGAGCTCGGGGACAACCTGCCCACCGAGGGGCTGCTGGTGGTCGTCGCGGCCAGCTACAACGGCAAGGCCCCGGACAACGCACAGCGCTTCGACGACCTGCTCGCCGCCGGACTCCCGGAGGGCTCGCTGTCCAACGTGCGGTTCGCGCTGCTGGGGGCTGGCAACACGCAGTGGGTGGCGACCTACCAGGCGTTCCCCAAGCGGATCGAACAGGCCCTGCTGGCCGCCGGCGCCTCCCCGGTCATCGAGCGGGGCCTGGCGGATGCTGCCGGTGACTTCGACGGTATGGCCTCCCGCTGGATGGACACCCTGTGGACCACGCTGGCCGAGGAGTACGCCGCCGACACCTCCGAGGCGAGCGGGCCGCGCTTCGAGGTGCAGCTGCTCACCGAGGCCGACGTGCGCCCGGCGATCGTCTCCGAGCAGGCCTACCCCCTCACGGTGGTGGCCAACGAGGAACTCGTGGCCGACGCGACCGGGCTGTGGGACTTCAGCGTCGAGCCGCCGCGCCCGTCCGCGAAGTCCATCACCATCGAGCTGCCGGAGGGTGTCACCTACGACACCGGTAACCACCTGGCCGTCTTTGCCAAGAACGAGGCGGCCCTGGTCGACCGTGCCCTGGCGGGGCTCGGCGTCGACCGCGATCAGGTGCTGCGGCTGGACCAGCCGTCCGGCGGCCGCACCCACCTGCCGGTGGGTAGCCCCGTCACCGCAGGGCTGCTGTTCACCGAGTTCCTGGAGCTGCAGGACGTGGCCACCCGCAGCCAGATACAGACGCTGGCCGAGCACACCCAGTGCCCGTGGACGCGGCCGCAGTTGCAGGCTTACACGGCCGACACCGAGGAGGCCGAGAAGCGCTACCAGGAGGAGATCCTGAACAAGCGTGTCTCGGTGCTGGGTCTGCTGGAGCGCTTCCCGGCGGTCGAGCTGCCGCTGGCAGTGTTCCTGGACATGATGGGCCCGATCCGCCCGCGGTTCTACTCCATCTCCTCCGCCCCGCTGGCCAACCCGCGCCACGTGCGGCTGACCGTGGGTCTGCTGGAGGGCCCGGCTCTGTCCGGCGACGGCCAGTACCGCGGCACCTGCTCCTCCTACATCGCAGGCCTCGAGCCCGGAGATGTCTTCTACGGCTACGTGCGCGTGCCCTCCCCGACCTTCGCGCCGCCGGCTGACCCGGCCACGCCGCTGATCCTCATCGGTCCCGGCACCGGCATCGCACCCCTGCGCGGCTTCCTCGAGGAGCGGGCCTCGCTGCACGCGAACGGCACGAAGGTGGGCCTGTCCCAGGTCTTCGTCGGCTGCCGCCACCCGCAGCACGACTACTTCTACCAGCAGGAGATGCAGGACTGGGAGCAGGCCGGGATCGCCCAGGTGCACACCGCCTACTCCGCGGTGACCGGCCACCCGGCCCGGTTCGTGCAGAACGCCATCGCAGGCGCCGCCGACACCGTGTGGCAGGCCATCGAGGCGGGTGCGTACATCTACGTCTGCGGTGACGGCCGCCGCATGGCACCCGCCGTGCGCGAGGCGCTCGCCGCCATCTACCGCAAGCACACCGGCAGCGACGACGAGACCGCCCAGCAGTGGCTCGCCCAGATGGAAGCCGACGAGCGCTACCAGCAGGACGTCTTCGCCTGACCCCCCCGGACGCCGGGAGGGTGCGGCGGTCCTGACACCCCGCACCCTCCCGGCCACCACTGACCAACGAGGCACCACACGGCACCCATCGGCCCGAACCGCCGGGAAATGCCGCTCACAGAAAGCAGAGCACTATGGACACCATGCTCGCCGGACGCTTCCACCTGGACAGCAAGAAGTTCGCCGTGGAGGAGGTCCCCGTACCCGTGCCCGGCCCGGGCGAGGTCCTCATCGAGGTCAAGGCCGCGGGCGTCTGCCTGTCGGACGTCCACCTGCTCGACGGCTCCCTCGTCCCGCTGTTCGCCACCTCCGACGTGGTCACCGTGGGCCACGAGATGTCGGGCGTGATCCACACCCTCGGCCCCGGCCTCAAGCGCGGCCTGACCGTCGGCACCCGCGTCACCCTGGAGGCCGGCAAGACCTGCGGTCAGTGTGCCGGCTGCGTGCGGCGCCGCCCCTGCACCCAGATGCTCACCGCCGGCATCGACTACGACGGCGGCTGGGCCCAGTACACCCTCGCCCGCGAGGACACCCTCATCCCCATCCCCGACAGCCTCCCCTTCGACCAGGCCGCGATCATCCCCGACGCGGTCTCCACCCCCTACGCCGCCGTCGTCGCCACCGCGGGCGTCCGTCCCGCACAGTCCGTCGGCAT
>NZ_JBEOVA010000068.1:0-19956 GCF_040295225.1 Streptomyces sp. NPDC002896 | reverse complement strand
GGCACCAGGGCACGAAGACGATTGGCGGCATGGGGCGGTTTTACACGCTCTGGTCCTGTGTAACCCATGGGATCGCTAAGCCATTCAGAGACGCTTCCCACCGATGCCAGGGCGGTTGCCGTCAACGCCCAGCGCGAAACGGCGGCAGGGCCACGTCGCCGGGGATGAAGGTCAGCTGCTCACGGCCGTCGTCAGTGAGGCGGACCGGGGACGGAGCCGCGTCGAAGCCGTGCTCTCTCAGCCTCGTGAGATGGGCATGGAGGGCTCGCGCGTTCCCCGGCGCCGGCCGCTCCACCAGGGCGCCTCGGCGGAAGCCTCCGTGGATGGCCCCACCTTCAGGCGGGCGAGGATAGGCACTCCTGCGGAGCAGGGCCAGGAAAGCCGATGCGCCGCCAACGCGGATCGACGCCTGCCACCCACTACCCGCAGAAGCGGCCGGATCCCGCCTCCCGGCCGATCCCGCCGAGCGCCACGGGGCTGACCGGGGCCTTCAGCGGCGCGCTGAGGCGGCCACGGCCGCACGGCACCGGGCGCGACCCGGGCCGGGTCGCGGTCGACCTGGCGGTCATTCCAGCCGACGGCGGTGAGGCGATCGCGGATCTGGCCCAGCTGCGCGACCAGGCAAGGTGTTCGGCCCGGTCACCTCCACCCCCACCGCCTGACGCCCGCTGGCCGGCCTCGACTCCGAAACCGGCCTGTCGGCGACGTTCACAGGCGATGCAACTGGCGCAGGGAATCCGCCGTCTCGTTTCGATTCCCGCCACACTGGGCGGTCTGCTTCCGGCGTCAGCGATTGCGGGACGCGCGGCGCGGCACCGGTCCGGCGGCTGCGACGTCGCGCGGCAATGAGCGCGTCGAGGGACAGCGACGGGGTGCCCGCAAGCACCAGCGGCAGCCACGCCATCAGGTAGGGGATGTCGTTGCCGAGGAAGTACGGAGCGGCGCTCCAGCTGACCGTCAGCCACAGGACGAGCGAGATCAGCGCGCCGCCGAGGGCGGCTATGCGTCCCAGCAGGCCGACAAGGATGCCGATACCGACGGCGAGCTCGCCGAGGGCGATGGCGTAGCCGAATGCGTGCGGATTCTTCAGCGCCAGATCGATCATGCCCGGTATCGCTGAACTGTCGTGCACTGCGTGCAGCGCGCTGACCAGCGATCCGGGCGCCGAATCCGTGAAGAACGGCGAATCGATGAACTTGTCGAGCCCCGCGTAGGCGAACGTGACGCCAAGGAAGATCCGCAGTGGCATGAGGGAGTAGCGTGTGGCGGTTTCTCGCCAGTTTCCCAGCATGATGTCCTGCCTCTCTGCGGTGAGCGTCGCAGCGCGTATGGCTGCATGGCTCCCCTAAGGGAGATACGTACGCCGGCTCGGCAACGACTTAGCTGTAGCCCGTGCTGTCCACCCAGATCCGCTGCCACGGCGACTTCGCGTCCACTTGTGGTGGCGTCCGGATCATGAGCGGGAACACGAAAGTGCCGTCTGACCTGGGGCGATAGGACCTGCTGGCCGATCTCGCCGACGGCACCGGGCACGACCCTGGCCGGATCGCGTCACGCGTCCGGCTCCGGGCGCCCAGCCGTCTTCGGCCGCCGCCTACGGATCACCGCCACCTGGCCCTGGCGGCAAGAGGTGGCCACCGCCTTCGCCCGCCTCGCAGCCCTGCCCAGGCTGCTCGCAGCCCTGCCCACGCCGGCCGGGCAGCTGACCAGCGGCATGCAAAGAGCGCCAACAACCCGAAGGTGCGTCCTGCACCGCGGTCGCGGCTGTCTTCGTCGCGGCAGCTCCTAGCGGTCGGCGCAGAGCAGGTCGAGGGTGAGCGCCGCGGTCCACGAGAAGTTGAAGGTGCCTCGGCCCTCGCCGCTGTACGGGTCGATGTACTCGGAGAACTGGGAGGCCGCTGCGGCGTTCAGAAAGGACGAGCGCAGTGAGTCGGCGCGTCCCGCACGTTTGTGCACGCGCAGTGCGCGCTCGATGAGCCAGGCGGTGTTGAACCAGGCGGGGCCACGCCAGTACCGCGTACGGTCGAAGGCGTGACCAGCCAGGTCGTAGCTGGGCACCAGGTCGGTGGCGCGGGCGTGGAAGTGGGGGCCGGACAGGCTCCGCAGGAGCTGCTCGACGATGTCGCCCGGCAGGCCGGGGACGATGAGCGGGATCAGCCCCGCCACGCTGCGCTCGGGGATCAGTTCGTCGGCGGCCAGATCGCGGACGAGGAACATGCCGGTCTTTTCGTCCCACAGGCGTGCCACGAGGGTGTCCGTGAGTCGTTCGGCGCGGGCCGTGTGGACGGCGGGGTCGGCATCCACGGCGGCGGCGATGCGAGCGAGGGCCAGTTCGCTGACGATGAGGAGGGAGTTGACGGCGGGGTCCTCGACGGCGAAGTGGTGTACGGCGGCGTGGTCGTCGTAACCGTGGTCGCGGTAGTCGAGGGCGAGGCGCACGTATCGGCCGTAGTCGAGGTCCGTGGGCCGGTCGGCGGCGGCTCCGTGGTCGAGGTCCGCGCGCCGGAAGGTGCCCGGGGCAGCCGGTTCGACGCGGGCGAGCGGGCTGTCCCAGCAGGGGCTGTTGTCCATGCCCGCCTCCCAGGGATGCACCATCGCCGTGAGGCCCGCTCCCGCCAGGTCGCGCCGGTTGAGCAGATAGCGGTGCCAGGCGGTGAGCCGCGGGTACACGCGTGCGAGGAAGCCTCGGCGTCGGGACCGCAGGGGGTCCGCCCGGTGCACGAGCCAGGCGGCCAGGGCGTGGACGGGCGGCTGCACGATGCCTGATGTCTCGAGCTCGGCCGGGGCGCCGGCTGACTTTCCGGCGCGAGAGGACTGCCAGAAGTCCGGGCTCGGGAAGTACGCGCCCGGCGGGAGGGCCGGGTTGAAGACGATGTGCGGGATCCGGCCGTCGCCCCACTGGGCCGCGAGCAGCGTCTCCAGTTCGCGCTGGGCGCGCCGTACCGACAGGTGCCGCAGCCCGATCGCGATGAAGGCCGAGTCCCAGCTCCACTGGTGCGGGTACAGGCCCCGCGACGGAACGGTGGAGGCGCCCGTCCAGTTGTCGAGCAGGACCTGCGCCGCACCGCGCCACAGCGCCGGATGGCCGGCCCCGGGCGGCGCGGGTGGCTCCACGAGTGCCCTCACGCGGTGGACCGTCTCGGACATCTGGGGCCTTTCGGAATCAGAGCCCAGGACGATCTGAGCCCCGGCACAACGTCAGTTCTGCGCCCTGTCGGGCCCTTGAGTGGCCGATGAACTGCACGATGCGTTCCACGAAGCGTTCCGAAGACTTTGAGGAACCATCAGTTACGTCGAGAATATCCACAACTTATGCCTTGTCAACAAGCAAAAGCAGGTACGAAAGTCGGCGATGGGGACACGCGCATGCGTATGAGGGCCCGGCGGTCGAAGGCGACCGCAGCCGCTCTGGCGGCAGCACTGGCGGCAGCACTGGCGGTCGGGATGCTGACGGGGTGTTCGGGCAACACCGGTCCCGGCGCACCGGACCGCGAGATCACCGTGTGGTCGCTGGAGAATCTGCCGCCGCGTGTCGCCGCGACGCAGAAGATCATCGACCGGTTCGAGAAGCAGACCGGCATCGAGGTGCACCTGGTGGGAGTGGCCGAAGGGCAGCTGCCCCAGCTGATCATGTCGGCGGCCGCGTCCGGCCATCTGCCCGATGTCGTGGGCGCGCTCCCCATGGGCCCGGCCTGGCAGATGTACAGCAACGGCCTGCTCGACACCGAGATCCCGGGGCAGATCGTCGACGAGCTCGGCAAGGACACCTTCACCGCCAACGCCCTGGAGCTCACATCCGACGGCGACACCCGGCTCGGGGTCCCCTCCGACGCCTGGCTGCAACTGCTCGTCTACCGCAAGGACCAGCTCGACAAGGCCGGTCTCCAGACCCCGGACACCTACGACACACTCCTGAAAGCAGCAAAGGGTCTGGACACCAAGGGCCGTGACGGCATGTCGGCTGCCACCGACCCGGGGGACGTCTTCACCCAGCAGAGCTTCGAGAACTTGGCGCTCGCCAACGACTGCCGACTGGTCGACGGGCAGCACGATGTCGCCCTCACCTCACCGCAGTGCGAGACCGCGTTCAGGACGTACGACAGTCTCGCCCGCGACTACGGCGCGCCAGGCACCCAGACCGTCGATTCCACGCGGGCCACCTACTTCGCCGGCAGGTCCTCGATGATCATCTGGTCGTCCTTCCTCCTCGACGAGCTGGCGGGGCTGCGCAAGGACGCATTGCCCAGCTGCCCGCAGTGCAAGAAGGACCCAGGGTTCCTCGCCCGCAGCAGCGGGATCGTCACCGCGCTCAAGGGCCCGGACGCCGAGGAGCCCGCGCAGTTCGGCGAGATCACGTCGTGGGTCGCCACCAAGACCGCCGAGACCGACGCGTCGCGGCAGTTCATCGAGTACATGATGGGCAGCGGATACGAGGACTGGTTCGGCATGGCGCCGGAAGGCAAGATCCCTGTCCGGCACGGCACCGCCGACGCCCCCGATAAGTACCTGGACGCCTGGCGCTCCAGCAGGATGGGCGTCGACACCCTCAAGCCCATGAACGAGGTCTTCTCCGACCAGCTGCTCGACCAGCTCGCCGACGGCGTCGACAACATGCGCCGCTGGGGCATCGAGCAGGGCGAGGGGGCACTGGTGGGCGCCATCAACGGCGAACTGCCCGTGCCCAAAGCCATCGCCGCCATGACGAGCGGCCAGATATCGCCCGCGGAGGCGGCCCGCGAATCCGACGACGAGGTCGCCGCCCTCCAGAAATCGCTCCAGTAGCCCTGCAGCAATCCATCCCGTAGCCCGGCCGCCCCTCACAGAGGTCTTCGATGATGAGCACCGTGCAGTCCGGCGCGGCGGAGCGCCGCCCAGCTCCCGGCCACCGGCCCCAGTCGGCCCGGTCCCCGGTACGGCGCCGCCCGCTCACCGCGAGCCGCCGCGAGAACCGTGCCGGGCTCGCCTTCGTCACCCCCACGTTCGTCGTGGTCCTCGTGGTGGTCGTCCTGCCCATTTTGTGGACGGTGCTTCTGGCGTTCCAGCACGCCAAGCTGGTCGACATCCAGGGCATGGGACTGTTCGGCAACTGGTCCCTCGACAACTTTTCGCTCGTATTCGGTTCGGCCGGCTTCTGGTCCAGCCTGACCACCACACTCGCGTACACCGCGGGAGGCACGGCGGGCTCGGTGCTGCTCGGTCTCGTGGCCGCCCTCGCGCTGCGGAGGCCCTTTCGTGGCCGCGGTCTGCTGCGCGGCGCCATGCTGCTGCCCTACGTCGCACCGGTCGTGGCGGTGGCGTTCGTCTGGGAGGTGGCGCTCAGCCCGCAGTACGGCATCGTCAACGACTGGGGCCGCCGACTCTTCGGCTGGGACGACCCGCTGGCGTTCCTGTCCACCCGCCAGTACGAAGTGGCCTTGTTCGGCTGGCACTTCGGCATACCGCTGGCCCTGCTCACCGTCATCGCCTTCGAGTGCTGGCGCTACTTCCCCTTCGCGTTCCTGTTCATCCTGGCCCGCCTGCAGGCCGTGCCGGACGGCCTTGAGGAGGCCGCGAAGGTCGACGGCGCCACGCCCCTGCAGCGCTTCCGGCACGTCGTGCTGCCGCAGCTGATGCCGGTGATCGCGCTGCTGTGCGTGCTGCGGGGCATCATGACATTCAACAAGTTCGACGACGTCTATCTGCTGACCGGCGGAGGCGCCGGCACGGACGTCGCGGCGATCCGGGTCTACGACTTCCTCACCGCCCGCTACGACGTCGGCGCGGCCGCCGCGCAGGCCCTGGTCCTGGCCGCCGTCCTCATGGTCCTGCTGGGCCTCTACTTCACGTTCTTCGGCAAGAAAGTGCAGGAGGAGTCGTCGTGATGCCGCGCCTTTCCATGACGCGTACGCAGTTCGAGGAGCGGCTGTTCGGGGCGCTGCGCTGGGTGGTCATCGTCTTCCTCGCGTTGATCACCCTCGTACCGTTCTGCTACATGCTGCTGCTGTCGGTGAAGCCCATCGACGCCCTGCTGCTCGACCCCGGATCCCTCTGGGTCTCCGCGAAGGACTTCACGCTCAGCACGTACGAGAACGTGCTCACATCCACCTCCGACGGCGGACAGGGGTTCCTGCGCCTGCTGCTCAACTCGGCCCTGGTGTCGCTCGGTACCGTCGCCCTGACGCTGCTGGCGGCCGTGCCCGGCGCCTACGCCGTGAGCAGGCTGAGGTTCTTCGGCGGGCGGCAGATCAGCGCGCTGTTCCTCGCGGTGTACCTCTTCCCCGCGACCCTGCTGGCCGTGCCGCTGTTCGTGATGTTCGCCCGGCTCGGGCTGTCGTCCAGCCTCGTGGGCCTGGCCATCGTCTACGTCGCCCAGACGGTACCGGTCTCCCTCTACATGCTGAAGAACTATCTCGTCACCATCCCCCGCTCCGTCGAGGAGGCCGCCGGCCTGGACGGCTGCTCGCGGCTGCAGACGATCCGCATGATCGTCCTGCCGCTCGCAGCGCCCTCGTTGATGGCCACCGGGCTCTATGTCTTCATGATCGCCTGGAACGAGTTCCTCTTCGCACTGCTGTTCCTGGCCGCCGATCCGGACAAGTGGACGGTCTCCCTCGGTCTGGCCCAGCTCTCGGGCGGCGTCGAGGTCCCCAAGACGGTACTGATGGCCGGCTCAGTGGTTTTGACCCTGCCTGTGGTACTTCTGTTCCTCACCGCCGAACGTCTGCTCACCGAGGGTCTCACCAGCGGCGCCGACAAGACCTGAGGAAACAAGGGGGTCCCCATGCCGGCGAACCAGGCCAGCGCGGGGCATCTGCTGCAGCTCATCCGCAGCGGAGAAGCGGTCACGCGCGCCGACCTCCAGCGCGCCACGGGTCTGTCCCGGTCGACGGTGGCCCAGCGGCTGGATCTGCTGTGCGGTGCGGGCTGGCTCCGGCAGGTGGGCGGCACCTCGACCGGCGGGAGGCCCACCCAGCGCCTCGCTCTCGATCCCACCCATGGCGCGGTCATCGCCATAGACCTGGAGACACGGCACGCCCGCGCCGCCGTCCTCGATCTGGCCGGAACCGTTCTCGCCGAGCACACTGCTCCCGTCGTCATCAGCGACGGTCCCGACCACGTGCTGGACCGGCTCGCCGGCTGGTTTCCCGGGCTCATCGCCGCCGCCGGAATCGACGCGGCCAGGATCTGCGGTATCGGACTGTCCGTGCCGGGCCCTGTCGACTGGGAGACCGGCCGGGTCGTACAGCCGCCGATCATGCCCGGATGGGACCAGTACCCCATCCGCGAACGCATGCAGGACGCCTACGCGCAGCACGTCGGGACCAGCCTGGAGCCCGGCCCCGTCCCCGTGCTCGTCGACAACGACGCCACGCTGATGGCGCTCGCGGAACACCGCGCGGGCCACGCCGGCTGCTCCGCCTTCGTCCTGGTCAAGGCGTCCACCGGCATCGGCGCGGGCGTCATCGTCAACTCCGAGGTCTACCGCGGCATCGACGGCAGCGCAGGCGACATCGGGCACATCCGGCTGCACGACCGCTCGGACGCCCTGTGCATGTGCGGCTCCTACGGCTGCCTGGCGGCCGTCGCCAGCGGCGGCGCACTGGCCCAGCAGCTCTCGGCCCTCGGCATCCCCACCGCCTCAGGATCAGACGTACGCGAACTCCTCACCCAGGGACACCCGGACGCCGTCAGGCTGGCCCGGGCCGCAGGCCGGCGTGCGGGCGAAGTCCTCGTCACGGTGGTCACGCTGCTCAACCCGGGCGTGCTCATGCTCGCCGGCGACCTTGCCGGCGTCCCCTTCATGACCGGTGTCCGCGAACTGCTCTACCAGCGCGCCATGCCCCGCACCACCGCCCGCCTCCAGGTGGTCACCTCAACGCTCGGCGACCGCGCCGGACTCGTCGGCGCCGCGGCCATGGTCGTCGACTTCCTCTACTCCCCCGACCGCGCCGACGCCCGCCTCGCCGCCCACTTGAGCGGCGCGCACGAAACGGGAGGCGCTGACGCGAAACAGAAGACGCTGAAAGTACGATCAACCAATGTCTGACACGACCGAAACCATGCCCGGCTGGCTGACGACCGACGAACTCGAACTGGCGCGCGCACGCATGCCGATCCTCTACGTCGAAGCGGTGCCAGTGCGAGTCGACGACAGCGGCGAAGTCACCAGCATCGGACTGCTGCTCCGCATCGGCCCGGACGGAACGGTCAGTCGCACCCTCGTCTCCGGGCGGGTCATGCACCATGAACGTGTCCGCGACGCCCTGCTGCGCCATCTGGAGAAGGATCTCGGCCCGGTGGCACTGCCGCGGATCCCGGCCTCCCTGCAGCCCTTCACCGTCGCCGAGTACTTCCCGATGCAAGGGATCACGCCTTTCCATGACCCCCGACAGCACGCGGTGTCCCTCGCCTACATCGTCCCGGTGGCCGGCGACTGCCGCCCCCGGCAGGACGCCCTCGACCTGGTCTGGTTCAGCCCGCAGGAGGCGTCGTCGCCGCTGGTCCAGAACGAGATGCCCGGCGGGCACGGAGTCCTCCTCAAGCAGGCACTGGCACACGTCGGCTGCCTGTCCTGAACGAGGGCGCACGTGCCCGTCACCCTGTGGGCGCACACGTACGAGATCGCTGACTCGCGAAATTCAGCCGTGTGCACGTCAGTGGGAGTGGCACGATTAGCCGAGATCACGCGAAAGGTTACGGAGACATGGCTGTCATCCACCACACCACCATGACGCCCAGCAAGCTGGAACTTCTCGGCTCCTGGCTGCCTGCGCAGCCCTGGTACTCGGGCACCGGGCGCGAGCCGGAACTGACCAAGGCCGGCGGCTTTCGTCTCGACGATCCGCAGGGCGAGGTCGGCATCGAGTTCATGGCGGTCACCGACGAGTCCGGAGACCAGCCCGCCACGTACCAGGTGCCGTTCACCTACCGTGCGCAGCCGCTCGACGGAGCCGATCATGCGCTCATCGGCACTTCCGAACACGGGGTACTGGGACAGCGGTGGATCTATGACGGAACACACGACCCGGTTCTCGTCGCCCAGCTGTTCGCCCTGATCGTCGGCGAGAGCGAACCGCAAGCCCAGAGCGTCAGCGACACCCCCGACCCATCCGTCACGAGCCACTTCTCGGAGACCGGCCATTCAGCAGCGATCAGTCTCAAGTCCGTGACCAACGGGCCGGAACACACCGATCTCCTCGTGCAGACCGATTCCGCCGCCGGCCCGCGGACTCGACCGCACCGACAACTGGTCATCCGAGTCAACCGCATCCTCAAGCCCGGCCGAGACGTCCCGTCCGCCGATGCGACGCCGCCCTTGGGACACGTCACCGCCGGCTGGCTCCAGCCGGACGGCACCAGGGCGCGCGACCTCTTCACCGTGGTGTATGACGCCGCAACCGATCCCACGGCCGCATAGCTGATCGTTCGCGGACGTGCCTGATGCAGCGCGATCACGGCGCCAAGGCCCAACTCACGCGCCATGCACCATGACACTCAGGTCGCCGCGGCGGACTTCGAGCACCTGGCGCTCGGGGAGCGCCGTCCAGTGGGGACGGGGCTGCGGCCAGCGCACGATGGGCGGCCCATTCACGGCCGCCGCATTTGGCGCCGCCGCGCGGTTAATCCCCCGCCGGGCGGTACTGGCCGAAACCTTTACCCACAGCCTGCCCGTTATGTCAGTTATGCAGCCGAATTTCCAGATCACCCACCGCGACGAGAACGACTGGACCGTCGTGGAGATCCACGGCGAGGTGGACGTGTACACCGTGCCGCAGATCCGCGATCACGTGACCGGCCTCATCGAAGAAGACCGCCGCCTCATCATTCTCGATCTGCGCCGGGTGACCTTCATCGACTCGACCGGCCTTGGCGTGTTCGTCGGAATCCTCAAACGCATCCGCGAACGGGAAGGTGAGTTGCGACTGGTGATCACCAGTCAGGCCGTCCGCAAGATCTTCGACTTGACCAGCCTGTACGGCGTCTTCCCCATCCACGACTCACTCGACGCCGCGCTGACGGCTCCCTGAACGGGCGTGGTGTCCGGACGGGAGCAGTCGACGGTCCGGCGGGCAGCAGCCCGCCGGACCGGGTTCGTTCAGTGGCGTTCGTGAGGCGTCAGGACGCCGCGGCGCCCGGCACCCGCTCCCGTACCAGGCCGTAGAGCACCACCGAGACGGCCATGACGCCGGCCGCGGTGAACACGCCCGGGGCCCAGCTGCCGGTGGCATCGCGCATTACACCGCTGATGACCGGGCTGGCCACCGCGCCGATCTCGGCCACCAGGTTGAACACGCCGAAGGCTGAGCCGCGCTGCTCTTCGGGCACCTGGTCGCCGAGGATGCTGTGGACGATCGGCTGCAGCGCGTTGAAGAACAGTCCGGAGACGAACAGGATCAGCCCGAGCAGCCACAGCGACGGCTCCCCCACCAGCAGGGCGAAGCCGAACGCCACCGCAAGGAGCGTGTGCGCGACGGCGCAGACTATGGCGAGCGACTTGCGGCCCTTGCCGCGCCGCACCTGCCGGTCGGCGAGCCAGCCGCCGAGCGGGAAGCCGATGATGCCGGCGCCGGCGTTGAACGCGGCGGTCAGGGCGGCCGCGATGAGACTGCTGTGTGTGCTCTCCTTGACGATCTGCACCGACCAGAAGGAGAAGAACCACAGGTTCCACATCACCGCGATGAAGGCGATGTAGAGCAGCCACATGTCCTTGGTGAGCAGCACCCCGGAGCGGCCGGTGCGGACGATCTCGCGCACCACGACGGCGATCATGGCGGCGGCGAGCACACCGGAGCCGATGGCGGTGAGCCAGTCCGGCCAGCCCAGGTGCTCAGTGAGCAGGAACAGGCCGGTGATCGCAATGGCGGACGGGACGGAGTACGCAAGAAGCCGCAGCGCCGGCGGCCCGAGCCGCAGCGGCCGGTCGCCCCGAGCCCGGAAGAACAACCAGGTGGCGGCGGCCACGAACAGCGAGACAACACCGAGGACGTACAGCGGCATGCTCCACGCGCGCCCGCCCATGCCGAGTGAGCCGCCCCAGTCGATGAGGTACGGGGTGGCGACGACGCCGATGGTCAGGCCGATCGACAGGCCCGAAATGACGACGCCGAGGCCGACCGTACGCCGCTCGGGCGGGGTGTGGCCGATGACGAGGGTGCGGTCGTTGGAGTAGAAGACGCCCTCACCGAGACCGGTGAGCACACGCGCGACGACGAACGCGACCAGGCCGGTGACCAGGCCGGAGACGAGCGTCATGACGCCTGCCCACAGCAGGGAGAGCACGAGCATCTCGCGGTGGCCGTAACGGTCGCCGAGCCGTCCGCCGGCGTACTGGGTGAGCATGTAGCCGGTGAAGAACATCGAGCCGATGAGCCCGCCGAGGGTGGCGGGGTTGGCGGCGTCGCCGATGAACCCTGCCTTGTTCTCGATCATCCAGGCGATGACGGGCCCTGTGACCGTCCGGTCGGCATAGCTGATCAGCCAACCGAGCAGCAGGAACATCCACAGCTGCTGGTAGCGGCCGCTGAAGACCGGGCGCCGTTCGGCAGAGGCGGCTTCGGGCCGTCCCGACCCAAGTAGGTCGCGCATGCATTCCCCTTGACGATGCGAGTGCCCCGACGGACCGGCCACCGACCGGTCACGCACGGAGCGCCTTAGTAAGCGCTTGCTAAGGTGACAGCCGGGTGCTGAGGCGTCAATAGAGATCACGTGGTCAAGCGCTAACTGTTGTGTCTCGGTGGCCGGTCCACTTCTGGCATGACAGTCCAAAGGGGATGAGCCGGTGGAGAGCCGCCGCCGCGCTTCAGAGATAGTGAGTCCCGAACAGAAAGATGTAACGAGCAGCCAGGACGAATGTGGATACGAGCAACAGCAGCACCGACGACAGCAGTACCGACGACGCCGGTACGGAGGGCAGCGGCACCGACCCCGGCGCGGGAGCGCCACCCACGGCAACAGGTCCGGTGACGCCCCGCGGGCGCGGGTGGCGCCGCTGGATGATGGACACGCGGCCGCTGCGCCGCCCGGCCTTCCGCCGGCTGTGGTCCTCGACCATCGTCACGGCCGTCGGCAGCCAACTCACCGCCGTCGCAGTGCCCAAGCAGATCTACGACATCACGGGCTCATCGGCATGGGTCGGCTACGCGAGCCTCGCCGGGCTTGTGCCACTGGTGGTCTTCGCGCTGTGGGGCGGCGCGATCGCCGACAGCATGGACCGGCGCAAGCTGCTTCTGCTGACCAACAGCGGCATAGCCGTCACCTCGCTGCTCTTCTGGGCGCAGGCCGTCACCGGACTGGACTCCGTGCTGGTGCTGATGGTGCTGCTCGCCCTTCAGCAGGCGTTCTTCGGCCTCAACTCCCCCGCCCGCAACGCCTCCATCGCCCGACTGGTTCCCCAGGAGGAACTGGCCGCTGCGAACGCCCTCGGATCGACCGTCATGCAGACGGGGTTGGTGGCCGGACCGCTGCTCGCCGGTGCCCTCATCCCCGTTATCGGCCTGGCCGAGCTCTATCTGATCGACGCCCTGGCCCTGTGCGCCACCGTGTGGGCGGTCTGGAAACTCCCCCCGCTGCCGCCCTTGACCACAGCGGCGGCCGGCCGCGCGGGATGGCGTGAGGTCATCGCGGGCTTCCGCTACATCGCACAGCGCAAGGTGCTGCTGCTGTCCTTCCTCGCCGACATCATCGCCATGGTCTTCGGCATGCCGCGGGCCCTGTTCCCCCAGCTCGCCGCGGAAACGTACGCGCCCTACGGGGAAGGACTGGCGCTCGGGCTGCTGTTCGCGGCCATCCCGATCGGTGCGGTGGCCGGCGGCCTGATGTCCGGCACGTTCTCCCGCGCTCGCCGGCACGGACTGATGGTCATCGCGGCAGTCGTGGCCTGGGGTGCGGCCATCACAGGATTCGGACTGAGCACCAGTCTGTGGGTGGCCGTGGTGTTCCTCGCCGCCGCCGGAGTCGCCGACATGGTCTCCATGGTCTTCCGCGGAGCGATCCTGCTGTCGGCCGCCACCGACGAGATGCGCGGCCGGATGCAGGGCGTGTTCACCGTGGTGGTGGCGGGTGGGCCACGGCTTGCCGACGTGCTGCACGGAACTGCGGCCTCAGCCCTGGGAGTACGTACGGCTGTCGCAGGCGGCGGCCTGCTCGTCATCGCCGCCACGCTGGCCATGGCCGCCACGATGCCCGCCCTGCGTCGCCATCGGTCCTGATCACGGACAGCGACGCCATCGGTCCTGATCACGGTCACCGGCCGAGGCAGCCCGGCGCATCGCCGCCCGGCACGCGCCGACGTCAGGCCGCGTGCCGGCGGCGATGGCGGGCGGCGATCGTTGCGGTGAGGTCCTCGACCGCGTCGACGGTCGCACTGCTCACGGCGACCGCGCGGTTCGCCGCAGCGCTCCCCGAGCCGTCGGCCGCCGCCGCGAGCAGGCCGGAGCGGGCGGCGAAGGCGTCGAACACCGATCGCAGCGCACCCGGTGCCACGGTCTCCGCTCCGGCGGCGGCCCGGGCGAGTGCGGCGAGGTGTTCGTGCAGCGGGTCGGCGAGTTCGGTCAGCTCTGGGACGGTGTCCTGCGGGGTGCGTGGCAGATTTTCGCCCAGCAGCGTTGCGTACCCGGCGACCGTCGACACCTGTTTGCTGATCTCGTCCAGCTGCGCGGTCGACCAGGGGACGAGGTGGTGAGCCGGCTCGGCGTGCGACTGCTGAACGGCGGACTCCAGGTGCTCTCTGGCCTGCCGTGACCGCGCCCGCAGCTCGTCGATGGCGGCCGCGTCGGTCGCGCCGACGTCGGCGTAGCCGGTCAGCAGCTCCGGGAACAGCCGGTCCTGCACCCGGAGCCAGTCGGCGAGCAGGCCCGGCAGGCGCCTGGTGGACCAGGTGGGCCACAGCAGGAAGATCAGCACCGCCAGCGCGGCGCCGACCACCGTGTCGGCGGCGCGTGCCCAGGCCGTCGGGCCGGGCAGCCCTCCGACGTGGTGGATCAGGAAGACGATCCACGCGGTCAGCCACAGGTTGAGCATCAGCTGCCCGGTCCGCAGGGTCAGGAACGACGCCGCGGCCAGGACCACCGACGCGACCACCAGGCCGGTGGGCGACCACTGCGGCAGGGACAGGACCCAGGCGAGGAGGCCGCCCAGCACGGCTCCGGCCGCTCTTCCCCAGCCGCGGGCGATGGTGTGCCCGTACCCGGGGAAGAGCACCAGCATCGTGGTCAATGACACCCAGAAACCGTGTGCGGAGATGCCGAGGCCGCCCCAGCCGCCGATCGACCGGCCGATCAGCTCGGCGATCACGACGCCCACCGCGAGCCGCACCGAGTGGCGGAAGACCGGCGCCTGGGGATGCAATTGGGCCCGTAGGCGCCGGACGGTGCGCGTCACGGCGGGCGAGCCCGCGTACAGACCCGGCACCTCGGTGTGGGGTTCGAGCACATCGCCGAGCCGACCCTCGGTGGACCGCCGGGCCAGTGCCTCGGCCTGCCGCAACCGGGCGGCGAGGTCGCGCGGGCCGCGCGTGTGCGAGAGCGCCGCCCATGACTCGAGGCTGCTCCACGCCTCGTCGGGAGAGCGGTGCTCGCGGCCGGATGCGATCGTACGGGAGATGTCGTCCAGCACCCGGGCGGCGGCCGACAGAGCCGCCCGGTCCGCAGGCTCTGACGCTGCCGTCGCGGGCACGGCGAGCCGCATGGTCTGCGAGGCAGGTTCGGTGACCCGCACGGTCTGCAGGGCGCGGCGGATGCGCTCGGCCTCGCCGAGCAGACCGAACATGGCCGCGGCTGCCGGCCGGCTGAACTGCGGCAGCAGGTCGAGGGCCTGCCGTGCCGCCGTGAACGGAGCGGACGAGGCAGCCGCGGCAGGGCCGGCCGTGCCCGGATCGGCTGTCGCGGCTGATGCGAGCGATCGGTACAGGGCGGTGAGGGTTCGGCGCTGGGCCGCGAACCGGGGCCCGTACGGCGGAAGCAACTGCACCGCGACGATGAGACCCGTCCCCACTGCCATCCACCCGGCCATCACCAAGCCGCCGTGCAGACCCGGGGAGAGGTCAGCGGTGATCATCATCCCGATGACCGCAAGGCAGGCCCGGATGGCGGGCGCGACGCCGAGCGTCCACCACAACCCGGCAACGAACGCCGCCACGGCGAGCAGCAGCAGGAACAGCCAGGTGGTGCCGTGCACCAGGGCACCCAGCACCGCCATGGTGCTGAAGGCCACCGCCATCGCGAACGCATTCACCGCACGGTGCCGCAGCGGACTGAGGAGCGTCCCGATCCCGCAGATGAACGCCCCGACACTCGCCATCGCCCCGGCTGACTGGTCGTCCAACAGCAGTCCGAGCAGCGTCGCGAGCAGCACGGCCAGGACGGCCCGCGCGATCGCCCATGGCGATGCGAAGGCGCGCTGGACGCGCAGCCCCTCACGGCCGAGCGTGACGAGCGACGACCACCAGCGCATGTCGGGGCTCCTTAGCGGCAAGGGCAGGATCAGCACAGGAGCAGCCCAGCTGTCCGCTTCTCATCCTCTGCCAGCGGCGGTACGTCCGCCACCTGCCCGACGCTCTCGCTCGGAGCACATGATCAGCCGAGGGCCGCCTGCTGTGCGGGTATCGCCTGCCTGACCGGTTCGGGCCCGGTCCATCCGCACGTGCCGACGCCGGCCTCGTTACCCTCGGCGTCGGCCAACACCCAGTGCGAGGGCGCGTGTTCATCGGTCACCAGGCGGCCGCCGACGGCTACGGCCGCCGCGATGCGCGCCTCGGCCTGGTCGTGCGGCACGAAGACATCGACGTGGACCCGGTTGCGCTGCGGGCGCGGCATGTCCATGTGCTGGAAGTACAGCGGTGCTCCGCGACCGTGCGGATCGATCAGGTCCTCCTCGCTGCCGACGCGCTCCTCGTAACCGAGCAGGGCACCGCCGGCGGCTTCGTGGAACTGCCGCGGAGTGATCCGCTCGGGATTGCGCTCAACATGAGTCATGCCCTCAACGTAGCGAGCAAGTCTGACAATTCAGCACCCACGCGAACGCGCGGCGGCTGTCGCTCACTTGCAGGAACATAAAAGGCACGGCACAAGTGCGGTGAGGGCCAACGACCCCGTGTCGCTAGCGCTCTGACCTGCCGTCAACTAACAAGTGCACCATGCACCCAGCTGTCGGCGAGCAATGAGAGTGCCACCTCGGGATCGGTCTTCTCCCAGCCGCGCCGCATCCAGCGACGGGCCACCGCGTCGAACTCGGAGAACGCCAGGAACGCGCGCATGTGCCTGTCGGCAGGGTCGAAGCGGTCGGCCTGGTTCAGGCCCTCCTCGATGTCGTTGATCGCGCTCTCGAACCACTGGTCGACCGGGCCGCGCAGTTCAGGGTCGACGGTCGCCGCCTCGAGGGCCGACATGAGGTACGGCTTGATATCCGGCCAGTGGTCCGCCCGCTCCCGCAGCCATGCCTCGATGCCGCTCCTGGCACCCTCTCGTACGACGGCGATGAGCTCGGCGGACGAGGGTCGCTGGATCGGCGATCCGGTGCGTTCGAGCAGCTCGTCGAGCTGCTCGATGAGCGCTCCCATCAGGGCGGTGCGCGACGCGAAATGCGCGTAGAAGGTCACCCTCGTGGTGCCCGCGCGCTCGCGATGTCGTCGACGGTCGTCGCGGCGTAGCCCTTGGACTCGAAGAGTTCGAGGGCTGTGGAGGGCAGGAGCCGCCGGGTCATCTCCTTCTGGGCGGCGCGCAGATTTGCCACGTGAGCCGGGTACTCCTTCTTGGTCGACTGTGCGGATTACTGCGCCGCGACCGCCGGTCGCCTGGCCAGGGCGCCCATCCTGTCGCCGCCTCTGCGGACGACCCGACGTCCGTCTCTCCACCGGCCGCCACCGGCCCGCCACCAGGGTGATCCACGCAATGTACTTTGACTTCGCGTCCCGCCCCGGGCACGAAGCCCCTTCCGCGCCCGTTCCCACATCGGAGACCACCGTATGAGCACATCCCTCACCATCCATGAGACCGTTGCCAGCCGCGTACTGACGGGGCGCGGCGCGGTCGACCACGTTCCCGACGAGGTCGAGAGGCTCGGGGCCGGGCGTGTCCTGCTGGTCGCGACCCCCTCGGCCAAGGCTGCGGCCGACCGCGTCGCCCAGGGACTGGGCGCGCGGCTCGCGGCCCGCTTCGACCGCCCTGCCGCGCACACCCCGGTGGCCGTGACGGCGGAGGCGATGGCGGTCGTCGAGGCTGCGTCGGCCGACTGCGTCGTGGCGATCGGCGGCGGCTCGGCGATCGGACTGGCCAAGGCGGTGTCCGTACGTACCGGGATGCCGCAGATCGCGGTCCCCACCACCTACGCGGGCTCGGAGGTCACCCCGGTGCTCGGAGAGACCGAGGACGGCGTGAAGACGACCCGCCGCGATCCCGCACTGGTGCCCGGCACGGTCGTCTACGACCCCGATCTCACCCTCACGCTGCCGCCCGGCCTCACCCGGACCAGCGCGGTCAACGCCCTGGCCCACGCCGTCGAGGCCCTGTGGTCGCCCACCGCGAGTCCGGTCACGGACGCGCTGGCCACCGAGGCCGTCGGCGGCATCCTGACCGCGCTCCCCGCGGTGCTCGACGACCTGGCGGACCCTGAGGCCCGCGGGCGCCTGCAGTCCGCGGCCTGGCTCGCCGGCATCTGCCTGGCCCAGGCGCGCATGGGCCTGCACCATCAACTCGCGCACGTCCTCGGCGGCGCCTTCGACCTGCCGCACGCCGAGCTGCACACGCTCCTGCTGGCGCACGTCATGGCGTTCAACCGGCCCGCCGCGCCGGAGGCGTTCGCCCGCATGGAGCGCGTCACGGGAGGGGACCCGGTCGCGGCCGTGTACGAGCTGGCCCTCGCCCACGACGGGCCGACGACCCTCGCGGATCTGGGCGTCCCCGCCGGCGCCCTGCACGGGATCGCGGAGAGGGTCGCGGCGGCTCCGTACCCGAATCCGCGGCCGCTCACCGTCGACGGCGTCGCTGGTCTGCTCGACGACGCCTGGCACGGGCGCGTCCCCGCGGGCGAGGGCCGGTAGGCATAACCGCACAGACCGAGGGCCCGGCCCGGTGCGCGCTGGTCCCCCCTTCGGGGAGGCGCACCGGACCGGGCCCTCGTTCCGCCCGTGCCGTCAGTGCTGGGCGGCCGCCTCGGGGATTCGCCGCACCCCGATCGCCGCGACGACGGCGCCGACGACGCAGAGCACACCGGTGGTGAGCACAGCGGTGTGCACACCGTTCATGAAGGCGTCAGCTGCGCCCTGCTTCACGGCTTCCTTGACCTGGCCGGTCATGGAGTCGGAGACGGGGGCGACGCCCATGGCGACCGCATCCTTCGCTTCCGCCAGGTCCTGGGCCATGGGGGCGGGCACGCCGGCGGCGGTGAGTTCGCCGGTCAGGGTGGAACCGACCCGGCTGCTGATCAGGGACACCAGTACGGAGGTGCCGAGCGCGCCGCCGACCTGCAGCGCGGTGGCCTGGAGACCGCCCGCGACACCGGCGTCCCGGACCGGGGCGTTGCCGACGATCGCGTCGGAGGACGCGGACAACACCATGCCGACGCCCAGGCCGAGCGCGATGAACGGCGGCCAGAGCGCCCCGTAACCGGAGTCGGCGCTCAGACCCAGCAGCAGGAAGGACGCGGCGGCCTGCAGCACCATGCCGAGCGGCATGGTGAAGCGGGGGCCGAACCTGTCGGTGAGCGCGGCGCCGAGCGGGGAGGCGACCACGGCGGCGAGGCTCAGGGGAAGCGTGCGCACACCGGCCTCGACCGGGGTGTAGCCCTGCACGTTCTGCAGGTACAGCATCAGGAAGAAGATGGAGCCGAGCAGCACGAAGAAGTTCAGTGCGGTGATGACCGCGCCGACGGAGACAGCCGGGCTGCGGAACAGCCGCATCGGCAGCAGCGGGTACGCCACGCGGGTCTCGTACCAGCCGAACAGGATCAGGATGATCAGGCCCGCCACGATGGCGCCGATGGTGCCGGCCGAAGTCCAGCCCCACGTCTCACCCTTGACGACACCGAAGACGACGATCAGCATGCCGAGCGCCAGCAGGATGACACCCGGGATGTCGAACTTCTCGTTCGCCGCGGCTTCGCTCTTGCTCTGCGGCAGCACGAGCGCGCTGACGATGATCGCGATCACGCCGATGGGCGCGTTGATGAAGAAGACGGACTCCCAGTTGACGTGCTCGACGAGCAGTCCGCCGACGGTCGGGCCGAGCGCGGTGGACACCGAGGACACCATCGCCCAGATACCGACGGCCATACCGAACTTGCGCGGGGGGAACACCGCGCGCAGCAGGCCGAGCGTGTTGGGCATCAGCAGCGCACCGAAGAAGCCCTGGGCGGCACGGAAGGCGACGACCAGCTCGATCGATCCGGACAGGCCGATCGCGACCGAGGAGAGGGTCACCTTCTCGGCCGTGAACGGCCGGGCTTGTGTGCCCGGTCGTTCACACCTTGTCGCGCTCCCGACTGCCCCCTACGAAAGGACGGTCACGGGTCGCATCTCCCGCTTTCCGGCTAGGCCGGTGGCGGGACGGGCATGGTGACGAATGCCCACGCCGAGCGTGCGCGGTCGCGCACGTTGACCCCGGCGACGTGGTCGGCCGGCCCAGCGAGGCCGCACCGACGACAGCGGAAGTTGTCCCGAGTGGGCCGGTTGGCCTTCTCGGTGTGCCTGCAGCGCGGGCAGCGCTGCGAGGTGTAGGCCGCATCCACCTCTAGGAAGGGGACCCCGGCCCTTTGGGCCTTGTAGGCGAGGTGCTGGCCGAGCTGGTGGAACGGCCATGAGGAGAGCGTGGCCCGCTGGTCGCGGCGTAGCCGTACCCGCTCACGGATCCCATCGAGTTGCTCGACGGCGATGCCGCGACCGGTGCGTTGGGCGACGGACACGATCTCCTTGCTGATCCGGTGGTTCACATGGGTGGCATGACGCTGCTCCTTGCGTGACCGACTAGCCAGCCGCCGACGGGCCGA